>NZ_DASTXI010000219.1:0-17576 GCF_035758555.1 Sphingomonas sp. | reverse complement strand
AGGAGCTCGCCGCGATCCGACGCCTGGACCAGCAGGCGCGGCGGCTCGAAGCGCATGCGACGAGGCCTTCGATCGAGGCCGTAATTGCCGAGGAGCTGGCGCGCTCGCACGACTATGGCGGGCGCAGCGTATTCGGCTGGGAACCGCCTGCCGCTCCTGGAACGGGCGCATCCCGCCCCCATTGACCCGCCGCCGCTGCCGTGCATAGTTCCGTATATCGTATACGGACGAGTCTCGGGAGGGATTGCCATGCGCCGATTGGGTCTGATGCTGGCGGCAGTATCGTTCTTCGCAGTCGGGGCCGCGCATGCGCAGTCGCGCGGCGAGGAAGAGCAGAAGCCGGCCGAGTTCGGCTTCCGCTTTCTAGGCCCGGTCGTCGGCAACCGTGTCGCCTCCTTCGCTGCGGCGCCGGGCGATCACCTCAATTACTATGCGGGCGCCTCTTCCGGCGGCATCTTCAAGTCCGAAAATGGCGGCGGCAAATGGACGCCGGTGTTCGACGATCAGAATGTCGCTGCGATCGGCGCGCTGGCCGTCGCGCCGTCCGACCCGAAGACAGTCTGGGCAGGCACGGGCGAAGCCTGGGCGATCCGCGACATCGATGTGATCGGCAACGGCGTCTACAAGTCGACCGACGGCGGTAAGACCTGGGTCCATATGGGCCTGGAAGCGACGGGGCGCATCGGCCGCATCCTGATCGATCCGGCCAACGCCAACAGCGTCTATGTCTGCGCGCTCGGCCGGCTTTCCGGTCCGCAGCAGGAGCGCGGCGTCTTCCACACCGCCGACGGCGGCAAGACCTGGCAGCGCCAGCTGTTCGTCGACGAGAAGACCGGCTGCTCCGGCCTGTCGATGGACGCCAAGGACCCGAAGACGATCTACGCCGGCACATGGCAGGTTAAGATGCGTACCTGGGGCGAGGAAAGCGGCGGTCCCGGCAGCGGCGTCTATGTCACCCACGACGGCGGCGAGCATTGGCAGCATATCGTCGGGCACGGCCTGCCGACCAGCCCAGTCGGCAAGATCGACGTGGCAGTCGCGCCGTCCGATTCAAACCGTGTCTATGCGCTGATCCAGACCAACGGGCTGGGCTCGCTCTGGCGGTCGGACGATGCCGGGCAGAACTGGCGCACCGTTTCCTGGGACCGCAAGCTGATCGGGCGCGCCGGCTATTACATTCACCTGATGGTGTCGCCGGTGGACCCGAACCGGATCATCGTCGCCAACAGCAGCGTCAGCCAGTCGATGGACGGCGGCACGACGTTCGACGTGGTGCGCTGGGGCGGCGATACGCACGACATCTGGTGGGACCCGAAAGACGCCGATCACTTCGTCATCACCCACGACGGCGGCCTCAGCCTCACCACCAACGGCGGCAAGAGCATCCAGCGGCACACTTTCCCGATCGGACAGATGTACCACGTCGCCGTCGACGACCAGACGCCGTACATGGTCTACACCAACATGCAGGACAACAGCACGATGCGCGGGCCCAGCCTGCCGATCGGGGGCCGTCCTTCGGATCAGGGATGGGACCACCGCATGGGCGGCTGCGAAAGCGGCTTCACCCTGCCGACGCCAGGCGATCCGGAGACCGTCTGGGCCACCTGCTATTCGAACGAAGTGACGGTGTGGGACGGCCGGACGGGCCGGGCACGTTCGGTCAGCCCGTGGCTGCACACAATGGACTCGGTGCCGGGCGAAGTGCCCTATCGGTGCCACTGGACGCCGCCGCTGGCGATCGATCCGTTCGATCCCAAGTCGGTCTATTATGGTTGCCAGGTCGTCTTCAAGACGACCGACAAGGGCCAGAGCTGGAAAGTCGTCAGCCCCGACCTTTCGCGCCAGGATCCCCAATACATCAAGTCGTCGGGCGGCATCGTCGGCGACAATCTCGGTCAGTTCGCGCCCGAAGTCGTGTTCGCGATCACGCCTTCGCAGATCCAGCAGGGCCTGGTCTGGGCCGGCACCAACGACGGCAAGATCTGGTACACGGCCGACGGCGGCGGGAAATGGATCGACGTCTCGGCCGGTCTCAAGGCGGCCGGGGTGCCCGAACTCGGCACCTTCACCAGCATCGAACCCTCGCATTTCGATGCGGCCACCGCTTATGCGACAGTCGATGCGCACCTGATCGACGATAGCGCCCCCTACATCCTGAAGACCACGGACTATGGCAAGACCTGGTCGCGCCTCGACGCCGCCCTGCCGAAGGGCCCGCTCGCTTATGTCCGCAACGTGTCGGAAGATCCCA
This sequence comes from Sphingomonas sp., assembly GCF_035758555.1. GTDB lineage: Bacteria > Pseudomonadota > Alphaproteobacteria > Sphingomonadales > Sphingomonadaceae > Sphingomonas_B. The sequence goes on along the minus strand of NZ_DASTXI010000219.1, from coordinate 15,322 downwards.
ATGCGAAGGGCCTGCTGTTCGCGGGCACCGGCAACGCCTTCTATTACTCGCTGGACGACGGGAATACCTGGACGCATTTCCGCACCGGCCTGCCGCCAGCGCCCGTGACCTGGACGGTGACGCAGAAGCGCTTCCACGACCTGGTCGTGTCGACCTATGGGCGCGGCATCTACATCCTCGACGACATCTCGCCGCTCGAGGAGATGGCAAAGAACGGCAAGCCCACCGAACCGACATTCTTCGCGCCACGCGACAGCTACCGGCTGCGGGACGCTGACGTCTACTTCACCTATTGGCTGCCTGCCGCACCAAAGGGCGAAGCGACGGTCGAAATCGTGGATGCGGCAGGCCATCCCGTACGCACGCTGAAGGCCAAGGCGGAAGCGGGGATTAACCGCGTCGCCTGGGACATGCGCTACGATCCGCTGCGCACGATCGAACTGCGTACCATCCCGCCCGAAAACCCGCACATCTGGGACGACACGCGCTTCAAAGGCAAGGAATGGCGGCCGATCACCCATTGGGGCATGCCGCCGAACCAGCCGGGGCCGGTCGCGACGCCGGGGCAGTATCGGGTCAGGATCACAGTCGACGGACAGACCTACGAGCAGCCGCTGACGCTGCTGCCCGATCCCAAGTCGCCGGGCTCGCCCGAGGATCTTAACCGCACGCTCGCGCTGCAGCTGCGCATCCGCGACGATGTCGGCAAGATATCGGACATGGTGAACCTGATCGAGCGGCAGCGGCACCAGATCGAGCAGATGCGGGCCAGCGGCGATGCCGGAGTCTCTGCCAAGCAGCTCGACGCGATCGACGCCAAGCTGCAGAGCGTCGAATACAGCCTGTTCCAGAAGGCGCTCGCCGCCAGCGACGACAAATATTACACGAACACCTGGAAGAGCTATTACAACCTGCTGTGGCTGAACGGCGAGATCGGCACGGGAGCGGGCGACGTCGCCGGCGGCGGCGATTTCGGGCCGACCGACACGGCGCCGGTGCTGCTGGCCGGCATCGAGAAGGATCTCGCGGCAGCGACCGCGAACTATCAGACGCTGATGGCGCGCGATGTGCCGGCCTTTAACCGCCTGCTCGCGGCGAAGGGCAAGGCGCCGCTCGTCACCGCGTTGCCGGTGGCAAGCGCCGATGCGGGCCTCTACGACAATGAGGATTTCGCCGATGAGGACGACGAGGGCTAAGCCCTTGTGAGCGAATCACCGGAAGGGGAGGATATGGACCGGATCGAATGGATAGGAGCCGCGGCGGCCTTGCTGGTCGCCGCAGCCTCCCCTGCCGCGGCGCAGGCGCCGCAGACGGAATCGGACGGCTATACGCGCTACGAGTTGCTGGCGCCGGGCAGCCACAAATTCCGTATTCTCTACGAGATCACCGCGAGCACGCCGGACGCCACCGCCTATTACAATCCGATCCGGCCCGGCAGCACCGCCTCCGACGAGCATGTGAGCGACCGCGCGACCGGTCGGAAGCTGGAATTCAAAGTCGTGCCCGGCTCGGTCGCGAAATCCGGCGGCGTTCGCGGCGCAGGGCCGGACAGCGAATATATCCGGGCCGCGCTCGCTCGCCCGGTGCCGGCCGATGGCGGCGAAGGCCGCGTCTTCATCGACAAGACCTATGAGGATGCGAAGAGCTATTACCAGGAAGGCGACACGATCGTGTTCGACCGGCCGCTGGGTGTGAAGCGCAACGCGGTCGTGCTGCCGGCGGGCTATGAGCTCGTCTCGTGCAATTACCCGGCGCAGGTGCTCCAGGAAAAGGACGGCCGCATCAAGATCGCCTTCTGGAACAACACGCCGGCGCAGGCGCCGCTGATCGTCAAGGCGCGGCCGTCGCCCGGCCTGTCGGCCGCCCCGTCGAGCATGGCGAAGGCGCTCGACGAGCGGGCGCACCAGAATCGCGAGATCGTCTATTTCCTGAACCAGCCGGAGACGCACAGCTTCGATCTCTATCACGACTATACCGAGTCCCGTCCGGGCGTGGGCACGTACGTCAATATCGTCCGCACCGGCAGCGCCGCGTCGAAGCCCTCGGGTCGCAACCTGGACACCGGCGCGGCGCTGAAATGGGAAATCCTCAAAGGCGCCGACATATTGAAGGCCGACCCGCACGAACAGGGCGTGACGGCCGATACCGAAGCGGTCGTGTTCCGCTTCGATCCGGTGAAGACAGGCGAAAGCGCGCGCCTGCGCTTTTCGGAGACCTACACCGATCGCGACCGGTACAAATTGGTCGGCGACGAGCTGGTATGGCATCGCTCGTTCGGGCGCCCGCTCAACACGGTCGTGCTACCCGCCGGCTGGGTGCTGACCAACAGCTCGATCCCCGGCACGATCACTCAGACCGAGGACGGCCGCACCCGGATCGAGTTCATCAATCCGCGCACCGACCAGATCGACGTCGTGATAACCGCCCGCCGCCGGCCGGCCTGATTCAGTATGGAGTTCCCGCTATGATTTCTCTCGCGCTCGCGATGCTGGCCCTGCAGGCGACTCCGGCAGCCGCGGCTCCGGCCGGGCCGGCGCCGGCAGCCGCGACGAAGTGGCCGACCCGCGAAGGCGACTTTACCGTCCGCAACTTCCGCTTCCGCTCGGGCGAGACGCTGCCGGAAGTGCGGCTGCATTATACGACGCTGGGCTCGCCGCACCGCAATGCGCAGGGCGAGATCGACAATGCGGTGATGGTGATCCACGGCACCGGCGGCAGCGGCAAGCAGTTCCTGCGGCCCCAATTCGCCGACGAGCTCTACGGGCCCGGCCAGCCGCTCGACATCAAGCGCTATTTCATCATCCTGCCGGACAATGTCGGCCATGGCGGCTCATCCAAGCCGTCCGACGGGCTGCGGATGAAATTCCCGCACTACGACTATGACGACATGGTCGAGTTGCAGCACCGGCTGCTCACCGACGGGCTCGGCATCAAGCGCATGCGGCTGATCATGGGCACGTCGATGGGCTGCATGCAGAGCTTTGTCTGGGGGGAGATGTATCCCGATTTCCCGCAGGCGCTGCTGCCGCTCGCCTGCGAGCCGGTGGAGATCGCGGGCCTCAACCGGATGTGGCGCCAGCTGATCGTCGACGGGATCGAATCCGATCCCGCCTGGATGAACGGCAATTACACGAGCCAGCCGATCCAGGGGCTGCGCACCGCCGCGTCGATCTCGACGATCGTCGGCGGCGCACCGCTGAACCTGCAGAAGCTCTATCCGGACAAGGACGCCGCCATCGCCTATGTCCGCGAGCGCGTCGAGGCGGATATCGCGAGCCGCGACGCCAACGACATGATCTATCAGTTCGAATCGTCGAAAACCTACAATCCCTGGCCGGACCTGGAGAAGATCAAGGCGCCGATGACCTGGATCAACTCCGCCGACGACTTCATCAACCCGCGCAATTTCACTTTCCCGCAGGAAGCTCTGAAGCGGATGCCGAACACCCGCTTCCGGCTGATCCCGGAAAGCACGGAGACGCACGGGCACGGCACCCACAGCTGGGCCAAATTCTGGAAGCAGGACCTGATCGACCTGCTCGCCCGCAGCGAGCGCTGATCTATTTGGCCGCGTGCGCCTCGTAGGAGGACACGTGGTTCATCGCGATCACCCAGCGGCCGTCGATCTTGCGGAACAGGCGGGTATTGATCCCTTCCTGCGGATGCTCGGGCCGTTCGAGGTGATAGTGGCTGATCAGCAGCGCCGCGTCGGGTGCGAGCATGTCGACAGTCATGTCGTAGAAATGGAGATTGCCGCGCTTTTCCGGCGCGCCGCCATAGTCGCGCACATAATGGTCGAGCGTGCCCTGCCAGCCCGCCTGGATCTTGCCGCCTGAGACGAACACCACGCCGGGATTCCAGAAGCCCGCCATATAGCCGCGGAAATCGCCCCGGTTCCACGCCTGCTCCATCGTCGCGATGACGTTCAGGATCGCGGCCTTGTCCTCCGCCTCACCGGCGCGGGCGGGGGTCGCGGCGAGCAGCAAAATGGCGAAAAGCGAACCGATCAGTTTCGTCATTGCGTCTTCTCCGGCTTGACGAGGAACAGCGGATGTTCGGGCAGCCGGTCGCGATCGACCATCCGTCCCTTGGAGAACACCGCCTCCACCTTCTCGACATTATGGATGTCCGCGATCGGATCGGCGGACAAGAGCACGAGGTCGGCGATCTTGCCCGGCTCGATCGTGCCCAGATCGTCCGGCATCGCCGCCGCGGCCGCGCCGTTCTTCGTCGCCGCGACGATCGCCTGCATCGGCGTCATGCCGAGCTCGACAAAGCCTTCGATGGCGCGGATGGTGCCGATGCCCGGCTCCGCCTCGTCGGTCTTCGGCGTGCGGCGGAACTCGGGCGCGTCGCCATAGAAGCTATCGGTTGCGGGCGTGATGCGGCAGCCTGCCTTGATCAGCCGCACGGCGTTGCGGCGCTGCACGTCCTCGTTGTCGCCCAGCATGTCGAGCCGGCGCCAGCGCTCGGCGCTGGTGGTGGGCGGCGGCATCTTCGCGATCCGCGCCTCCGCCTCGGCGCGCTTCTGCAGATGGCGCTGGCGATAGGCGCCGGTGATATAGTTGGCGCGCATCCCGCACAGCACGTTCTTTTGAACGATCAGGTCGATCAGGTCGTCCGGGAGGTCGCGGCTCGTCAGCTCGGGATGCTGGATCATGTCGATCCCCGCCTCGACCGCCAACCGCAATCCTTCGGAGCTGGTCGCGTGTGTCTCGACCGGCTTGCCGCGCTTGTGCGCTTCCTCGACGATCACCGCCTGCTGGCGCGGCGAGAAGCCGATCAGCGAGGGGCGCAGGAAATGGCTGGTCCCGCCATATTTGATGAAGTCGACGCCCTTATCGAGATAGGTGTTCATCGCCACCCGCAGCTCGTCGGGTGTCATGTCCATGATCTCCTCGCCCATGCCCTGGGCAAGGAGGTCGTTCCATTGCTCCTGGAACAGCGACAGGTCGGCATCCTTGGTGAGCGAGAAGGTCAGCGAGAAGGGACCGCTCCAGCCGAGTATGTTGCCGGCTGCCTTGATCCGCGCGCCGACCACTTCGTCGCGGTCGATCCGGTCGCGGACGACGAGGATCGGCGGCAGCAGGCCATAGCTGTCGCGGATCGTCGTCACGCCATAGCGGAGCGCACGTTGCGCGAATTCGAGCGCAAGCTCCTCGCCGCGATCGGCATATTTGACGGACGTGTCGCGGCGCGATGGATTGCCGTAGACCGACACATGGACATTGCTGTCGATGAAGCCTGGCAGCAGGTAGCGCCCGCGCCCATCGACGACGAGGGCGCCTGACGGCGCCCGACCGCCGCTCGGCGCGACCGATACGATCCGACCCTTTTCGATCCGCACCGTCATGTGCGGCCTGGGCGCGGCGCCGGTGCCGTCGATCACCGTGACGTCGGTGATAACGGTCGGGCGCGGCGGCGGCAGTGCGGCGCTGGAGCTGCCGCCTGTCAGCGCGGCAGCAGCGACAAACAATCCTGCCACCGCTCGCCCGAGACAGATTCTTACCGACATTTGCGCCTCCGCAGAATCATCCGTTGACATCTACAATCCGCTGTATATCGTATTTCGTATACAGTCATAGCGGATAAGGGGCGCGATGCTGTACCGAGGGGAAATTTCCGAAGCCTGCGATGGCCGGGCTGCCGACGCGCAGCAATGCCTGTCAGCGGGAATGGGACTGCCGGATTCCGGGAGCGCGGGGGTCATGAGCGAAAACGCCGCCCTGCACGCAATCATTGCCAACAACGACCCATCGCAGGGAGATTGAGGATGTCGTTCGATCATAACCGCCGTGTGCAAAACCGACTGCGCCAGACGCTGCTGGCGACAAGCTTCCTATGCGCTGCAGCGCTGGTGCCCGGGGCCGCGATGGCTCAGGAGGCCACCGCCGAAGCGGCCCCTGCACCTGCCGCCGACATTGTCGTGACCGGCTCGCGCCTGGCCCGGCCCGACCTGACGGCGCCCAGCCCGATTACGGTGGTCGGCGAGGATGACATCAAGCTGTCCGGCAACGTCACGCTCGAAAAGACGCTGAACGAATTCCCGCAGCTGGCCCAGGGCAACACTTCGACCGTCAACAACGGCGGCGGCTCGGGCGTGCTCGCCGCCAATCTGCGCGGCCTGGACGCGACGCGGACGCTGACTCTGGTCAACGGCCGGCGGTTCATCCCGGCCGACTCGAACGGCTCGGTCGACCTCACCAGCATTCCGGACGCCTTGATCAAGCGCGTTGAGGTGATCACCGGCGGCGCCTCCGCCGTCTACGGCTCCGACGCCATCGCCGGCGCCGTCAACTTCATTCTCGACGACAATTTTCAGGGCCTTCAGGCGACGGCGCAGGCGGGCATCACTGACCGCGGCGACGCCGGCAGCAAGAAGTTCGACATCACCTATGGCGCGAGCCTCGAAGACGGCCGCGGCAACGTCACCCTGTCCGCGGCCTGGGCGACCCAGGACCCGATCACCCAAGCCGATCGCCCGTACAGCCGCGTGCCGCTGGCGGAAATCAACGGGAAACTCGTCTATTCGGGCTCCGGCAACATCCCCGGCACGCGCGTTCCGCTGAGCCTTGCACAACGCAATGCGCTCGTCGGCGTCAACCTGAACCCGACCGGCACCTGCACCTCGATCACCGGCATCCGCTTCGGCGCGGGCGGCACGCCGCTGCCCTATTGCCAGCCGGAAGACACCTATAACTATGCGCCGTTCAACCTGCTGCAGCGGCCGCTCGAGCGCGTCAACTTCTCTGCGCTTGGCCACTACGACATCACCGATCACATCACCGCCTATACCGAGGCGTTCTTCGTCAACGCGCGCAACAATTCAAAACTGGCGCCGGACTCGTTCACGCCGGTAACGCCGGGCGCAGCCTCGTCCACGCTGCTGGTGCCGAATTATGCGACCAGCGCCAGCCTCTCGCCGGCCGTCCGCGACTTCTTCGTGAACAACGCCGCGATCTTCGATCCCGACGGCGACGGCACTGCAGCCGTTGTGGGCGGCGGCCGCCGCGCGAGCGAACTCGGCACGCGCGACAGCTTCTACGAGCGGCAGTCCTACGAGATCACGACCGGTTTGCGCGGCGACTTCGATATCGGCACCCAGAATTGGCGTTGGGATGCCTTCTATCAGTATATGCGCAACCGCACCGACACGCGCAGCGAAGGCGTCATCAACCAGACCAGGCTGAGCCTCGGCCTCGATTCGGTCTTCAATGCCAACGGCCAGGCCGTCTGCCGTTCCGGCTTCCAGGGTTGCGTGCCCGTGTCGATCTTCGGCCTTGGCTCGATCACGCCAGAGGCCGGAAAGTATCTGACCCCGACCCGCAAGAGCTACGACATCTTCGAGCGTCAGGTGGCGGGCGGATCGCTGAGCGGCGCGCTGTTCGACCTTCCCGCCGGCCCAGTCGCGGTCGCAGTCGGCGTCGAATACCGCAAGGACAGCTATCAGTTCACGCCGAGCTCGATGGACCTCAACAACGAATACGGCGCCGCGTCCAGCAACGCGCTCGCCGGCTCGTTCGACGTCAAAGAGGTCTTCGGCGAGCTGCGCGTACCGATCCTGAAGGACAAGCCCTTCTTCGACACGCTCGCGATCGAGGGTGCGGCCCGCTATGCCGACTATTCGACGGTCGGCGGGGTGTTCACCTGGAAGCTGGGCGGCGAATATGCGCCGGTCGACTGGGTCCGCTTCCGGGGCGCCTATAACCGCGCCATCCGCGCGCCAAACATCAACGAGCTGTTCTCAGCCCGTGGCCAAGGCTTCACTGGCGGCACCGATCCGTGCGCCCGCCCGAACCTGACCGGCGCCGATACGCGAAGCTCGGCCGTGAAGCAGTTCTGCGTGGCACAGGGCGTGCCGGCTGCCGATATCGATACCTTCACGCAGGCGACGCTGGGCCTGACGCAGGAATCCGGCGGCAACCCGAATCTGCGCGAGGAGAAGTCGAAGACCTACACGATCGGGGTTGTCGTCTCGCCGCCGTTCGTGCCGCGGCTGAACATCACGGCGGACTATTTCGACGTCGAGGTGGAAGGCGCGATCACGACGATCAACGCCCAGCAGACGCTCAACGACTGCTTCACCACGCTGAACGCGAACAGCCCGACCTGTAAGTCCATCTTCCGCCTGCCGAGCGGTCAGATCGATTTCGTCCGCACCAGCCTCAGCAACATCGGCGCGCTGAAGGTTCGCGGACTGGACGTTCAGGCCGACTACCGCGTGCCATTGCCGGGCTTCATGGAGTTCGACGGCAATGTGGCGAACCTGTCGCTGCAGGCAGTCGGCAGCTGGATGTTCGAGCGTTCGACCCAGGTGCCCGGCAGCGTGACGCAGGACTGCGCCGGCTTCTATGGCGCCGGATGTTCGCGGGGCACCGGCGGCTTCATCATTCCGGACTTCAAGCTTAACCTGAACGCGACCTATCACAGTGGGCCGCTGACGGTGCGCGGCCAGGGCCGGATGATCGGCGGCCTCGACGTCTTTCCGACGCTCAGGGACAAAACCATCGTCAAGTCTGCGCCGGCAGTCTGGTATTTCGACCTGACCGCCAATGTCGATCTCAACAAGAACTTCACCTTCTTCGCGGGTGTGAACAACCTGTTCGACAAAATGCCCCCGATCCTCGGAACCACGTTCGTCGGCGACGCGAATGTCGACGTGTCGCTCTACGACACGCTCGGCCGGCGCTACTTCGCCGGGTTGCGCGTGAAGTTCTGAGGATCACTCTGCGGCCGGCGGATTCCCCTTTATCCGCCGGCCGCTTTAGTTTTGACGAAGGAGCCGGACCGATGACGCACAAGCTGCGGACGATGGCGGCTGCGCTGCTCGGCGCCACCGCTTTGCTGGCGAGTCCCTTTCCACCGGCCGTGCTCAAGGCGCAGACCCAGGCGGCCGATGTGATCCCGGCGCGCACCGAAGGGATCGGCCCGTTCAACCGCGTCGTGCTGCGCAACGTGACGATGATCGACGGTACCGGCGCACCGGCGCAGGGGCCGGTCGATATCGTGCTCTCGGGCGACCGGATCGTCGAGATCAGGACGATCGGCGCACCCGGCAAGATCGATCCGTCCGCCCGTGCCGCAAAGGGCGACTATGAGCTCGACCTGACCGGCTATTACGTGCTGCCGGGCTTCGTCGATGCCCACGTCCACCTGCACAATCTGGACGACGCCCAGCACGTGCCGTCCGACTATATCCTGAAGCTGTGGATGGCGAACGGCGTCACCTCCGTCCGCGAAGTCGGCAGCAACCGTCCGATCGAGTGGCTGGCCGACATCAAGGCGCGCAGCGCACGCAACGAGATCGTCGCCCCGCGCATCGACATTTATCCGTTCTTTCACAAGATCCGCACGACGCCGGTCAACGATCCGGTGCAGGCCCGGCTGGCGGTGCAGGAAGCCAAGAAGCGCGGCGCCGACGGCATCAAGTTCATCGGCGGCCCCGAGGACGTGCTGTTCGCCGCGATCGAGGAAGCGCACAAGCTGGGCCTCCATACGACGATGCACCATGCCCAGCCGAGCGTCGCCTATGCCAATGTGCTGACCACCTCCGCGCACGGGCTGGAGTCGATGGAGCATTGGTACGGCCTGCCGGAAGCGATGTTCACCGACCGCGAATTCCAGCGCTGGCCCAACGATTTCATCAATAATGACGAGCAGCAGCGCTTCGGCGAGTCCGGGCGGCTCTGGGTGCAGGCCGCCAAGCCGGGATCGGCGAAGTGGGAAGAGGTCATGCAGACCCTGCTCGATCGCGGCTTCACGCTGGACCCGACCTTCACGGCGTATCTCGCCAGCCGCGACCTGATGCGGATGTACCGTGCGGTCTGGCACTCCGACTACACGATGCCGGCGCTGTGGGATTATTACCGCCCGAACCGCTCCAACCACGGCTCCTACTGGTATGACTGGACGACCGAGGACGAGGTCGCCTGGAAGGAGAATTGCCGGCTCTGGATGCAGTTCGTGAACGAGTACAAGAATCGCGGCGGCCGGGTCACCGTCGGCAGCGATTCAGGCTATATCTACAACCTCTACGGCTTCGGCTATGTGCAGGAGATGGAGCTGCTGCGCGAAGCCGGCTTCTCCCCCCTGGAAGTGATCCACGCCGCCACCCAGCAAGGCGCGCGCCTGCTCGGCCACGACGATCAGGTCGGCACGATCCGGGTCGGGCGCAAGGCCGACCTGGTGGTGGTGAAAGGCAATCCGCTCGCCAACCTGAAGCTGCTGTTCGGCACCGGGACGCTGCATCTGAACGACCAGACCGGCAGGGTCGAGCGCATCGGCGGCATCGCCTGGACGATCAAGGACGGCATCCTTTACGATGCGCAGAAGCTCCGCGCCGAAATCCGAAAAATGGTCGCGGACGCCAAGGCCGCGCGCGGGCTGCCGCCCGGACCGATGCCGGTCGTGACGGCGGAAACGGAGCAATAGCTGTAGCTTAGAGGAGAGGACATGACCGGCCGAACGATGCTGGCAGGAACGATTGCGCTGGCGATACTGGCGATCGGCGGACAGGCAGCCGCGCAGGCCCCGGCTCCGAACAGCGCGGATGCGCGGCTCAGGGCGCTGTACGAGCGCGAATGGACATGGCGGCAGCACGAGCTTGGCCGCGTCCAGGACAAGAGCGGGCGCTGGATCGAAGGCGCCGACCACCTGCCCCGCGTCGACGCGAAGACGCAGGCGGCGCACCTCGCCTATTGGACGCAGGTGCTGGCGGAGCTGGACAAGATTCCGGTCGACCAGCTTTCGTCCGAGGAGAAGGTCAATGCCGCCGTGTTCCGGCGGTCGATCCAGACGCTGGCGGACAATGCGCGCTTCAAGACCTACGAAGCGCCGTTCAACGCCGACACCTTCTTCTGGTCGGGCCTGAGCCCCCGGAGCGGCGGCTTTCCCGACGCGCAGGCGTACCGCAACTACATCGCCCGCGTGCGTGACATCCCCCGCTATTTCGACGAGGAAATCGCCAACATGCGGGCGGGGCTGAAGCGCGGCTTCAGCGTGCCGCGCGTGGTCGTCACCGGGCGCGACAAGACGATCGTGCCCTATCTTGCGGCCGGGGCGGAGAATCCGCTGCTCAAGCCATTCGCGTCGATGCCGAACTCCATTCCTGCCGCAGAGCAGGCAGCCTTGAGGGCGGAAGGGGAGCAGGCGGTCGCGCAGGCGGCAATCCCCGCCTATCGCGAGCTGCTCGATTTCATCCGCAACGAATATATGACGCAGGCGCGCACCACGCTCGCCGCCGAAGCCGAGCCCGACGGCAAGGCCTTTTATCAGTCGCAGATCGAGGCGTTTACGACGCTCGACCTGACCGCCGAACAGATTCACCAGATCGGCTTGAAGGAAGTCGCGCGCATTTCGGCCGAAATGGAAGCGACCAAGGCGCAGACCGGCTTCAGGGGTTCGATGCCGGAGTTCCTGAAGTTCCTGCGCACGGACCCGCAATTCTATCCGAAGACGCCGCACGAACTGCTCGCCTTTTCCGCCTATGTGGCGAAACGCGTCGACGGCAAGCTGGACGAGTTCATCGGCTTCCTGCCGCGCCGCCGCTTCACGATCCTGCCGGTGCCGCCGGCGCTGGCGCCGATCTACACCGGCGGCCGCGGCGGGCTCGGCAGCTGCCTGATGAACACCTACGACCTGCCGTCGCGCCCGCTCTACACGCTGACCGCGCTGACGCTGCACGAGTGCAATCCGGGCCATTCGTTCCAGGGAGCGGTCGCCGCCGAAGCGAAGGGCCGGCCGGATTTCCGCCGCCAGACCGGCTTTTCCGGCTATGGCGAGGGCTGGGCGCTCTACATGGAGTGGCTGGGCACGAAAATGGGCGTCTACGACACGCCCTACGAGAATTTCGGCCGTCTTTCCTACGAGATCTGGCGCGCGTGCCGGCTGGTGATCGACACCGGCATCCACCATTACGGCTGGACCCGCGAGCAGGCGCAGCAATATCTGCGCGACCATACCGCGCTGTCGGAACACGAGATCGAGACGGAGATCGACCGCTACATCGCCTGGCCCGGGCAAGCGCTGGCCTACAAGCTGGGCGAGATGCTGATCCGGCAGAAGCGGGCCGAGGCGGAAGCGAAGCTGGGCACGAAGTTCGACCAGCGCAACTTCCACGACGCTATCCTGGCGCTGGGCTCGGTGCCGCTGTCGGTGCTCGAAGCGAGACTCGACCAGTTCATCGCGGACGGCGGCGTCAACCCGCCGGGTTTCAATCCTGCCCTGCCGGAAGTCGCTCCCTGATCCCATGCGCCTCCGGCAAGGAGGGGCGGTCGCGGTAACGCGGCCGCCCCTTTTTTCGGTCAGATGCCGACGACCGGCCGGTCCATCCGCACCATGCTGCGGGTGCGGCTGTACAGGAAATAGACCACCAGCCCGATCGCGTTCCAGATCACGAACCTGATCAGGGTCGAGCTCGGCAGGCTGATCAGCAGATAGATGCAGCCCAGCACCGCCAGCGACCCGACCAGATAAGGCGCCGGGCAGCGGAACACCCGCGGCAAGTCCGGCGCACGGCGGCGCAACACCATCAGACAGACGCCGACGGCGATGAAGGCGAGCAGCGTGCCGGCATTGGCGAGCGCTGCGATTTCGCCGACGTCGAAGAACGCCGCGATGACCGAGACGAACAGGCAGGTGATCATGGTGACGAACACCGGCGTGCCGCGCGACGACACGTTGGAGAGCCTGCGCGGCAGCAGCCCGTCGCGCGCCATCACGAAGAAGATGCGGCTCTGCCCGTACATCATCACCAGGATCACCGACGGCAGCGCGACGATCGCCGCGCTCGCCACGACCCAGGAGACGACCGGATGCCCGAGCGTCCGCAGCGCAAGCGCGAGCGGCTCGGGCGAGCCGCCGAGCGTCGTGTAGGCGACCGCGCCAACCGCTGCGACAGCGACGAGGATGTAGATGGTGGTCGACAGCGCCATCGATCCGATGATGCCGATGGTCAGGTCGCGTTTTGGATTGCGCGTCTCCTCGGCCGATGTCGCGACGGCGTCGAAGCCGTAAAAGGCGAAGAACACGATCGCCGCCGCTGCCATCACGCCGCGCTTCTCGCCGCCCTGAAGCGTGCTGCCGAAGCCGTACGGCATGAACGGGTCAAGATTGGCCGGATTGAAATACGGCATCACCACGACCACGAACACGGCGAGCGCCGCGAGCTTGATCACCACCAGCAGGATGTTCACCGTCGCGCTTTCGCGCGTGCCGGCCAGCAACAGCCCGGCAATGCCGACCGAGACCAGCACCGCAGGCAGATTGATGACGCCTCCGCCGTGCGGCCCGGCCAGCATCCATTGCGGCAAATGCACGCCGGCGGATTCGATCAATCCCACCAGATAGCCGGACCAGCCGACCGCCACGCCCGAGCAGGCCAGCGAATATTCGAGAATCAGGCTCCAGCCGACGATCCAGGCGAGCGTCTCGCCCAGAACCGAATAGGTGTAGGTATAGGCGCTGCCCGAGGTCGGGATCAGCGTCGCGAGCTCGGCGTAGGCAAGCGCGGCACAGGCGCAGACCGCACCGGCGATCGCGAACGCCAGGATCACCGCCGGCCCGGCGCGCTCGGCGCCGACACCGGTCAGCGTGTAGATGCCGGTGCCGACGATCGCGCCCACGCCCAGCGCCACCAGATGCGGCCAGCTGAGCGTCGGACGCAGGCCATGCCCCGCCTCCGCCCGCGAAGCATCAATGGGCTTGATGGGCCCAAACAAACCTGCTGCCACTTACTGCTCCTTCCCTATTCCCGGAGCCGACGGCAGCCGGCCCGGCTCTTATTTCCCGACGAGCTGAAGCTGCAGGTCATCGAGTGTTTTTCCGATATGCGCGCGCATCAAAACCTCCACGCGATGCTCGTCGCGCGCAAGCCACGCCTGGAGCAGCTCGCGATGCTCCTCGTTCGCACGTTCGTCGCGTCCAAGCTGTTCGAGATGCTTTCGGACATAGCGTTCCGACAGCACCTGCAGCCGCTCCAGGAGGTTCACGGTGATCGGTTTGCCGCAGGGGCGGAAAAGCGCGCGGTGAAAGGCGCGGTTGAAGGCGCCGACGCCTTCGCCATGTTCGTTGGTGAACGTGCTCAGCGTGTCGAAAGTCTCGGTGGCATGAGCATGATCCTCCTCGGTCGCAAGGCGTGCGGCGAGCGCGGTCGCTTCCGGCTCCAGCTTCACGCGCAGCTCGTAGACCTCCTTCGCTTCGGAGGCGCTGAGCGGGGAGACGAAAAAGCCGCGATTGGCTTGCGATCGGATCAGCCCTTCCTCCTCCAGACGCGCGAGCGCCTCGCGGAGCGGGATCTTGCTGACGCCGAGTTCGGCGGCGAGCGCATCCTGGCGGATCGCCTGCTCGGTCGAGACGGCGCCGGACAGGATGCGGTTGCGGACGAGATCGACCAATTGGTCGGACAATGTGCGGATGACGAGGCTCATGAACGCGTCATACCACCGAAAACCCCTTCCAGAAGCTATCCGATCGGTCGACCCAGATCGTGTTGAATCCGGTCGTGATCGCGGAACCCTCGATCGATGGAATGATCGCGGGCGTGTCGCCCAGCATCGTCGCTTCCTCGACGCGTCCTGTAAAGCGGCTGCCGATATAACTTTCGTGGACGAAGCGGTCGCCGACCGCCAGCCTGCCCTTGGCGACGAGATGCGCCATACGCGCCGAGGTGCCCGTGCCGCACGGGCTGCGGTCGATCGCCCGCTCACCGTAGAAGACCGCGTTGCGGCCGTCGGCGCCTTCTCCTTTCGGCTTGTCGGCCCAGAGCACATGGCTGACGCCACGGATGCGATCGTCGAGCGGGTGGACGGGCTCATAGACGTCCCGCACCAGCGACCGGATCGTGCGGCTGAGCTCGACGATTTGCGATGCGCCGAGCGCGTCCAGCCCCTGATAGGCGCCCTGCGGCTCGACGATCGCGTAATAATTCCCGCCATAGGACACGTCGACTGTCAACGGCCCGAAGCCCGGCACGTCGATGGCGATGCCTTCGGCGGCCAGATAGGCCGGCACGTTGCGGATACGCACCCACGCGACCTTGTCGCCGTCCTGGCCGTATTCGATGTCGATCACGCCGGCCGGCACTTCGACGCGCAGCCTGCCCGGTTCGCGCGGGCTGATCAGCCCGTGCTCGAGCCCGAACGTCACCATCCCGATCGTGCCGTGGCCGCACATCGGCAGACAGCCGCTCGTCTCGATGAACAGGATGCCGATATCCGCGTCCGGTAGTGTGGGCGGGTAGAGGAACCCGCCCGACATCATGTCGTGGCCGCGCGGCTCGAAGCAGAGGCTGGTGCGAATCCAGTCGAACCGTTCCAGGAAATCC
>NZ_DASTXI010000154.1:0-17772 GCF_035758555.1 Sphingomonas sp. | reverse complement strand
CCGGCAGGTGGCACACACGCCCGCCTTGCAGGCGAAGGGCGCGGGCAGGCCGGCGGCGCGGGCGTTTTCGAGGATGCTGCCTTTGTCCGCGTCGAAGGCGAGCCGGCGGCGGCGGCCGTCCAGCGTTACCTGCACGACGCGACCGGCGGCGTCCTGCTCGAGCGAGCGCATGCGCGCCGCCTGCTCGGCGCTCATCGCGCCGACGGTGAAACGCTCGATCAGGATGCGATCCTTGGCGACGCCGGCCGACAGCAAGGCCGCCTCCGCCGCGTCCATCATCGGCCCGGGCCCGCAGATGAAGGCGGCGTCGATCGTGCCCGGCTCGACCAGCGACGCTAGCACCTCAGCGATCTTTTCCTGGTCGAGGCGGCCGTTGAACAGCTCGACCTCCTCATCCTCCTCTTCGAGAAAATGATAGATCTGCAGCCGGTCCATGAACCGGTTCTTGAGCGCCGCCAGTTCTTCCAGGAACATGATCGTGTTCGATGACCGGTTGCCGTAAAGCAATGTGAAACGGCTGCGCGGCTCGACCGCCAGCGCGGTCTTCAGCAGCGACAGCACCGGCGTGATGCCGGAGCCGCCGGCAAAGCCGACATAGTCGCGCGACGCGTCCGGATCGAACGCCCAGGTGAAGCTGCCGTGCGGCGCCATCACGTCGATCGCGTCGCCGGGCTTCAGCGCCTCGTTCGCCCAGGTCGAGAACAGGCCGCCGCCGATCCGCTTGATCGCGATGCGCAGCTCGCCTTCGTGGGGTGCGACGCAGAGCGAATAATTGCGGCGCACATCCTCGCCTTCGATTTCAGTGCGCAGGGTCAGATGCTGGCCGGGGGCGAAGCGGAATGCCTCGCGCAGTTCGTCGGGCAGGTGGAAACGCAGCGACACCGCGTCGTCTATCTCGCGGCGTACATCGGCGATGGTCAGGCGGTGGAAGGCGGCGGACATGCGTCTCTCAATGGCATTTGAAACGGTCGAACGGCTCGGCGCAGGCGCGGCAGCGCCACAGCGCCTTGCACGGCGTCGAGCCGAAGCGGCTGACCTCCTCCGTGTCGGCGGAGCCGCATTGCGGGCACGTCGCGGTGGCGGCCGGGGAGGGCGGGGCGATGCCGTGTGCCTGGAGCTTGGCGCGGCCTTCGGGCGTGATCCAGTCGGTGGTCCAGGAGGGCGACAGCACGGTTTCGACTGCGACGTCGCGATAGCCGGCGGCGTCGAGCGCATCGCGGATGTCCCGCTCGATGGCCTGTGTGGCCGGGCAGCCGGTGTAGGTGGGCGTGATCGTCACGCGGTGCGGTTCGACGCTGCGGACGATGCCAAGGTCGAGGATCGAGAGGACGGGGATTTCGGGGTCGGGGACCTGCTCCAACACACGCCAAATCCCGTGCTCCTGCGAAAGCAGGAGCCCAGAGTCGTCAGCTTCATTGCCTCTGGGCTCCTGCTTTCGCAGGAGCACATCGCGGGGATCGCCCATCACCACGTCGCATCGGGATAGGTGCGGGGCAGGAACTGCATCACGGTCAGCAAATGCCCGAGATGCTCGCTATGATGCCCCTTCCGCCCGCCGACCACCGCACGCGGATAGACGGGGAGGGGCAGAGACGCCTCGGTCAGCACGCGCTCGACGGTCGCGTCGAAGCCGGGGCGGAGCGTAGCCTTGTCGACGCCGATCCCGGCATCGGCCAGCGCCTGCTCGACCGCGTCCATCTGGAACAGCTCGTCGACGAACCGCCAGTGCCAGTCGAGGCCGTCGATCATCCGCCGCCGGCTTTCCTCGGTGCCGTCGCCCAATCGGATCACCCAGTCGGCGGCAAGGTCGGCATGATAGCGGACTTCCTTGACCGCCTTGGCCGCGATCTCGGCCAGGCGCGGCGCGGCCGAGTGTCGCAGCGCTTCGTACAGCGCCGCCTGATAGGTCGAGAAAAGGAATTGCCGCGCGATCGTGCGGGCGAAATCGCCGTTCGGCTGTTCGACCATCAGGCAATTGCGAAAGGCGAGCACGTCGCGGCGGAAGGCGAGCGCGTCGGCGTCGCGGCCCTTGCCCTCCAGCTCGCCGGCCAAACCCAGCAGCAGCGTGGCCTGGCCGATCAGGTCGAGACCCAGATTCGCGAGGCTCAGATCGATTTCCAGCTGCGGGGCGTGCCCGCACCATTCGGTGAGGCGCTGTCCCAGGATCAGCGCATCGTCCCCCAGCCGCAGCGCATAGTCGGCGATCGCATCGCGATGCTCGTCGAGCGCGGGCGCGTCGAAGCTGCCTCGATGGCTGGCGCGCTCGGCCGTGGCGACATCCTCCGGCTGGATGGTCGGCAGCGACGGCATCAGATGTGCTTCACTTCCGGCGGGATCTCGTAAAAGGTCGGGTGGCGATAGACCTTGTCCTCGGCTGGCGCGAACATCGGCCCCGCCTGGTCGGGATCGGACGCGACGATGTCCGCCGACCTGACTACCCAAAGGCTGACGCCTTCCATCCGCCGCGTATAGGTGTCGCGGGCGTGCCGCACGGCCAGCTCCGCATCCGGCGCGTGGACCGAACCGACATGCTTGTGGCTGAGCCCCCCGCGCGAGCGGACGAACACTTCCCAGAGCGGCCAGTCCTTCATTTAATCCTCCCCTGCTTTGGCAGGGGAGGGGGACCATGCGCAGCATGGTGGAGGGGCCGGTGCGCAGCACCGGAAGGCCACGCTCGCTCCGCTCGCACTCCTCCACCGCACTTCGTGCGGTCCCCCTCCCCGAGCGAGCTCGGGGAGGATTTGATTGCGGGGGTCATGCCGCCGCCCTCGCGGCGCGCTTTGCTTCATGGGCAAGCGCCGCCTCGCGCACCCAGGCGCCGTCGTCCCAGGCCTTGCGGCGGGCCTCCATCCGCTCCTTGGCGACCGGCCCTTCGCCGCGGACGACCGCGTAGAATTCCTCCCAGTCGACCTCGCCGAAATCATAGCCGCCCTTGGCCTCGTTCCAGGCAAGGTCGGGATCGGGCACGGTCAAGCCCAGAAATTCCGCCTGCGGCACGGTGATGTCGACGAATTTCTGCCTGAGCTCGTCATTGGTATCGCGCTTGATCCGCCAGCGCATCGACTGGGCCGTGTTCGGCGAATTCTCGTCGGAGGGCCCGAACATCATCAGGCTCGGCCACCACCAGCGGTTCAGCGCGTCCTGTGCCATCGCCTTCTGCTCCGGCGTGCCGTTCGCCATTGCGATCATGATCTCGTAGCCCTGGCGCTGGTGAAAGCTTTCCTCCTTGCACACCCTCACCATGGCGCGCGCATAGGGGCCGTAGGAGGTGCGCTGCAGCGGCACCTGGTTCATGATCGCCGCCCCGTCGACCAGCCAGCCGATCGCGCCGATGTCCGCCCAGGTGAGCGTGGGATAATTGAAGATCGTCGAGTATTTGGCTTTGCCCGAATGCAGCGCCTCGATCATCTGCTCGCGGCTGGTGCCGAGCGTTTCCGCCGCGCAATAGAGGTAGAGGCCGTGTCCCCCCTCGTCCTGCACCTTGGCGAGCAGCACTGCCTTGCGCCGCAGCGACGGCGCGCGGGTCAGCCAATTGCCCTCGGGCAGCATGCCGACGATCTCGCTATGCGCGTGCTGGGAGATCTGGCGGACAAGGGTGCGGCGATAGGCCTCCGGCATCCAGTCCTTCGGCTCGATGAACTCGTCGGCGGCGACGCGCGCCTCGAACGCCTCCAGCAGCGCCGCGTCCTCGCCGCCGATCGAAGCGACCTTTGCGGGATCGGGCTTGCCCATTTCGGTGGTGTACATCGCGGCGCCTTTCGCTCTGATCCGGCCGGCATTTTAAAATAACCCGACCGGCCGGTCAACTAATCGTCAGGCGACCCGTTCCACCGCCATCGCGATGCCCTGGCCGACGCCGATGCACATGGTTGCGACGCCGTAGCGGGCGCTGCGGCGCTGCAATTCCTCGGTTACGGTCAGGGCCAGCCGCGCGCCCGACATGCCCAGCGGATGGCCGAGCGCGATCGCGCCGCCGTTCGGGTTCACATGCTCGGCATCGTCGGAAAGGCCCAGTTGGCGCATGACGGCCAAACCCTGCGCCGCAAAGGCTTCGTTGAGCTCGATCACGTCGACATCGCCGATCGACAGGCCGAGCCGTTCGAGCAGCTTCTGCGTGGCAGGCGCGGGCCCCATGCCCATGATGCGCGGCGGCACGCCGGCAACGGCAGTGCCGAGGATGCGGGCGCGGGGAGTGAGGCCGTGTTTCTTCGCGGCCGCTTCGCTGGCGACGATCAATGCCGCCGCGCCGTCGTTGACTCCCGAGGCGTTCCCGGCGGTGACAGTGCCGTCGGGGCGGACGATCGGCTTCAGCTTCGCCAGCGCTTCCATGCTGGTCTCACGCGGATGCTCGTCGCGGTCGATAGTCACCGGATCGCCCTTCTTCTGCGGGATCGTCACCGGCACGATCTCGGCGGCAAGCCGGCCGGATGCTTGGGCGGCCGCGGCGCGGCGCTGGCTTTCGGCCGCGAACCGGTCCTGGTCTTCGCGCGTCACCTGGAACTCGGTCGCGACATTTTCCGCCGTTTCTGGCATCGAGTCGATGCCATATTCCGCTTTCAGCTTCGGGTTGACGAAGCGCCAGCCGATCGTCGTGTCATAGACCGCATTGGCACGGCTGAACGCGCTTTCCGCCTTGGGCATCACGAACGGCGCCCGCGTCATGCTCTCGACGCCGCCCGCGACGATCAGCTCGGCCTCGCCGGCCTTGATCGCGCGCGCTGCGGTGCCGACCGCGTCCAGGCCCGATCCGCACAGACGGTTGATCGTGCTGCCCGGCACCGACGTGCCGAGGCCGGCGAGCAAAGCCGCCATCCGCGCGACGTTGCGATTGTCCTCGCCCGCCTGATTGGCGCAGCCGAGGATCAGGTCGTCGACCTGGCTCCAGTCGAGCCCCGGATTGCGCTCGGCGAGCGCACGGAGCGGGATCGCGGCAAGGTCGTCGGCGCGGACCTGCGCCAGCGCCCCGCCGAAACGCCCGATCGGGGTGCGGACGGCGTCGCAGATGAAAGCTTCGGTCATAGATCCTCCAGGGTGGGGCCGCCGACGGCGCGGCTGAGCCCCTGCATTTCTGCGATCACGCGGCCATCCTCGCCGGTGACGGTGATGATATAGGCGCCGGTGCGGCCGCGAAGCGCCGTTTCGCGTGCTTCGGCGACCAGCCGTTCGCCCGCACGGCCGGCATCGAGGAAGATGACGCTGCCCGATTGCGCGACCGTCTTCATGTTCCGCGAATTACAGGCATAGGCGAAGGCGGAATCGGCAAGCGCGAAGATCATGCCGCCATGGGCGATGCCGAAGCCGTTCAGCATCGCCGGCGTCAGCCGCATTGCGACACGGGCATAGCCGGCGTCGGCGGCTTCCAGTTCCAGCGCCCAGGCTGCGCCAGTGCCTTCGCGCGCGATCATACCGCGCGCGACGGTCATGGCGTCAGGAGAGGGAGGTTGCTGCACGAAACGTCCGTATCCGTCCCGGCCGGCACTTGCCAATATTTGTTCGACCGATCATTCGGGAAATAAGAACGGAGAGCCGCGCATGTATCAAACGATCCTGTTTGACCTGACCGATGGCGTGGCGCGGCTGACGCTCAATCGCCCCGACCGGCTCAACAGCTTCACCGCCGAGATGCACCGCGAAGTTGCAAATGCGCTCGACCAGGTGACGGCGGAAAACGGCGCACGCGTGTTGCTGCTGACGGGCGCCGGCCGCGGCTTCTGCGCCGGGCAGGACCTGAACGACCGCGCCGTCGCGCCGGGCAGCGCCCCGGTCGACCTCGGCGATTCGGTCGAGCGTTACTACAACCCGCTGATCCGCCGGCTGACGTCGCTCGACATGCCGGTGATCTGCGCGGTGAACGGCGTCGCGGCGGGAGCGGGGGCCAACATCGCCTTCGCCTGCGACATCGTGCTCGCCGCCCGCAGCGCCAGGTTCATCGAATCCTTCGCTGCGATCGGGCTGATCCCGGATTCGGGTGGGACCTGGGTGCTGCCGCGCCTGGCCGGGCTGCCGCGCGCGCTCGGCATGGCATTGACTGGCGAGCCGATCAGCGCCGAGCGCGCCGAGCAATGGGGGCTGATCTGGAAATGCGTCGACGACGAGGCGCTGATGGACGAAGCGCAGGCGCTCGCCGCGCGCTTCGCCGCTGGGCCGACGCTCGGGCTGGCCGCGACCAAGCACGCGATCCGCGGCTCGGGGCTGAAGACGCTCGACGAAGAGCTGGACAATGAGCGCGACCTGATGCGCCGGCTCGGCAACTCGGCCGATTACCGCGAAGGCGTCGCGGCGTTCCTCGAAAAGCGCAAGCCGGTCTTCACCGGGCGCTGAACTGGAGTTTGATGATGGGCATCGTCCAAAGCTTTGCCGAAGGCCATTGGGTCGCGCCCAAGGGGCAGACCGAGCCGGTCCATTCCGCGCTGACCGGCGAAGTCATCGCCGAAATGGGCACCGACGGCCTGGATTTCGGCGCGATGGCCGGTCACGCGCGCCGCGTCGGCGGGCCGAACCTCCGGCGCATGACCTTTCACGACCGCGCCCTGATGCTGAAAGCGCTCGGCCAGGCGGTGATGGCGCGCAAGGAAGAGCTGTACGCGCTCGCCTGGGCGACCGGCGCGACGCGGGCCGACAACTGGATCGACATCGAGGGCGGCGCGGGCACGCTCTTCTCCTTCTCGTCCAAGGGCCGGCGCGAGCTGCCCAACAGCCGGATCCTGATCGACGGCGATACCGAGATCCTGGGCAAGACCGGCAGCTTTATCGGCCAGCATGTCTATACGCCGCTGCAGGGCGTCGCGGTCCACATCAACGCGTTCAACTTCCCCGTCTGGGGCATGCTGGAAAAGCTTGGCCCCACCTGGCTCGCCGGCATGCCCGCGATCGTCAAGCCGGCGCAGCAGACCGCCTATGTCGCCGAAGCCTGCGTGCGGATCATGCTGGAAACCGGGCTGCTGCCCGAAGGCGCGATCCAGCTGGTTTCCGGCAAGGCGGGCGGCCTGCTCGACCATCTGACCGGGCAGGACGTGATCGCCTTCACCGGCTCGGCACGCACCGCCGAGCTGCTGCAGCGCCATCCGGTGGTCGCGCGCGAGGCGGTCCGGTTCACCGCCGAACGGGATTCGCTGAACGCCTCGATCCTCGGCCCGGACGCGACGCCGGACAGCCCGGAGTTCGACCTGTTCGTCAAGGAAGTCGCGAAGGAAATGACCGTCAAGGCGGGGCAGAAATGCACCGCCATCCGCCGCGCGCTGGTTCCGGCCGCGCTGATCGACGCCGCGCAGGCGGCGCTGTCGGCGCGGCTGGCGAAAACGGTGATCGGCGATCCGCGCGTCGAGGGCGTTCGGATGGGCGCGCTGGTCGGGCGCTCGCAGCTGGACGACGTCCGCGCCAAGGTCGCGGAACTCGCGCGGCAGGCGCCGATCGTGTTCGGCGATCCGGAGCATGTCGAGTTGGTGGGCGAGGGGCTGGACAAAGGTGCCTTCATTTCCCCGATCCTGCTGCGCGCCGACGACCCCTGGACTGCGGACGCCATCCACGAAGTCGAGGCGTTCGGCCCCGTCTCGACGCTGATGCCGTACCGCGACCTCGACGACGCGGTCGCGCTCGCCAATCGCGGCAAGGGCTCGCTGGTCGTCTCCGCCTTCACCCACGATCCGGACGTGGCGCGCGAGCTGGTGCTCGGCTCGGCCTCGTTCCACGGCCGCATGGCGTTCATCGACCGCGACTGCGCGGGCCAATCCACCGGCCACGGATCGCCGCTCCCGGTGCTGACGCATGGCGGCCCCGGCCGCGCGGGGGGCGGCGAAGAGCTGGGCGGCATCCGCGCGGTCAAGCATTTCATGCAGCGCACCGCGCTTCAGGGCAGCCCGGCGATGCTGAGCAAGGTGGTCGGCCAGCAGCTTGCCGGCGCCCCCACGGTCGAAGGCGACCGCCACCCGTTCCGCCTGCGCTTCGGCGAGCTGGAACCCGGCTACAGCGTCGCCACCAAAGCGCGGACGGTGACGCTCGAGGATATCGAGCATTTCGCGCATTTCACCGGCGATACCTTCTATGCGCACATGGACGAGGAAGCGGCGAAGGCGAGCCCGATCTTCGGCGGGCGGGTCGCGCACGGCTATCTGATCCTGTCGTTCGCGGCCGGCCTGTTCGTCGATCCGGCGCCGGGGCCGGTGCTGGCCAATTACGGCCTCGAAGGGCTGCGTTTCGTCAAACCGCTGAAGCCGGGCGAAAGTATGAAGGCCGTGCTCACCGCCAAATCGAAGACGCTGAAGACGCCGGAAATGGGCGAAGTCCGCTGGACCGTGCGCGTCACCAACCAGGATGACGAATTGGTCGCGACCTACGACCTGCTGACGATGAACGCGGTCTGAGATGCTGCGGCGGGGGGGAGTGGCTTATGAGCGGGGCGGGGCCGACGGGCCGCTGCTGGTGCTGATCCACGGCCTCGGCGCGACGGCGGGCGTCTGGTCGGCAATGCTTGCGGAGCCGCGCGGGCGCTGGATCGCGCCCGACCTGCCGGGGCATGGCGGCTCGGATCATAGCGGCGACTATTCGGTCGACGCGCTCGCCGCCGCACTCGCCGAGCTGGTCGAAGCAGAACGGAAGGGCGAGGAGGTCACGATCCTCGGCCATTCGCTGGGCGGACTGGTCGCGATCGCGCTGGCGGGCAGCGGTCTGCCGGTGCGCGCGGCCTATGGCCTTGGCATCAAGGTCGACTGGACCGACGACGAATTGCAACGCTTCGCAGGGCTCGCCGCCCGGCCCGCGAAGCTGTTCGACAGCGAAGCCGAGGCGCTGGCGCAGCACCGCCGCAATTGCGGGCTGGGCGACGTCGCGCTGGACTCGCCGCTGCTTGCGCGCGGCGCGGCAACGCAGGACGGCGGGTGTCGCGCGGCGATGGACATGGCCGCCTTCGCGGTCGAGCGCCCCCGAATGGCCGAGCTGGTCGTGGCGGCGCGCTGCCCGGTGCGCCTGGCGTGCGGGGAAGGGGACGCGATGATCTCCGCCGGACGGCTGCGCGACTTCGACGCGAAGGCCTTCGCGATTCCCGGCGCGGGTCACAACGCGATGGTCGATGCGCCCGGCGCGGTCTGGGACTGGCTGCAGGCAACGCCGTGACGCCGGCGCCCTGGTCGCCGAGCGAGCCGCCGGACGGCTTTTTCGACGATCCGTTTCCTTTCTATCGGCAGCTCCGCGAAGAAGCGCCGATCGCGCAGGCACCGGACGGATCGGTGCTGCTGTCGCGCCACGCCGACCTGTCCGCCGTCTATCGCGACGCGGCGTCCTTCAGCTCCGACAAGCGGGTCGAGTTCGCGCCCAAATATGGCGAGGGGCCTCTATACGCGCACCATACGACCAGCCTTGTCTTCAACGACGACCCTTATCACGGCCGCGTGCGCAAGCGGCTGGTGGGCGCGCTGACGCCGCGCTCGCTGGCGGCGCTGGCGGAGGCGCTCGGCCCCTATTGCGACAGGCTTCTCGATCGCTTTGCCGGAGGAGACGCAGTGGAGGGTTATGCGGCCGCTGTGCCGGTGCGCGTGATCGGCGACATGCTGGGCGTGCCCGAGGCGGATCGCGGGCCCTTGCGCGGCTGGTCCCTGGCGATCCTCGGCGCGCTGGAGCCGCAGCCGGGGCCGGAGCGGCTCGCGGCCGGCAACGCGGCGGTGGCGGAATTCTCCGCCTATTTGGCCGAGCTGATCGCGGCGCGCCGCCGCTCGCCCGGCGATCCGGAACGCGATCTGCTGACCCGCCTGATCGCCGGCGAGGGCGCGGAGGCGCTGACGCCCGCCGAGTTGATCCACAACGCGATCTTCCTGCTCAATGCCGGGCACGAGACGACCAGCAACCTGATCGGCAGCGCGCTATACATACTGGCGACCATGCCCGAGGTTCGGCGCGCGCTGATTGCGGACCCGGAGGCGATGCCCAGTTTCGTGGAGGAAGTGCTGCGATTCGAAAGCCCGAACCAGCTGGGCAACCGCCGGGCTGTCCGCGATACGGAGATCGCCGGCGTGGCCGTCGCTGCCGGCACGCAGGTCACGCTGGTGATCGGGGCCGCGAACCGCGATCCCGCCGCGTTCGCCGGTCCCGAGACGTTCGATTTCCGCCGCTCGCCCAACCGCCATCTCGCTTTCGGTGCCGGTCCGCACCAATGCGCCGGCCTCAGCCTCGCACGTCTCGAGGCGCGGATCGCGATCGCGGCGTGGTTGCGGCGGTTTCCGGAGTTCGGCCTGGCGCGCCCGCCGCAATGGCAGCGGCGCGTGCGCTTTCGCGGCCTGACCGCGCTGGAGGTCTCGCTGTGAGTGTCGACTATGGTCCCACGTCCGCCGAGGAGCTGCGCGCTCTGCAACTGGAACGGCTGAAAGCGACCCTTGCCCACGCCGCCGCCAATTCGGCGCATTATCGGAAGGCGTTCGCCGAAGCCGGGGTCGATCCCTCCGATCTCCAGTCGCTCGACGACCTCGCCCGCTTTCCGTTCACCACCAAGGCCGATCTGCGCGCGCATTACCCGTTCGGCATGTTCGCGGTGCCGATGGAGCAGGTCGCGCGCATCCACGCCTCGTCGGGGACCACCGGCAAGCCGACCGTCGTCGGCTATACCGCCGATGATATCCGCATCTGGGCAGGCCTGATCGCACGCTCGATCCATGCCGCGGGCGGCCGGCGAGGCATGAAGGTCCACATCGCCTATGGCTACGGCCTGTTCACCGGTGGGCTGGGCGCGCATTACGGTGCGGAGGCGCTCGGCTGCACCGTGATCCCGATGTCCGGCGGCCAGACCGAGAAACAGGTCCAGCTGATCCGCGATTTCGCACCCGAGATCATCATGGTGACGCCGAGCTACATGCTCGCGATTCTCGACGAGTTCCGGCGTCAGGGCATCGATCCGGCGGCATCTTCCCTTCGCTACGGCATTTTCGGCGCGGAGCCATGGACCGAAGCGATGCGTCGCGAGATCGGGAGCGCCTTCGGCCTGCAGGCGACCGACATTTACGGCCTGTCCGAAGTGATGGGGCCGGGCGTCGCGCAGGAATTCGTCGGCGGCGCGCCTGGTCCCACGATCTGGGAAGACCATTTCTATCCCGAGATCGTCGATCCGGAGACCGGCGCGGCGCTCCCGGACGGCGAGGAAGGCGAGCTCGTCTTCACGTCGCTCACCAAGCAGGCGCTTCCGATCGTCCGCTACCGCACGCGCGACCTGACGCGGCTGCTGCCCGGCATCGAAACGCCGATGCGGCGGATGGCCAAGATCACCGGACGATGCGACGACATGCTGATCGTCCGCGGCGTCAACGTCTTTCCGACCCAGATCGAGGAACAGGTACTGAAATGCCCCGGCCTTGCCCCGCATTTCCTGATCGAGGTCAGCAGGCCCGGTCGCATGGACGAGGTCCGCATCAAGGTGGAGGCGCGCGCGTCCGGGGGCGATGACGCCGGTCAGGGACGGTTGCTTGCCGGCTACGTCAAAGAAGTGATCGGCATCAGCGCCACGGTAGAGGTGGGTGCGCCGGGCTCGCTGCCGCGATCGGCGGGGAAGGCTGCGCGGGTGGTCGATTTGCGGAAAGGGACCGCCTAGCATCGCTCGTCCCGAGCGGAGCGCGGAGCGCGTAGTCGAGGGGCGCCGACACAACGTTCGGAGCAGCGCCCCTCGACTTCGCTCGGGACGAGCGGATGCTTTGCGGTATGTGATTCAGACCGGCATCGCCGTCGTGTACTTCACCCGATTGAGCGCGAAGTGCGACGAGGAGCTGGCGACCGCCGGGTGGTTCAGCAGCGTGTGCATCAGGAAGCGCTCGTAGTCGCGCACGTCGGCCACGGCGATCCGTAGCAGATAATCCCATTCGCCCGACATCGAGTAGCAGTCCATGACCTCCGGGTGCTCCTGCACAAAAGCCTCGAACGCCGATCGCACCTCGCCGGTATGCGTCTTCATCCGTACCTGGCAGATCGCGTCGAGCCCGCGCCCGACCTTCACCGGATCGACCAGCCGCACCGTCGGTCCCAGCACGCCGGCCGCTTCCAGCGCCTTGATCCGGCGCCAGCAGGAGGCCGGGGAGGCAGCGACTTCCTGCGCCAGCTCGGCATGGCTGATCGCGCCGTCGCGCTGCAGCACGCGCAGGATGCGCCGGTCCAGCGCATCCAGTTCGGCTGCGTCACGAGAGAGGTGAGAGATTTGTTCCATATTGCAGCGCCTTTGCGGCCCATTCTCATCACGCGTTAACGCGATACGCGGAAATTAGAAATGATTTTGCGTGGACGATGCTCTATGTCTTTCGCATGGCTACCATCCTCGAATCCGCTGCGCGCGACGATCGCGCGCTTTCGTCCGAATCCGGCATTTTCGACGCTCTCGCGACGCAACCCGCCGATCCCTTGCTCTCGGTGATCGGCGCGTTCCGGGCCGATCCGCGGCCGCACAAGATCGATGTCGGCGTCGGCGTGTTCCGCACCGAAGCGGGCGAGACGCCGGTGTTCCGCGCGATGAAGGCGGCCGAGCGGCGGCTGCTCGAGACGCAGGACACCAAAGCCTATCTGGGCCCCGAAGGCGATATCGGCTTCTTCCAGGCGCTGCGGCCGGTGCTGTTCGGCGCAGGCGATCCGGGCGAGCGCGTGTTCGGGCTCCAGACGCCGGGCGGCACCGGCGCGCTCCGCCTCGCGGCGGAGCTGATCGCGGCGGCGCGCCCCGGCGCGCGCGTGTTCGTCGGCACGCCGACCTGGCCCAACCACCCGCCGGTCCTGAAGAAGACGGGGCTGGAGCAGGTGTCCTACCGCCATTTCGATCCGGAGACCCAGGCAGTGTGCTTCGACGACGTGACGGCAGCGCTGGAGACGGCCGGTTCGGGCGACGTCGCGCTGCTTCAGGTCTGCTGCCATAACCCGACCGGCGCCGATTTCACGCGCGAGCAATGGCAGGAGATCGCGCGCATCCTCAGCCGGCGCGGCGTGCTGCCGCTGCTCGACCTGGCCTATCAGGGGCTGGGCGAGGGGCTGGATGCCGACGCCGCGGGCGTGCGCATCGTGCTGGAGCAGGTGCCGGCCGCGCTGGTGGCTTATTCGTGCGACAAGAATTTCGGCCTGTACCGCGAGCGGACCGGCGCGCTGTTCGGCATCGCCGCGAACGGGGAGGGCGCGCGGATCGCCCATTCCAATGTGCTGGCGCTGGCCCGCGCCGCCTGGTCGATGCCGCCCGATCATGGCGCCGCTGCCGCCCGGATCATCCTGGAGGATCCAGCGCTCGCCGCCGACTGGCGCGCGGAACTGACGGGGATGCGCGACCGGATCGTGTCGATGCGCGAGCTTCTGGGCACGATCGACCCGGCATTCGCGCCGCTCGCGCGTCAGCACGGCATGTTCTCGACGCTGCCGCTGTCGCCCGAGCAGGTGCTGCGGCTGCGCGAGGAATTCGCGGTCTACATGCCCAACTCCGGCCGCATCAATGTCGCCGGCCTGACCCGCGCCAATGTCGAGCCGTTCGTGCGCGCCGTGAAGAGCGTGATGTGATGGCGGCCCAGGCGCCGGCGATCGACGCGCATCGCGGCAATGCGCCGCATCCGGCCTGGGACTGGCGCCGCGTCGCCTATCTCGTCCAGCTGTCGCGCGCGCTCGACAAGCTCGAAGAGACCCGGCTCGTGCCGGAGAAGAAGGTGCTCTACCAATTCTCGGCGCGCGGGCACGACATGGCGCAGGTGCTGCTGGGGCTGAGGCTGACCGATCCCGTGGACGCGGCATGCGGCTATTACCGTTCGCGCCCGATGCTGCTGTCGCTGGGGGTGCCGGTCGACGATGCGCTGGGCTCGGCGATGGGCCGCGCCGGCGGCTATTCGGACGGGCGCGATATCGGCGTCGTCTTCAACTATCCGAACCCGCACGGCGCCTCGGCGCTGCCGATGTGCGGCGGCGTCGGCGCGCAATATACGCCGACTGCCGGCTGGGCGCAGGCGATCGAGTACTACCGCACCGAGTTGAAGGACCCGCGCTACGAAAAGGCGATCGCGGTGGTGCTGGGCGGCGAGGCGTCGTGCGCGACCAACGGATTCTGGGCGGCGCTGACGATCGCGACGACGCAGCAGTTGCCGATGCTCTTCTTCATCGAGGACAATGGCTATGGCATCTCCGTGCCGTCCTCGTTCCAGACGCCCGGCGGGGATATCGCGGCGAACCTGGCCAGCTTCTCCGGCCTCGAAGTGCTGAGCGGCGACGGGACCGAGCCGGTCGAGGCGGCGCGGCTCGTCGATCGCGCTATGGCGCATGTCCGCGAACGGCGCGCGCCGGTGCTGATGCGGCTGACCGTGCCGCGGCTGCAGGGTCACAGCTTCCAGGATACCCAGACCTATAAGGGCGACGCGGTCGTCGAGGCCGAATGGGCGCGCGATCCGCTGCCGAAGCTGAAATCCTTCCTGGTCGGATCGCTCCTGGGTGAAGCGGAGTGGAACGCGATCGAGCGCGAAGCCGCCGAGGCAGCCGACGCCGCAAGCGCACTCGCCGAGGCGCGGCCGGTCTCCGACCCGGAACAGGTGACGCGGAACGTCTTTTTCGAAGGCGAGATGCAGGCCGAAGGCGGCCAGTGGACGCACGGCTATGCGCCGCCGGCTTCGGACGACACGCCGACGCCTGACGGGCAGCGCATCAATATGGGCGCGGCGATCCGCCGCACCTTGGAGCAGGAGCTGGAAGCCAATCCGCGCGTGCTCGTGTTCGGCGAGGATGTCGGGCCGAAGGGCGGCGTCCATGCGGTGACGCTCGGCTTGCAGGACAAATTCGGCTCCGCGCGCGTGTTCGATACCAGCCTGTCGGAGGAAGGGATCGTCGGCCGTGCGGTCGGCATGGCGCTGGCCGGGCTGATGCCGGTGCCCGAGATCCAGTTCCGCAAATATGCCGAGCCCGCGACCGAGCAGATCAACGATTGCGGCACGATGCGCTGGCGCACTGCCAACCGCTTCGCCGCGCCGATGGTGCTGCGCGTGCCCGGCGGTTATTTTAAATGCGGCGATCCATGGCACAGCCAAACCAACGAAGTCGCCTTCGTCCACCAGCCCGGCTGGAAAGTCGCGGTGCCGTCGAACGCGGAGGATGCGGTCGGGCTGCTCCGCGCGGCCCTGCGCGGCAACGACCCCGTGATCTTCTTCGAGCATCGGGCGATGCTGGACGATAGTTGGGCGCGGAGGCCTTGGCCCGGCGATGCATTCGTGCTGCCGTTCGGGCGGGCGAAGAAAGTCGCGGAGGGCGACCGGATCACGATCGTCACCTGGGGCGCGATGACTCCGCGCTGCGAGGCGGCTGCTGCCCATATCTCCGCCGACGTGATCGACCTGCGCACGCTAATGCCCTGGGATCGCGAAATGGTGCTGGAGTCGGTCCGGCGCACACGCCGCTGCCTGATCGTGCACGAGGATATCCGTACCGCAGGGTTCGGCGCCGAGATCGCGGCGGTGGTTGCGGACGAAGCGTTCCTGGACCTGGATGCCCCGGTCGCGCGGCTGACGATGCCGGATATTCCAAGCCCTCATAACCCGGTGCTGCTCGACTGGGCGGTGCCGTCGGTCGACCGCATCCGCGCGAAAATCGACGAGCTGGTGGCCTTCTGATGGACGGCACGGTCGATATCACGATGCCCGCCGAGCTGGAGGGCACCAGGGCCGTCGTGCGCAGCTGGCTGAAATCGGTCGGCGAAACGGTGCGCCGCGACGAGCCTTTGGTCGAGCTGGAGACCGACAAGGTCACAACCGAAGTGCCCGCGCCCGCGGACGGCGTGCTGCTGGAAATCCTGCTGGAGCGCGACGCCGAGGCGGAGCCCGGCGCTCTGCTTGGGCGACTTGGCGCCAGGGCGGCCGAGCCCGCGGCTCCGACGGCCGAGCCCGAGGTGTGCTCGCGTCAGTCCGCCGCGCCTGCGCCGCCCGCGTTAGAGCAGGTGCGCGAGCACCGCTTGTCGCCCGCCGTGCGCCGTGCGGTGGGGCAGCATGGTGTCGACATCAGCGTGATCCGCGGGACCGGGAGAGACGGACGGATCACCCGCGCCGATGTTGACGCGCTCGTCGCCGCGCGCGCTTCTGCGCCGGCATCCGGCAGCCGCATCGTCCCGCATGACCGGATGCGGCGGCTGATCGCGGACAATATGCTCGCCAGCGTCACCACCGCGCCGCACGTGACCGCGGTGTTCGAGGCGGATTTCAGCGCCATCATCGCGCACCGGGCGAAACACAAAGCGGCCTATGAGCGTGACGGCGTGTCGCTCACCTACACGGCCTATATCGTCGCCGCCTGCGTCGCGGCGATGCGAGCGGTGCCCGTCATCAACAGCCGCTGGCATGCCGATCACCTCGAAATCTTCGAGGACGTGAATATCGGCATCGGCACCGCGCTGGGCGACAAGGGGTTGGTGGTGCCGATCGTGCACCGGGCGCAAGAGCTGTCGCTGCAAGCCATCGCCGCGCGGCTGCACGATCTGACCGCTCGGGCGCGATCGGGCCAGCTGAAGGCGGCCGACATGAAGGACGGCAGCTTCACCATCTCCAATCACGGCGTGTCCGGATCGCTGGTGGCGACGCCGATCATCATCCAGCAACCGCAATCGGCGATCCTGGGTGTCGGCAAGCTGGAAAAGCGCGTCGTGGTGCGCGAGGTGGGCGGCGTCGACACGATCCAGATCCGCCCGATGGCGTTCGTGTCGCTGACCATCGATCACCGCGTCGTCGACGGCCACCAGACCAACGCCTGGCTGACCGCCTTCGTGCAGGCACTGGAGAGTTTCGGAGACTAGAAGCCGCTGAGGAAACTGCGCACGTTCGCGCCCAGCGCGGCGGTGGCGTAGCCGCCTTCCTGGACGACCACGGTCGGCAGCCCCGCGCTCGCGATATCCGCGGCGAGCGCGCGGTAGTCGGCCGTGGCCAGCTCGAAGTGCGAGATCGGATCGCCCTCGAACGTATCCGCGCCGAAGCTGACGACCAGCAGCCCCGGATCGAAGGCCCGGATCGCGTCGAGCGCCTGCGCCTGGGCTGCGCGGAACGCCGGCAGTCGGGTGCCCTGCGGCAAGGGCAGGTTCAGCGTCGCGCCTTCGCCCGGGCCGCCGCCGGTCTCGTCCGCATGGCCCCAGAAGAAGGGATAGTCTGTCGCGGGATCGGCGTGAATCGAGGCATAGAACACGTCGTCGCGCTCCCAGAAAATATCCTGGGTGCCGTTGCCGTGGTGATAGTCGATGTCGAGGATCGCTACCCGCTCGATACCCGCATCGCGCGCCCGTTGCGCGGTGATCGCGGCGACGTTCAGATGGCAATAGCCACCGAAATAGTCGGCACCGGCATGATGGCCCGGGGGCCGGCAGAGCGCGAAGGCGGCCCGCTCGCCGCCCAGCACCGCGTCCGCGGCCGCAATCGCGGTCTGCGCGTTCCAGTAAGCCGCTTCCCACGTCCCTTCAGCGATCGGCGTCGTCGCATCGAAGCTGAAGCGGCCGAGCAGCGCGTCGATCCGCTTCAGCCTGAGCGCCCGGCGGCCGATCACCGGCCAGGCATAGGGAATCGGATCGCCGTCGCGCCCGGCGTCGCGCCACAGCGCGTGGGCTGACTTCAGGAACTCGATATATTCGGCATCATGGACGGCTAGGATCGGGCCTTCACCGCAATCCCGCGGCAGCTCGGTCGGGCCGATCGCGTTCAGGACCGACTCTGCGCGATCGGGCGTCTCCTGATAGGCAGTGAACCCGCCATTGTGCAGCTCGGAGACCGGGCGGTGCCGCAGCTGCCGGGGATCGAAAAAGGAACGCATTCAGGTCTCCGGCAGGCTGTTCGT
>NZ_DASTXI010000104.1:0-27212 GCF_035758555.1 Sphingomonas sp. | reverse complement strand
CGCTCTGGCCGGGGGATGGCGATCCGGAGCGGCGGGTGGCCGATGCCTGGGAGCGGATCGACGCGGCTGCGGCCAAACTCCAGTATCCCCAGTTCGCTCGTCCCGAGCGCAGTCGAGGGGCGGTGCCGGGAAGCTCGGGCGGCACGTCGGCACGGCAGCGCTCCACCAGCTGGCGAAGCGCGGCAATCGCGCCGCCTTCGACCGACTCCCCATTGATCTCCGCCCGGTCGCCCTCTGCGCGAAAAATCAGGTCCGGCGCGAGGCCGATCAGGCTGTGGCGTCCGCGCGTCTGTCCGCCTTCGACCGATTCGAGCAGGAAATCGCCGCGGCCGGTTTCGATCAGCGCAAGCGCGGCCGAAACGGGTGTGTCGGTATCGGCGATCTGTCGCCGCCAGACGAACGCCGCCCGGCCCGCAGCGAGGGTCCCGATCGTCTCGGAATCGTCGCTGCGGTCGCGCGTCACTGGCCGCGTGCGCCGCCGATCAGCTCGGCCTTGAGGCGGGCGACCGCAGCGGCGTTGATTTCGACGCCGACCGTTTTGCGTGCGGCGGCGGCGAGCTGCTGACCATATTCCTGGCCCAGCACCGGCGAGAACTGCACGCGCGTCGCCTCGATCAGCTGCGGCTGGTTCTGCGCATTGCCGGCGACGATCCCATCGAGCGCGACGACGTACCAGCCGCTATTGTCCGGCGCCGGCACGACGCGGGCCTTGCCGCGGGTCAGTTCGAACAGCGCCGCCATCTGCGGCTGCGGCTGCGCCCCGTCGCGAAGCAGCTCGCCGCGGCGGCCTTCGAGCGTGGTGGACGACGGCAGCGGCACGCCGGTGCCGCTCACCGCCTGGGCGAAGGCCGTGCCGCCATTGATCTTGGCAGCCATCGCCTCCGCCGCCTTGCGCGACGCTGCCAGCGCACGTTCCGCGCCGAAGTCGGTGGCGACCTTGTCCCGGATCGAAGCGAGCGGCTGCGGCGTCGGCGGTACGACGCTGTCGGTCTTGATGACCGCGAAGACCTGGTTCGGCACGACCTGGTCCGTCACCGGATCGTCGCCGACCTCCATGCCGAAGGCGGACTTCATGACGGCCGGCAGTTCCGGCGCGACTGCGGCGTCGGGCGCGTCGGGATTGCGGCCGTCCTTCAGCAGTGCGGGGGTGGTGACGGGCTTCAGCTTGGCGGCGGTCACGACCTCGTCGAAGGTTGCGCCATCGGCGATCGAATCCTCGATCTTGGCGATCGCATCCGCCAGCGTCTGGTCGGCCTTTGTCTTCTTCAGCTGCTCGGCCAGCTCGCCGCGCACCTGGTCGAGCGTCTTGCCCGGCACCGCGGTGATCTTGTCGACCCGCGCCACGTGCCAGCCGAGACCGGAGCGCGCAGGCGCCGCGACCTTGCCCTCGGGCGTCGAAAACACCGCCGCGGCAATCGCCGGCGAGCTGGCCTCGGCATAGGCGGCCTGGGTCTGGTCGCTGAGCGTGACCGATTCCAGTCCGCGCGCACGGGCCGCATCGGCCATCGAGCTGCCGGCCGCGACCTTGGCGGCGAGATCGCGCGCCGCATCCTCGTTCGGCAGGATCACCTGGGTGATCGTGCGCGTTTCCTTGGGCGCATAATCCGCCTTTTTCGCTTCATAGGCCTCGGCGATCTCGGCGTCGGTCGGCTGTGCGGCTGCCTCGAAATCGGCGCGGTTGATCAGCGCATAGCGGACCGTGCGCCGCTCCGGCGTCGTGTAGCGGGCGATGTTCTTCCGGTAATAGGATTGCAGCTCAGCATCGGTGGGCGGCGGCGCCTTCATGGCGGAGACGGGCACGAACTGCGCGCGGCCACTGCGCTGTTCGAGCAGCATCGACGCATAAGGCAGCGTGAGGCTCGCCGGCGCCAGCGATGCGCCGGTGACGGGCACCAGCAGCTGGGTCAGGTACATGTCGCGCGCCAGATCGGCGCGGACCTGCTTCTCCGACACGCGCTGGCGGTAGAGAAAGGCCTCGAACGCGCTCTGGTCGAACTTGCCGTTCAGGCCGCGGAAGGCAGGTGCGGAGACGATCTGCGCATCCTCCATCTTGCGGCTGACGCCGAAATCCTGCTGCTTCGCGAACTGTTCCAGCGCCGCGCCGTCCGCCAGCTGCTGGAGGATCTGCTCGACGCTTCCCTGGCGCACGAACTCCGCCATGGTGAGCTCGGGCTGCTGCTGCCGGGCGGCTTCGAAGGCGCGGCGGACGCGGTCCTGCAGCTCGGCATAGCCGATGCGCTGGCGTCCGACCTTCGCGACGGTATCGCCGGTCGCGCCACCCATGCCGCCCGTGATGTTCTGCATGTCCATCATCACGAAGCCCAGCCCGATCATCGCGCCGAGAATCGCGAGGACGATCAGGCCGATCTTGGAGTTCGACAGGCGACGGAAGGAATTGAGCATCGACGATCCAGAACAGTCAGGGAAAGCGGTGCTTTAGAGACGGCGCCCGGAACCGACAAGCTTGCGCGTTGCGGCGGCCTTCCTTTAACCGGCGCGCACTGGTGAAAGGGGAGTGACATGACGCGACGCAAGCTGGTGGCCGGCAATTGGAAGATGCACGGCAGCCTGGCGCAATTGGCTGAGCTGGACGGCATCGCCGCCGCGGCACGGGCGAATCCCTCCGTCGACGTCGCGATCTGCCCGCCATTCACGCTGATCGGCGCGGCGGCGATGCGCGGCGACCTCGCGGTCGGCGCGCAGGATTGCCACCAGAATCCCAAGGGCGCGCACACCGGCTGCGTATCCGCCGAAATGCTGAAGGAAGCGGGCGCCAGGCTCGCGATCGTCGGCCACAGCGAGCGTCGCACCGACCAGCGCGAGACCAACGAGGAAGTCTGCGCCAAGGCGCGCGCCGCAATCGATTCCGGCCTGATCGCGATCGTCTGCGTCGGCGAGACCGAGGCCGAGCGCGACGCCAGCCATGCGGTCGCGGTCGTCGAAGCGCAGCTGCAGGGCTCGATCCCGGCGCGCGCGAAAGCTTCGGAGCTGGTCGTCGCCTATGAGCCGGTCTGGGCGATCGGCACCGGCCGCACGCCGACTGCGGCCGACGTCGCGGCGATGCACGCAGCGATTCGCGCCAAGCTGCGCGATTTGCTCGGGTCCGAAGCGGACGCCGTTCGCATCCTCTATGGCGGGTCGGTTAAGCCGTCGAACGCCGCCGAACTGATGGCGGTTGCCGATGTCGACGGCGCGCTGGTCGGCGGCGCCAGCCTGACCGCCGCCGATTTCGTGCCGATCATCGAAGCGGCGGCAGCCGCCTGATCCGGACTATTGTTCGGTTGGAGCGGACTCCACCGGCGTCGCTGCCGACGCGTGATCGGCATTGACGCCGTCGATCCGGTTGACGAGGCCGCCCAGATAATTGCCGAAGGTCGCGCCGTAACTGAAAGACACGGGCACGACCCTGTCCGGAGCCAGGCCGGCGGGAACGGGGATATCGTCGGCGCCTCTGGGCCGGAACGTCAGCCGCGACGGGGCGACGGGACGCGCCTTCGCGAACGGGCCGGCAAGCGCTGCGCCGAACAGCTTGCCGACGGTCATCGGCTCGGGTTCCTCGCCTTTGGGCCAGTCTGGCGCGGCGGATACCACGCCGAGATCGGTGACGGTCCCCGCCTTCGCCTCGAAGCTGTAGGAACCGAGCGAAAAGGACGTGTTGGCCCAGCCCAGCACGACATAGGTGTCGGGTTCGACCTCCAGCAGATATAGCAGCGACCCTTCCGCCTTGAGCACCGGACGGTTCCGGAACGCCTCGATCGGACCCGCCTTGCCGGCGACGGGACTGGACGCTGCCTTTCCCAGGCCGCGAACATCGCCCAACGCGGCGTCGTAGCGGGCGAAGGCCAGTCCGCCCATTTGCGGCAAGTATTTTGCGGAAAGCGGCACACCGGCCATCGGATTCGGCACCCGCTTGTATTCGACCAGAATATAGGCCTTGGCCGGACTCAGCGCTGCCGGAACGTGTTTGAGCGCAACGGCCTGGGCCGACGACGGCGCGATCGCCAGCGCCAGTGCTGCGAAGCGGGACCAACCGATCATCGTGGAAGCACCTCCCCCAACGGACTTGCCTGACTGGCAAGATCGAACAGCCGCGCCATCTTGTCCTGATCCTTGAGCGAACCGAGTTCCTTCACCACCGGCTTCGGCGCGACCACCCGGCGATAGCCTTTGTCTGCCATGCAGGTTCGCATGACGCTGCCGATCATCGCCCTTCGTTCGCGCGACGCCATCATCCCGGCAAAGAAGGCGCCGGCCGCCGCGGCGTAGGGATTTGCGGCATATGGCGCATTGGCGTGCACCGACACGCCGCCCGCCAGCTCGATGCACTGGCCGAGATCGGCTTCGAAGGCCTGCCGCTCCACTGCGGGCTTGTAGAAGTAGAAGGCCGGCTCCGCCGATGCCGGGCTCAGCGGCACCGCAGCGGCCATGGCAAAGACGAATGTTCCAAGCAGCCGCAAGAACTTACCCCCCGTTCCGTCTGAGTGAGCATGGCTGCTCGGCCAGCCATTTGCAAGCCGGTCAGCGTCGCTCCGGATTGCGAAGCCTCGTCTCGCGCCATGACAGGATCGTTAAGCCAATCCCGATCAGCGCGGGCAGCGTCACGCCTGGAAAGTCGCGCGGAATCGCGTCGCTGCCGCAAATGCCTGCGGCGACTTCCCACAGGTGGAAAAGCGCATGGCCTGCCAGCCACAAGGTTGCGGCGGCCCACAAGGTCAGCCGCAGGGCGGACCTGAACGCTCCGGCCGCAAAGGCGAGTCCGATCAGCAGGTAGATGAGCCCGATGTCGCGGATAAAATGCTGGTTGAAGGCGCCGGTCGCGATCACGCCGGGCACGCGCGCGTACCAAGCCTGCGGGTCGCCGAGCATCGCCAGCCCGTTCGCGGCCATGGCGGCGCCCAGTAATAGCGCGATCAGGTTCGATATGCGTGTCAGCTTGCTCGTCATCCCCACCTCCGCTCCCCAGACGACCGGCGCCGGGCGATCGTGACATCTCAGTCGAACGGCAGCAAAGTCTCATATTGCGCAAGCGGCGGCGCGCCGCGCACCGCGGCGCCCTGCCGCAGCAGGAAAGCGTGGCGCACAATCTCTGCTTGCTGTTCGAGCCCGTATCGCGGCAGCGGCCAGCCGGGCTTCAGCGCGTAATCGTAGCGGCAGAAGGGATGGCGGGCGAGCGGCAGGAAAATGCCGCGCTGGTGCTGCCAGACATGCGTCAGTCCATGGACGAGCAGCCCTTGCGCGCTCAGGTTCTGCGCCGCGAAATCGTCGCAATAGATCCCGCCTTGCGGGTGGAACCAGATATGGCCGTCGGGCGCCATGGTGATGCGACGCGGCTGGAACGGCCACCATTTGGCGGCATGGATGCGGACGCGGTCATAGTCGACCGCGCTGCCGAACATCGAGGCGGCGAGGGTGCGCTCGCCGAGGGTGAGAGGGCGGCCCCTATCCCTCATCCCGCCCCCGAGCGACCTCACTTCCCTCCCGGCGCTGCGTCGCCCATCGCGAGCAGCGGGGCGTCCGCCTTGATGCGTTCGCCGTTGGAGAAGGCGAAGGTCAGCGTAACGACCTTGGGAGGTTTCAGGCCCGGATTGATGTTCCACAGCATCACGTGCAGCCCGCCGGGCTCGAACTTGACGATGCTGCGCGCCGGAATCGGCACGCTCGTCACGCGCTTCATCGAGGCCATGTCGCCCGCTTTCATGCTCTCGTGCATTTCGGTGCGGATCGCGACTTCGGTGGAGACGTCGATCAGGCTAACTTCCTGATCGCCGCCGTGAACGGTGAAATAGGCGGCCGACGGATTGTCCGGCACCGGCGAATAGCGGATGTACGCGTCGGTGACGTTCAGCTGCGGCTTCTTCGCGCATCCGGCGAGCGCGAGGGCGGACAGGGCGGTCAGGCCGATCAGGGCGATGCGGGTCATGGGGCAGCCTCCGATTGGTAACGGACGCTTTTCCCTACGATTTGCCTGTCCTTGCGACAAGGACAAGCCGCCCTATATCGCCTGCGTAACGCGGGTGGTCGCCATGTCGGCGGCTGCCTGAACGATATCGAGCATAGGGGCACATAGAGGAACAATGGCCAAAGTCATCGGGATCGATCTCGGCACCACCAATAGCTGCGTGGCCGTGATGGAGGGCGGAAAGCCCAAGGTTATCGAGAATGCCGAAGGCGCGCGCACGACGCCGTCCGTCGTCGCCTTCACCAAGGACGGCGAGCGGCTGATCGGCCAGCCGGCCAAGCGCCAGGCGGTCACCAATCCCGACAACACGATTTTCGCGGTCAAGCGCCTGATCGGCCGTCGCTTCGACGATCCGATCACCAAGAAGGACACCGAACTGGTGCCCTATCACATCGTCCGCGGCCCGAACGGCGATGCGTGGGTGCAGGCAGGCGGCCAGGATTATTCGCCTTCGCAGATCAGCGCCTTCACGCTCCAGAAGATGAAGGAAACCGCGGAGCAGTATCTTGGCGAGACCGTCACCCAGGCAGTCATCACCGTTCCCGCCTACTTCAACGACGCACAGCGCCAGGCGACCAAGGACGCCGGCCAGATCGCGGGCCTTGAAGTGCTGCGCATCATCAACGAGCCGACCGCGGCCGCGCTCGCCTATGGGCTTGAGAAGCAGGACGGCAAGACGATCGCCGTCTACGACCTTGGCGGCGGCACCTTCGACATCTCGATCCTCGAGATCGGTGACGGCGTGTTCGAGGTGAAGTCGACCAACGGCGACACGTTCCTGGGCGGCGAGGACTTCGACGCGAAGCTGGTCGAATATCTGGCCGACAAGTTCAAGGCGAAGGAGGGCATGGACCTCAAGAGCGATCGCCTTGCCCTGCAGCGGCTTAAGGAAGCGGCCGAAAAGGCGAAGATCGAGCTGTCGTCCGCGCAGACGACCGAGATCAACCTGCCCTTCATCACCGCGCGCATGGAAGGCGGCGCAACCACGCCGCTGCATCTGGTCGAAACGATCACCCGTGCCGATCTTGAGCGCCTGGTCGAGCCGCTGATCCAGCGATCGATCGAGCCGGTCAAGAAGGCGCTGGCCGATGCCGGCATCAAGGCGTCCGACGTCGCCGAAGTGGTGCTGGTCGGCGGCATGACCCGCATGCCGAAGGTCCGCGAAGTCGTGAAGAATTTCTTCGGCAAGGACCCGCACACCGGCGTCAATCCTGACGAAGTCGTGGCGATGGGCGCGGCCATTCAGGCCGGCGTGCTGCAGGGCGACGTCAAGGACGTGCTGCTGTTGGACGTGACGCCGCTGTCCTTGGGCATCGAGACCTTAGGTGGCGTTTTCACCCGGATGATCGATCGTAACACGACGATCCCGACCAAGAAGACGCAGACCTATTCGACCGCCGACGACAATCAGCAGGCGGTGACGATCCGCGTGTTCCAGGGCGAGCGCGAAATGGCGGCGGACAACAAGCTGCTCGGCCAGTTCGATCTGGTCGGCATCCCGCCTGCGCCGCGCGGCGTGCCGCAGATCGAGGTCACGTTCGACATCGATGCGAACGGCATCGTCAATGTGTCGGCGCGAGACAAAGGCACCGGCAAGGAACAGCAGATCCGGATCCAGGCCTCGGGCGGCCTTTCGGACTCCGACATCGACCAGATGGTCAAGGATGCCGAACGCTTCGCTGAAGAGGACAAGAAGCGGCGTGCGTCGGCCGAAGCGAAGAACAACGCCGAAAGCCTGATCCACACGACCGAACGGCAGCTCGCCGAGCATGGCGAGAAGGTCGACGCGTCGGTGAAGTCGGAAATCGAAAGCGCGCTTGGCGAAGCCAAGTCCGCGGTCGAGAGCGGCGATGCGGACCGCATGACCTCGACCACCCAGGCGCTCGCCCAGGCGGCGATGAAGCTCGGCCAGGCGATCTACGAGAAGGAACAGGCCGCGGCCGCCTCGCCGGGCGCGGAAGCTCCGGAAAGCGCCGCTGCGGACGACGATGTCGTCGACGCCGAATTCTCGGAAGTGGACGAGAACAAGGGCTGATTGCGTTGAAACGCTTCTCGACTTCGCTCGAAGCGAACGGCTTTAGGGTCTACCCGCGTCCGTTCGTATCGAGCGAAATCGAGATACGCATGCTTCCGGGGTCAGCATGAGCACCGAAGTCGATTATTACGAACTGCTGGGGGTCGAACGCACGGCCGACGGGCCGACGATCAAGTCCGCATACCGCAAGCTCGCGATGCAATATCACCCGGACAAGAATGGCGGGTGCAAGGAAAACGAAGCCAAATTCAAGGCTGTCAACGAAGCTTATGAGTGCCTGAAGGACCCGCAGAAGCGCGCCGCCTATGACCGCTTCGGCCATGCCGCGTTCCAGGGCGGGGGCGGCGGCTTCCACCAGGCCGGCGCGGGTTTCGAGGGTTTTGCCGATATCTTCGAAAGCATCTTCGGCATGGGCGGCCGCCAGGGCCCGCGCGGCCCGCAGCGGGGCGCCGATCTGCGCTACGACCTGGAGATCAGCCTCGAAGACGCGTTTCACGGCAAGGCAACCGAAGTCACGATCGACGTCTCGGCCCAGTGCGGCGCCTGCGCCGGCACTGGCGCAAAGTCGGGCGCGGGCGTGCGCGCCTGCAACACCTGCGGCGGCATGGGCAAGGTCCGCGCGCAGCAGGGCTTCTTCATGGTCGAGCGCACCTGCCCGACCTGCCATGGCATGGGCGAAGTGATTGCCGATCCGTGCGGCGTCTGCTTCGGCGAAGGCCGGGTCGACAAGCAGAAGACGCTGTCGGTGACGATTCCGCCCGGCGTCGACGAAGGCACGCGCATTCGCCTGACCGGCGAAGGCGAATGCGGCCCGCGCGGCGCGCCCTGCGGCGACCTCTATATCTTCCTGCACGTGGCGCGGCACCCGATCTTCGAGCGCGAAGGCACGACGCTCTATTGCCGCGCGCCGATCAGCTTCACCACGGCTGCGCTTGGCGGATCGATCGAGGTGCCCGGCCTCGACAAGGTGCCCCACGAAATCCGCATTCCAGCCGGCATCCAGTCCGGCAAGCAGCTCCGCCAGCGCGGTGCCGGCATGCCGGTCCTGAACGGCCGCGGCACCGGCGATCTGGTCATCCAGATCGAGGTCGAGACGCCGACCAAGCTATCCTCGAAGCAGAAGGCGCTGCTGGAAGAATTCCGCGCCACCGAGACGGGCGACGAATGCCCACAAAGCCGCGGCTTCTTCGAAAAGCTGAAGAGTGCCATCGGCGGCTGAGCTGCACATTCGCGACGCGCGAGACAGCGATCGCGTTGCGATCGGGCGCCTCCTGCGCGACGCTTTCGGTCAGGACGGTGAAGCCCGCCTGGTCGAGGCGCTACGTGCCGATGGCGATGTCGTCGCCGAACTCGTCGCCGTCGATGGCAGCGCGATCGCCGGCCATGTGCTGCTGTCCCGGATGCGCGCGCCATTCCGGGCGCTCGGTCTCGCGCCTTTGGCGGTCGCGCCCGCCCGACAGCGCCAGGACATCGGCGCCATGCTGATGGGCGCTGCAATCGAGCGGGCGCAGGCCGCGAAATGGGAAGGCATCTTCCTGCTCGGCGCACCGGCCTATTATGCGCGATTTGGTTTCAGAGCGGACGCTGCGCGCGCTTTCGAAAGCCCCTATGCTGGCTCACATTTCATGCTGCTGCCGCTCGTGTCGCCGCTGCCCGCGGCTTCCGGAGCAGTCGAATATCCGGCGGCATTTAGTCTGCTATGAGGTAGCCCCGAATACCCGGTCGAAGATCGTGTCGACGTGCTTCAGATGGTAGCCGAGGTCGAATTTGTCCGCGATCTCCGTTTCCGGCAGATAGCGGGTCACGTCCGGGTCGGCCTTGAGCAGTTCTTCGAGCGGCAGCGCGCCGTCCGATTCCCACACCTTCATCGCATTGCGCTGGACGAGCTTGTAGGCATCCTCGCGGCTCGCGCCAGCCTGGGTCAGCGCCAGCAGCACGCGCTGCGAATGGATCAGGCCGCCCATGCGGTTCATGTTCTTCATCATCCGCTCGGGGTAGACGAGCAACTTGTCGACCACGCCGGTCAGGCGGGCGAGGGCGAAGTCGAGCGTGATCGTCGCGTCGGGGCCGATATAGCGCTCGACCGACGAATGGCTGATGTCGCGCTCGTGCCACAACGCGACATTCTCCAGCGCCGGCGTCACATAGCCGCGCACCATCCGCGCAAGGCCGGTCAGGTTCTCGGTCAGCACCGGGTTGCGCTTGTGCGGCATCGCCGACGAGCCCTTCTGGCCCGGTGAGAAATACTCCTCCGCCTCCAGCACTTCGGTGCGCTGCAGATGCCGCACCTCGATCGCCAGCCGCTCGATCGAGGAGGCGATCACGCCCAATGTCGCGAAGAACATCGCGTGGCGGTCGCGCGGGATCACTTGGGTGGAGACCGGCTCCGGCGTCAGGCCCATTTTCTCGGCGACATAGGCTTCGACGCGCGGGTCGATGTTGGCGAAGGTGCCGACCGCGCCCGAAATGGCGGCGGTGGCGACATCGGCGCGCGCCGCGATCCGGCGCGCGCGGTTGCGGGTGAACTCGGCATAGGCCTCGGCCAGCTTCAGCCCGAACGTCACCGGCTCGGCATGGATGCCGTGGCTGCGGCCGATCGTCGGCGTCAGCTTGTGCTCGAACGCGCGGCGCTTCAGCACCG
This sequence comes from Sphingomonas sp., assembly GCF_035758555.1. Classification (GTDB taxonomy): domain Bacteria; phylum Pseudomonadota; class Alphaproteobacteria; order Sphingomonadales; family Sphingomonadaceae; genus Sphingomonas_B. The sequence goes on along the minus strand of NZ_DASTXI010000104.1, from coordinate 16,577 downwards.
CCAGCAGCGCGTCGATGTCGGCGATCAGGATGTCTGCGGCCCGCGACAGCTGCACGGCCAGACAGGTGTCGAGCACGTCCGAGCTGGTCATGCCCTGGTGCAGGAAGCGCGCTTCCGGCCCGGTCCGCTCGGAGACGTGCGTCAGGAAGGCGATCACGTCGTGCTTCGTTTCCGCCTCGATCGCGTCGATCCGGGCGATGTCGAACGGAGGGCTGTTCCGATGCGCGTCCCACACCTTCGCCGCCGCGTCCTTCGGGACGATGCCCAGTTCCGCCATCGCATCGAGCGCGTGCGCCTCGATTTCGAACCAGATCTGGAAACGAGTCTCGGGCGCCCAGATGGCGACCATCTCGGGGCGAGAATAACGGGGGATCATGAAGCTGCTCTTGTGGGGCGTTTACGACGAGCCGGCCGATAGCAGGGACGGAAGGGCCTCGCAAACGATGGCCTTACGGAACGAAGGGAACCATATCGTTGTTGACGTTCAGCTTCAACAGGGTGAGCGTTTTCAATGGCTTGACGCCAAATGAACAAGAAAATGCGAAGAAAAATACGAAGGAGTTCCGATGCTTAAGAGTGTTATGCTGGTGAGCGCGGTTGCGATCGCTGCTCCGGCGCTGTCGCAAACTGCGGCGCCCCCTTCCACCAGCGCGGCCCAGCCCGCCGCGACGCCGACGGCTGAGCCGGCCCCAACGGCGACGCCGTCGACCACGGCGCAGCAGCCGACTGCCGCAGCCACGCCGGCTGCGACCGCTACGCCGAGTGCGACGGCTCAGACGACTGCGCCTGCCGCTTCGGAAGCCCCCGCCGCTGCTGCGGCCGAGCAGCCCGCCAATTCCGCCGATGCCGTTGCAGCGGTGGTCTCGGCTGACTGGTCGAAATACGACGCTGACAGCGACGGCAACCTGTCCAAGACGGAGTTCGGCGCCTGGATGACGGCGCTCCGCGAGCAGAACCCGGCGCAGAAAGCCGCGGTCCCGGATCCCGAAGCCTGGACCACGGCGGCTTTCGCGATGGCCGACAAGGACAAGAGCGGCGCCGTCAACAAGGACGAGCTCGCCGGCTTCCTGCGCGGCTGAATTCAGACTGACTCCCCTCCCATTCAGGGAGGGGAATCTACATCCGCAACCCGCTGAGCTCGTCGAATCCGAGCATCAGGTTCAGGTTCTGCACCGCGGCGCCCGCGGCGCCCTTTCCGAGATTGTCGAGCACGGCGACCAGCCGCGCCTGGCCTTCGTTTCCGAACGCGAACAGCTCAAGCGCGTCGGTGCCGGCGAGCCGTTCGATCGTGACCAGGCTCATCGCGTCCGCTTCCTCGGCAGATGCAACGCGGACCAGCGCCCGCCCGGCATAGGCCTCCGTCAGCACAGCCCGGATCTCCGCCAATGGCGGCGCGACCGGTAGCGGCACTTCGACGATCATGCCGCGACAGGTGCGGGCCACCGCCGGCGCGAACAGCGGCGGCCGATCCAGCCCGGCATGGCGCTGCATCTCCGACACATGCTTGTGGCCGAGCCCCAGCGCGTAAAGCCGGAACGCCGTGTCGGTCGCGTCGGGCGCCTGCGCGTCCTCGAACGCAGCGATCATCGCCTTGCCGCCACCCGAATAGCCGGACGTGGCGTTGACGCTGAGCGGCGTCGCCGGGTCGAGGAGCCCGGCGCGCACCAGCGGCCGCACCAGGGCGAGGAAGCCGGTCGGATAGCAGCCGGGATTGGACACGCGTGTCGCCGCCGCGATCCGTTCGCGCGCATCCGGCTCGAGCTCGGGAAAACCATAGGTCCAGCCGCCTGCAACCCGATGCGCAGTGGAGGCGTCGATCACGCGCGCGTGCGGATTGTCGATCAGCGCCACCGCCTCGCGGGCAGCCGCGTCGGGCAGGCAGAGAATGACGGCGTCGGCGTCGTTCAATGCCTCGCGCCGCGCGGCGGGGTCCTTGCGGCGGGCGTCGTCCAGCCGGATCAGCGTCAGGTCGTCGCGCCCGGCAAGCCGGTCCGCAATTTCCAGCCCGGTCGTGCCGGCGGCGCCGTCGATGAACACATTTGCGGTCATGGCAGCACTCTCCGTCTGGCGATCGGCTCGCCTGTCCGCGCAACGATATCGGCCAGCGGTTCTTCGGTCGTGCGCATCCAATGGCCATTGGCGTGAATCGCGCGATCCTCCTCGCTCATCAGGATCACGTGATCGTCCCAGAACAGCAGGTCGCCACGGCGGAGCGCACCGCCGATTTCCCGGCCTGCGGCGATTTGCTGGTCGCTGTCGCGCGGCAGGCCGATTCCAGCGAGGCCGAACGCGACCTGCACCAGGCCCGAACAATCGATCCCGCCGATCCCGCGCCCGCCCCACAGATAGGGCGTGTCGATCAGGCGTTCCGCCGCTGCCACCGGATCGGCGAGCCGCTCGCCGCAACGCCTTAACTGCTGCATCGCCACAAACCCCTGCTCCGTGCGAAGAAATTCGTCCTCTTCGGCCCCGCGCAGGCGGCTCCCCATCGGCAGCACGGCGATCACGGCGGTTCGGCTGGACGGCTCAGCGAACATCAGGGCCGTGGAGGTCTCGACGACATGGCTCGGCTCCGCCGCATCGGTCAGGGCATCGGCGCGAACATAGCCGACATAGCCGTCGTGCCCGCTATAGCCCCACGCCCAGTCGCCGCTTCGTTCCAGCACCGCGAAGACTTCGCCGGGCAGCAATTGGCTGATCCGCGCGCCCTTGTTGTCGGCCGAAAGAATGTCGGCACCCTCGATTCCGCAGATTTTCGGTTCCGGCACCGCATAATGCGGCGCGAACCACTGGCCCGCGACGGCGATGTCGGCAAGGTCGCGGCGGGCGGCGTTCTGCCGATGGTCGAGTGCCCGCGATGGGCCGGTGAGCGCGAATTTCGGCCGGTCAGGCGTGCACCGGTTCGCGGGCCTCGGCGCGGTGGTTGCGCTTCTCTCCGCTTTGGCCGTTGCCGGCGCCGCCGATGAGCGCTTTGAAATGTTCAAGGAAGTCCGCCCCTTCTCGCGTCGGTGCGACGAAGATGTTGCGGCGGTCCGCATCGTCGCGCTGGCGGCGCAGATAGCCGAGCGCGCCAAGGCGATTCAAGGCGCGGGTGACGACCGGCTTCGAAACATTGAGTGCCTTGGCCAGGCCACGCACGGTATGCGGGCCGGGTTTCAGATAAACCAGCAGAAGCAGCGCCATCTGCCGGTTGGTGAGATCGGGGTCGCCTGAACGAACATAGGCAAGCAATGTTCGCATCCAGGCTTGCAGGCCGTTTTCCGCCACGGACACTCTCCTTCGCCATCCGCGCATCTGCTGGAGGCGATCCGGATGGCTTCACGTCTTGCCGTCCCGAACGCGTGGGCAGAGCGTCGGTTTCGCGAGAGTATCGAAAATTAGCCGGAAGCGCCGGGGGCGTAGCGCTTTCTAAGCATTGTCCAGGCCGCGCGAAGGCCCAGCGCTTCACCGCCTTTGGGCCGTCCGGGCCTGGCCGCGGGGCGCCAGGCGAAGGTGTCGAAATGCGCCCAAGCCGTCGCCGGATCGACGAACCGCTGCAGGAAAAGCGCTGCCGTGACCGACCCCGCCATGCCGCCTTCCGGTGCGTTGTCGATGTCGGCGATGTCGGACCGCAGCATCTCGTCATAGCCGGCCCAGAGCGGCATCCGCCATAGCGGGTCGCCCTCGGCCGTGCCGGCCTCCAGCAGGTCTGCCGCAAGCCCGTCGTCATTGGCGAAGGTGGCCGGCAGGTCAGGCCCCAGCGCCACCCGCGCCGCGCCGGTGAGCGTGGCGAAATCGATCAGCAGCTCCGGCCGCTCCTCGCCGGCGCGGGCAAGCGCATCCGCCAGGATCAGCCGCCCTTCGGCATCGGTGTTGCTGACCTCGACCGTCGGTCCCTTGCGGCTCCGCAGCACGTCGCCGGGACGGGTCGCGTTGCCGGCAATCGCATTCTCGACCGCCGGGATCAGCAGGTGCAGCCGGACCGGCAGCCGCGCGCCCATCACCAGGCGCGCCAGCGCCAGCGCGTGCGCGGCCCCGCCCATGTCCTTCTTCATCAGCCGCATGCCGGATGCCGGCTTGATGTCGAGCCCGCCGGTATCGAAGCACACGCCTTTGCCGACGATAGCAATGCGCGGGTGCGCGGGATTGCCCCATTCCAGCTCGATCAGCCGCGGCGCCCGCTCGCGCGCCGCGGCCCGGCCGACGGCGTGGACGAGCGGATAGCCTTCCGTCAGCGCGTCCCCAGTCGTGACGTTGATTGTCGCGCCGGATGCCGCAGCGACCTGCTCGACCGCCTGCTGCAGTTCGGCGGGGCCCAGATCCTCGGTCGGCGTATTGACCAGATCACGAACCAGCGCGACCGCTTCCGCGACCCGTACCGTCTCCTCGATCCGCGCCGCATCGCCGGTCAGCAGCACGCGCGGCCCGGCAGGCGCCTCGGCCTTCTTGTACCGGTCGAACCGGTGCTGGGCGAGCAGCCAGCCGAGCAGGGCACCACCGGGACTGCCTTCCAGCCGGTAATTCCCCTCGGGCAAGCTCTCCGCTGCCTTGGCGAGGCACCAGGGGCCGAGCGCATCGGCCTTGTCGACGCCGACCGCCACCGACCAGTCTTCGGCCCCGTCTCCCGGCAGGATCGCGACCTCGCCCGCTTTGCCCGCGAAACGTTGGGCAGCGGCAGCGGCCTTGGCGCGGGGCGGCTGCGCCTTCAGCCAGTCCTCATGACCGGCCTTGTCGACGGGAAGGATCGCGTGCGCGCTCTGGCCGCGATCGGGCTGCACGAGTGAGGCTAAAGCGTTCACTAACCGCATTCCGAAAGGAGAAACTTAACCGCCCCTCGCACATTGATGGTGCAATCGCAAAGTGCGATCAGAAAGAGACGTCGGGATGCTCGTGCGGGTCGCTTTCGTGATGGGCATGGTCTGCCTCGCGGCAACCGCTGCACGTGCGGCGGGGCCGAAGCTGACGCTCGATATATCAAGCAACGAGCGCGTCGGCCTTAACATCACGGCCAAACCGCGCGGCGCGAGGGCGTCGGCAGCAATCGGCATGTGGAGCGACGATGGCGCGCTGGAGTTCGGCGGCTTCCAGGACCGCACCGATCCTGCGATCGCGCGCGCGGCGGAACTGGTCTCCGGTCGCCGGATGCAATCCCGCGGGCTGCGTGTGAGCGGCTCGCTGTACGAAGCCGGTCCCGATGCGGCAGGCTGGTCGCTGGGGCTGGAGGCGCGCCAGCAATGGACCAGCGACATCGGCGCGGCGCTGGTCGGCTCCTGGAGAACCGCCAGCGACTCGCGCCTCTCGGTCAGTGGCAAGCTCAGATTCTAGTGCGCGCCTTCCAGCGCGTGCTTCAGGTCGCGAACCCGGTCATGGCCACGGCGCACCGATTCATAGCATTGCTGGACGGTGCTGCGGCATTCCGGTGACAGCTCGCCGCTGTTCATCGCCGTCTCGAATTTCTCCTTGATATAGTCCTCGCCCCGCTCGACCTCGTTGATGATCGCCTTGTCGTCGCGTCCGGTGATCGCCGACTTCAGGTCCACCCAGCCGCGATGCATCGCCGCTGCGGTCGAGCCGTCGTCTTCCGGGTTGCCGCCCAGCCGCGAAACTTCGGCCTGCAGCTTCGGCACCACCTGCTGCCGGTCCTGCGCGAGCTCCCGGAACATGGACCGGAAGCGATCATTCTCTACCGCCTCGGCCGATTCCTGATAGCCGTTGACGCTGTCGATGGTCGTCTTGATGAGCGAGTTGAGCGTCGAGATGTCCTTGTCCGATCCGATCATGATTGCCTCCGGTTGGTGTTCGGGGTCAGAACGCGTCGCGACCCGAATGGGTGCGGAGTTTTTTCGATGACCGGCTATGTGGCGCTGTTGAGGGCAGTAAATGTCGGCGGGACCGGCAAGCTGCCGATGGCCGAGCTTAAGGCGATGTGCGAGGCGGCCGGCTTCGGGAAAGTGCGCACCTATATCGCCAGCGGCAACGTCGTGTTCGCCGCCAGCGGGGACGAGGCGAAGGTGAAAGCCGCACTCGAGGCGAAGCTGGAAGCCTATGCCGGCAAGAAAGTCGGCGTGCTGGTCCGCACCCCCGCCGAGATGAAAGCCGTGCTGGCCGACAATCCCTTTGTCAATAAGGCACCCAACCGCACCGTCGCGATCTTCCTCGATGCCCCGCCGGCGCCCGATGCGCTGCAGAAGGCAAGCGGCGTGCAAGCCGAAGAGCTGCGCCTGGGCCGCCGCGAAATCTACGTCCACTACGGCGACGGCATGGCGGATTCGAAACTGAAGATTCCCGCCGCCGCGGCAGGCACCGCGCGCAACATGAACACCGTCGCAAAGCTGGCGGAAATGGCGGGAGAGCTTTCGTGATATCCGCCCTCAAGTCACTGCTGGCGACTGCGCTGGTCCTCAGCAGCATTCCGGCGAAGGCTGAAGCAGACGACCCCACCGCAACTGATCCTCCCGTTAGCGAGAATCAGCTCATCTACAAATGCGACCCCGCCACCTTTGCCCTGACGTTGAAAATCAGGGAGTCCGACGCGTCGCCGGAACCGGGCGAGACGATAATCGATCCCGCCGACCTGACCTACATCGCGCCAAATTGGGTGAATGAAGGCCAATATGTCCTGCCGCTCATTCGATATGAGCAGTGCGGGCCGATCACGCTTCAGCTGAAAGGCGATTTCTACAATTCGAATACTGAAGGAGAGGCGGGCGCATATCCGCCGTACGTCGGCGTCCGTCTTGTCCTGTTCGGATACACACGCTTGCCCACAACCGGCGACAGTCTGAAAATGACCAGGTGCGAACGCGGGCTCCCCCGGGCGCCCGATTGTCCAGAAGGTTTCGCTGTATCGCTCGAAGGTCATCTCGATCCGCAGACCAAGAACTATTCCATGACGGTCCGGACCGAATCGACGGAGTGGCTCGGCGGCGATATTCGCGCGTCGTCGCGCACGATTCAGCTGCTCGATTGGGAAGATTTTGAGCGATGGCCTAAACGGTAGAACGGGCGCCCCGCGATCAGCGGAGCGCCCGGTTGTGTCAGGCGAAGGACAGCTTGGTCGAGCGGCGGCGGAGGGCCGTGCCGACTGCGCCGAAGCCGAGGATCATCATCGCCCAGGTCGCTGCTTCCGGCACCGCCGACAGCGTGAAGGTGCCGGCGCCGCCGGTCAGCTGAAAGTTGATGCCGCTCAGCGTGAACGGCACCGCGCCGACCAGCCCGCCCTGGATCGAGACATAGTCGATGCCGTTGGTGGCGATCGTGTTGGTGTCGAGACCGAACAGCGCGATCGGCGTGTTGCTGATGCCGGCCAGCACGCCGACCGTCGAACCGGAGATGCCGACGAGCGCGAGCTGCAGGTCGGGCAGCGCGAAGTCGAACACGCCGAACGAAGGCGCGTCAACCTTGACGTTCGTGAAGTCGATGATTGGCGCGGTGGGCGCAGCGTCGATGTCGATCAGGCCGTCGAGCACGATTCCGGTGTTGAAATTATAGCCATTGGCCGTGCCGGCGATGGTGCCGTCATAGCTGAGCTTGACGACGACGGCCTGGGCCGCGGCCGGCACCATGACCGTGGCGAGCGCCGCAGCCACATACGCAACAAGCTTCTTGAACACGAGCTAACCCCTTATCTTTATGGATGATTGAGAGTCGGGGTCATATCGTCCCCGTTTCGATCCATCCATGCCAGGTTGCCGTTAATTAAGTCCCGATATGGGACGGTGGCCCAGCCGGCACGCCGAACAGGTCGTGCTCGTCGGCATCCTCGATCAATGCGGGGACGATGTCGCCGGGCTCGAGGCCGCGGGCGTCGCGCAACAGGACATTGCCGTCGATCTCCGGGGCGTCAGCCTGCGAGCGTGCGGTGGCGCCGCCGTCCTCGTCCACCTCGTCGATGATGACCGGCAGCGTGCGGCCGACCTTTGCGGCGAGCCGGGCGGCGCTGATCGCAGCGGTCTTTTCCATGATCCGGGCGTAGCGCTCTTCCTTGACGTCCTCCGGCACCGGATCGGGCAGGGCGTTGGCGGCCGCGCCTTCGACCGGCTCGAACCGGAAGGCGCCGACGCGATCGAGCTGGGCCTCGTCCAGCCAGTCGAGCAGATACTGGAAATCCTCTTCGGTCTCGCCGGGAAACCCGACAACGAAACTCGACCGGATCGCGAGATCGGGGCAGGTCCGTCGCCACGCCTTGATCCGCTCCAGCACCTTGGCGTCGTTCGCCGGCCGCTTCATCGCCTTCAGCACCTTCGGGCTGGCGTGCTGGAACGGGATGTCGAGATAGGGCGTGATCAGCCCGTCGGCCATCAACGGCACGACCTGCTCGACGTGGGGATAGGGGTAGACGTAGTGCAGCCGCACCCATGCGCCGAGCTTGCCCAGCTCGCGCGCAAGGTCGGTCATGTGCGCGCGAACCGGCGCGCCTTTCCAGTTCCGCTCGGCATGGCGGAGGTCGACGCCATAGGCCGAGGTATCCTGGCTGATCACCAGCAGCTCGCGCGTGCCGGCCGCAACCAGTTTCTCCGCCTCGCGAAGGATCGCGTCGGGCCGGCGGCTGACCAGGTCGCCGCGCAGCGACGGGATGATGCAGAAGGCGCAGCGGTGGTTGCAGCCCTCCGAAATCTTGAGGTAGCTGTAGTGACGGGGCGTCAGCTTCAGTCCGGCTTCCGGTACCAGGTCGATGAAGGGGGAGGGGATCGGCGGCGCCGCCTCGTGCACCGCGTCCACCACCTGCTCATATTGATGCGCGCCGGTGACGGCGAGCACGTCCGGAAAGCGGGCGCGGATCACCTCGGCTTCCTTGCCCATGCAGCCGGTGACGATCACGCGCCCATTCTCGGCGATCGCCTCGCCGATCGCCTCCAGGCTCTCTTCCTTCGCGGAATCGAGAAAGCCGCAGGTGTTGACCAGCACCACGTCGGCGCCGGCATAATCGGGCGACATCTGGTAGCCGTCGGCGCGAAGCTTGGTCAGAATCCGCTCGGAATCGACCAGGTTCTTCGGACAGCCGAGCGAAACCATGCCCACCTTGGGCGGCGTGGGAAGAGTGGTAGCCATAGGGAAGGCGCGCCACATAGTGCGAACCTCGCCAATTTTCCAGTGGCACGCGCTTGCCCGTTTGCGAGGGCTGCTCTGTTCATTCGTCGGCGCGCCGCCTAAGCAGGCGCCACCGGCGCGGAGGACCGACCGCGCCCAGAACATCTGAGGGGAGCCATCCATGCGCCGCCGTACCTTTCTCGCCGCCCTGCCTGCGTCCGCGCTCGCGTCGCCGCTTCTGGCGCAGCAGGGCCGGCCGACGCCGGAGCCCGCGCAGAAGGGGCCGGGGCAGGGCGGCGTGCCCGTTCCGGACCAGGGGCTGCCGAAGAAGTGGGAGGCCGGCGAGCCGCGTTTCGTGCGGCCGGACGTTCAGGCTGGCGACCGGCCGTTCGGAGCCAGCTTCGCCTCGCGCACGTCCGCCTACGGCCTCTCGGGCGCGGCCGGAACCGCGCACCCGCTGGCGACGCAGACCGGCATCGACATTCTGAAGCGCGGCGGCTCGGCGGTCGATGCGGCGATCGCGATCAACGCCTGCCTCGGCTTCCTCGAGCCGACCTCCAGCGGCATCGGCGGCGATTGCTATGCGATGCTGTGGGATCCCAAGGCGAAGAAAGTCATGGGTCTCGCCGGATCGGGCGAATCGCCGCGCGCGCTGACTCTCGCTATCGCCCGTTCCCGCGCGAAGGACGGCGCACTGCCGCCACGCGGCGCAGTGACGGTCTCCGTGCCGGGCGCAGTGGACGGCTGGTGGACGCTCCACCAGCGCTACGGCAAGCTGCCCTGGGCCGAAGTGCTGGCGCCCGCCATTGCGCTTGCCGAGAACGGCGCGCCGGTACCGGACATCATCGCCTGGTATATCCGAAGCAACCTTGCCGCATTCGTCAGCCCGGGATCGGGCATCGAGGAGACGGAAAACGCCGTCCGCACCTATGGTTTGGCTGACGGCAAGGGGCCGAAGCCCGGCAACGTCTTCCGCAATCCGGACCTTGCCCGCACCTATCGGATGATCGCTCAGGGCGGGCGCGATGCCTTCTACAACGGCCCGATCGCCGACACGATCGAGCGCTATTTCAAGCGCATCGGCGGCTGGCTGACCCGCGCCGACATGGCCGCGCACCACAGCGAATGGATCGAGCCGAATTCGACCGACTATCGTGGCACCACCGTCTATGCGCTCGGCGCCAACACGCAGGGCATCGCGACGCTGCAGATGCTGAACATGATCGAGCGGTTCGACATGGAAGGCGCCGGCTTCCAGGCGCCCGAGGCGCTGCACTGGTGCGTCGAGGCCAAGCGCCTCGCGTACGAGGACCGCGCCCGCTACTATGCCGATCCGCACTTCTCCAAAGTGCCGGTCGAGTGGCTGATCTCCAAGGAATATGCCGAAAAGCGCGCGGCGCTGATCCGGCGCGATCGCATCCTCAGCCCCGCCTATCCCGGCCAGGCGCCCAGCCATGGCGACACCACCTATTTCTCCTGTGCCGACAAGGACGGCATGATGGTGTCGATGATCCAGTCCAATTTCCGCGGCATGGGCTCCGGCCTGGTGGCGGACGGGCTCGGCTTCATGTTCCAGGACCGCGGCCAGCTTTTCAGCCTGCAGGACGGGCACCCGAACATCTATGCGCCCGGCAAGCGACCCTTCCAGACGATCATTCCCGGCTTTGCCTGTCAGGACGGCGAGCCCTGGATGAGCTTCGGCGTGATGGGCGGCGACATGCAGCCGCAGGGTCAGACGCAGATCATCGTCAACCGCGTCGACTACGAGCTGGAGATCCAGTCGGCCGGCGACAGCCCGCGCTGGCATCACGAGGGCTCGTCCCAGTCGATGGGCGAGGACGCGGCCGGCCTGCCCGCGAACGGGCTGCTGCGGCTGGAAACCGGCGTGCCTGACCGGACCAAGGCGGCGCTTGCCGGTCTCGGCTGGACGATCGGCGAACCGGACGGCGGCTTTGGCCGCTACGAGTGTATCGAGCATCGGATGGACGGCAAGGACCGGGTCTATGCCGCCGCCAGCGAGATGCGCGCGGACGGTTGCGCATTGGCCTACTGAGCCGATCCGAAAACCGGCGCGAGGGTGACGCTACGGCATCCGTGACGACTGTGCCTTGGCCGTCACAATCCCCGAAAAACAGCCGTTTTTCTGGCGGTTGCGCCATTGACCTGACGCCGCTTCTTCGCCCACGGCTGTCCGTGAAGCGCGGCTGTTCGATCGCGCCTGTTGCGATGTAGCGAAAGGGATGATGCACGAAATGCGTAAGCTTGATCTGCTCGGCGCCACTGCCATTGCTCTGCTCTTCACCACCCCCGCACTTGCCCAGGATGTCGGCAATGCCGCGCCGCAGGGCGCTCCCGAAGCCGGCGCCGCGCCGTCGGCCACCACCGACGCCGCCGACGAGGGATTGGGCGACATCGTCGTCACGGCCCAGCGCAAGGGCGAACGTCTGCAGGACGTGCCGATTTCCGTTTCCGCCTTTTCGGGCGACGCGCTGAAGGCGCAGCAGATCAACAACGCGACCCAGCTGCAGCTGTCGCTTCCCAACATCACCTTCACCAAGACCAACTTTACCGCGTCCAGCTTCACGATCCGCGGCATCGGCGACCTGTGCGTCGGCTTCGCCTGCGACACCGCGACCGGCATCCACGTCAACGACATGCCGCTGCTCTCGACGCGCCTGTTCGAGACCGAGTATTTCGATCTTGAGCGGGTCGAGGTGCTGCGCGGCCCGCAGGGCACTTTGTTCGGCCGCAACGCGACGTCGGGCGTCGTCAATTTCATCACCGCGCGTCCGAACCTCGCCAGCTTCGGCGCGTCGGGCTCGGTCGAATACGGCAATTTCAACTCGATCCGCGGCGAGGGCATGATCAATGCGCCGATCACCGACACGATCGGCGTGCGCGTCGCGGGCTATTACCTGAACCGCGACGGCTTCACGAAGAACCTGAACCCTGCCGCCAAGAGCCGGATCGACGACCGTGATCTCTATGCGCTGCGCGGCACGCTCCGCTGGGAGCCGACCGAGAACACGACGCTCGACCTCATCGGCTATTATTTCCACGAAAAGGACAATCGCAGCCGCATCCAGAAGCAGCTCTGCCACCGCGACCCGACCGGCATCCTCGGCTGCCAGCCCGACCGGCTCGGCTACGACGTCGCGAACGGCAACGCGACGCTGGCGACGGTGCTCTCGTCGACCGAGTTCTTCCGGATCAACTCGCCGGCGATCGCCGCTTTCGGGCTCGGCAGCGTCTACGGTCCCGACCTGACCTTCGGCGGCCTGACAGTGCCGACGGACCTCCGCACGGTGAACATCGACTTCACGCCGACCTATTATGCCAGCGAATATCACATCATGGGCCGGCTGGAGCAGCAGCTCGGCGATCAGTTCAAGCTGACGCTGACCGGCGGCTATGCCGACAACAAGGTCGATTCCAGGACCGACTACAACCTCGCGTCCGACAATCCGCTGACCAATAATCCCGGCCTGCTCACGCTTGCAGCGGCCTCGCAGGCGCCCGGCTCCCCATTCGCGAAGGTCGCGCAGGCGCTGATCCCGAACGGCCCGAACGGCGGTGTCTGCGTGTCGAATATCGACACCAGCCTGACCGGTGCGTTCGGCGGCAATCCGATCAAGTGCGCGCCCGGCAGCACCGACTACGACCGCTCGCAGAGCCACGCGCGGCAATATTCGATCGAAGGCCATGTCGACAGCAGCTTCGACGGTCCGTTCAACTTCCTGCTGGGCGGCATCTACGTCGATTCGAAGACGAAGCAGGGCAATTACGGTGTCGCCTCGTTCGGCCTCGACTATGCGGCCGGCATCCTTGGCGCGGCGCAGACGCTCGGCCAGCGCGCGGCGGGCAATGCGGCCTTCCCGGACGTGTTCCTGGCGCCGCCCTTCTTCTTCAACAACACCGATCTGTTCACGATCAAGAGCTACGGCCTGTTCGGCGAGACCTATTTCGAGGCGAGCGACCGGCTGAAATTCACCGCCGGCCTCCGCTATTCGCACGACAAGAAGTTCGTGCGCGCGCGCAGCCCGATCCTGAGCTTCGCGGTGCCCTACGGCGTGACGGACGGGACGCAGTCGCCGTTCATCGCCGCCTATGACGCCGATCCGGGCCGCACCGGCAACCAGCTTTTCGCGGAACGCGAAGTCAGCTTCGGCCGCCTGACCGGCCGCGCCGTGATCGATTTCAAGGTCACGCCGGACAATCTGATCTACGCGTCCTATTCGCGGGGCTATAAGTCGGGCGGCATCAACCCGCCGATCCCGACCGAGTTCAACGTGTCCGAAACCTTCGCGCCGGAAGCGGTCAATGCGTTCGAGATCGGCACCAAGAACACCTTCGCGAATGGCACCATCCGCCTGAACGCCTCGGCCTTCTACTATCAGTACAAGAACCTGCAGCTCAGCCGCATCGTCGCCCGCACCTCGGTCAACGACAACACCGATGCGGATATCTGGGGTGTCGAGGTCGAAGGCATCCTGCGGCCCGATCCGCGCTGGCTGATCAACCTGACGGCGAGCTATCTGAACACGTCGATCAAGTCGAAGCTGCTCGTCGACTCCCGCGACGTCTCGGGCGGCCGGTCGGATGCGGTGATCATCAAGGATATCACCAACGCGTCGAACTGCGTCGTGACCGGCCCGAACGCTGCGCTCGCCAACGCCTATGTGAACGCATTCAACTCCGGCCTCGGCCTCAAGCCGGCGGTGGCGGTGCCCGGTACGAAGACGACCGGCGCGTACAGCGTCTGCACGGCGCTCGCCTCGACCGCGGCGAACCCGCCGGCCGCCCTGCGCACTGCGTTCGGCATCCCGACGGGGCCGCTGCCGTTCACCGTGTCGGACGGCATTCCGGTCGATATCGGCGGCAACAAGCTGCCCAACGCTCCGGCGTTCAAGGCATCGGCGGGCGTCCAGTACACCGCAGACCTGCCGGGCGGGCTGACGCTGGTCCCGCGCGCGGACCTGACCTTTACCGGCGATCAGTACAGCCGCAGCTTCAATCGCCAGATCGACCGGATCCCGAGCTTCACCCAGGCCAATGCCCAGATCCAGCTCAATGGCCGCGACGATCGCTGGTTCGTGCGCGCGTTCGTATCGAACATCTTCGATTCGAACTCGATCACCGGCCAATATGTGACGGACCAGAGCTCCGGCCTGTTCACGAACATCTTCACGCTGGAGCCGCGCCGCTACGGCATTGCCGCCGGCTTCAAGTTCTGACACTGGGCACCGGGGCGGCGGACGATCCGCCGCCCCGAACCGCCGACGATCGTCAAGAAGGGGGAGTTGCGATCGGGTCTGTTGCGTATTGAGTTTGGGCCGATCGAATGAGACGCGATTATTTCGGCGACCTCGCCGCTTTCGCCGCGGTTGCCGACGAACGAAGCTTCACCCGCGCCGCCGCCAGGCTCGGCCTCTCGGTGCCGGCGCTGAGCCGCACCATCCAGTCACTGGAAGAACGTCTGGGCGTGCCCCTGTTCGCCCGCACGACCCGCAGCGTCGCGCTGACGCCCGCCGGCGAGCGGCTGCGCGGGCTCGGACCCGATCTCGACGCGCTGGAGGCCAGGCTCGCCGGGCTATCGGACGCCGCCGGAGAGGCTGCCGGAACCGTCCGCATCGCCGCGTCGCGTCACGCGACGTCCTCGCTCTGGCCGGCGCTGAACCGGCTCCTCGCCGATCATCCGGCGATCCAGCTCGATCTCGTTGCGCCCGATACCGATGCGGACGCCACGGTTCGGCTCGGCGAGCAGGTCGAGCACGGCATGGCCTCGGTCCGGATCGGCCCCGACCTCCGCTTGGCACTAGTAGCGGCGCCGTCCTGGCTTGCCGGCCGCCCGCTGCCCGCGACCCCGCACGATCTGGCGGAGCAGCCGGCGGTGGTCTGGCGCGAGGCGCCGCTGTGGCAGCTGGAGCGCGCCGCAGTTCGCCCGGCGGCGCGGCTCACCGTCGCCGATCCCGAGCTGGCCGTCCGCACCGCACTCGACGGAGTCGGCTTCGCGTTTGTCTTCGAGGATTTGGTCTCATCCCACCTCGCCACCGGCCGCCTGATGCGCGTGCGGCGCGAATGGTGTCCGGCGATACCGGGCTATCATCTGCACTATCGCAGCGAAGCCGCTTCACCGGCGCTGCTGGCGGTCGCGGATGCGCTGCGCTTCCAGCCCGAGCGCGACAACGTCCGCCGCCTCACTCTCGATAGCGGAGCGCGTCGACCAGCAGCGTGAAGGCGGGCGTCGGCTGTCGCCTGCTCGGATAATAGAGGTGGTAGCCGGAAAACGGCGCGCACCAGTCTTCCAGCACGCGCACCAGGCTGCCCTCGGCAAGGTCGGTCTCCACCTGATCCTCCAGCACGCACGCAAGGCCCAGTCCGCTACGCGCGGCGTGGAGGACCAGCGGCACGTCGTTCGACGCGAACTGCCCGTCCACGCGCACGCGCAGCTCGCGGCCGTTCTTCTCGAACTCCCAGGCATAGAGTCCGCCGAAGCTTTCCAGGCGCAGGTTGATGCAGATGTGATTGGCAAGGTCCTGCGGCGTTCGCGGTGCCGGATGCTGCTCGAAATAATCGGGCGAGCCGACGACGGCGAGCCGCAGGTCGGGCCCGATCCGCACCGCGACCATGTCCTTCGCCAGATGCTCGCCCAGCCGCACGCCGGCATCGAAACGCTCGGCAACGATATCGGTCAGCCCGGCATCGACGCTGACCTCGACCTTCAGGTCCGGATAGCGCGGCAGCAAGCGGGCGAGCGCAGGCCACAGCAGCCCGCGCGCCGCATTCTCCGACGCGACCAGACGCACCGTGCCGGCGGGCTTGTCGCGCAGTTCGCTGAGTCCTGCCAGCTCCGCATCGATCTCGTCCAGCGCGGGGCGGAGCGTCCTGAGCAGCCGCTCGCCCGCATCGGTGGGGGCCACCCGCCGCGTGGTCCGCATCAGCAGCCGCACGCCCAGCCGCTCCTCCAGCCGCCGCACTATATGGCTCAGCGCCGATTGCGAAGTGCCGAGCCGCGCCGCCGCCCGCGTGAAGCTCTGCTCCTCCGCCACGGCCAGGAAGGCACTGAGATCGCCGAGTTCCTCCCGCCGCATTCATGAATCTTACAGATAAGTGCATGCCGATTATAGCGCCTAATCGCGGGCGCGGGCAGGGCCTACATGGGCGACGAACACGATGAGGGAAAGCATGACCACCCAAGCCTATGGCAACACCGCCGCCGACCGTCCCCTCGGACCGCTGCAGATTGAGCGCCGCGCGCCCGGTCCGCGCGATGTCGCGATCGACATCCTGTTCTGCGGCGTCTGCCATTCGGACCTGCACACCGCCCGCGGCGAGTGGAACGGCACCATGTACCCGTGCGTGCCGGGGCACGAGATCGTTGGCCGCGTGACCGCCGTCGGCGGTGAGGTCGACCGCTTCAAGACCGGTGACGTGGTCGGCGTCGGCTGCATGGTCGACAGCTGCGGCACCTGCCCGTCGTGCCGCGAGAGCGAGGAGCAATATTGCACGGGCTCGGGCTTTGTCGGCACCTATAATGGCGAGGACACGCATCTCGGCGGCCACACCTT
>NZ_DASTXI010000053.1:0-8932 GCF_035758555.1 Sphingomonas sp. | reverse complement strand
CAAGGGCAAGCTGGAGATCGCGCCGGTCCAGTTCCGCGACGAGGAGCATCTGTTCCAGATCGCGCAGCGGATCGTGAACCAGGTCGGCCGCCGCGTCGACCAGACCACCCCGCTTGCCGACGCCCGCCTGAAGGACGGCAGTCGCGTCAACGTGATCGTGCCGCCGCTCTCGCTTCGCGGCACGGCCATCTCGATCCGTAAATTCTCCGCCAAGCCGATCACGCTCGACATGATGGCGAAGTTCGGGTCGATGTCCGAAAAGATGGCGACGGCGCTGAAGATCGCCGGCGCCAGCCGCTTCAACGTCGTGATCTCGGGCGGTACCGGTTCCGGTAAGACCACGATGCTCAACGCGTTGTCGAAGATGATCGACCCCGGCGAGCGCGTCATCACCATCGAGGACGCGGCAGAGCTTCGGCTGCAGCAGCCGCACTGGCTCCCACTGGAAACCCGGCCCGCCAACCTGGAGGGTCAGGGCGCGATCACGATCCGCGATCTCGTCATCAACGCGCTGCGTATGCGCCCCGATCGCATCATCCTGGGCGAAATCCGCGGCAGCGAATGTTTCGACATGCTCGCGGCCATGAACACCGGCCATGACGGCTCGATGTGCACGCTTCACTCCAACTCCCCGCGCGAATGCCTCGCCCGTATGGAGAACATGGTGATGATGTCGGACATCAAGGTGCCGAAGGAAGCGATCAGCCGCCAAATCGCCGATTCGGTCGACCTGATCGTCCAGGTGAAACGCCTGCGCGACGGCTCCCGCCGCGTCACCAACGTCACCGAAGTGATCGGCATGGAAGGGCCCGTGATCGTCACGCAGGAGCTGTTCAAGTTCGAATATCTGGACGAATCCGCCGACGGCAAGATCATCGGCGAATACCGCTCCTCGGGCCTGCGCCCCTACACGCTGGAAAAAGCCAAGCAGTTCGGCTTCGACCAGGCTTTCCTCGAAGCGTGCCTGTGATTGATCGAAAGCCGCTGGCAGCGTAGCCTTCCCGCCTGATCCGGACGATGCCGGACAAGGAGGGATCATGCGCCTATTCTCGATCGCCGTCGTTTCAAGCGCGATGCTGATTGCCGCGCCGGCACTTGCACAAGCACCCAGCGCAGCGCTGAAAGCCGCCGTCGCCGCGCCGAGCCGGACGGCGGCCAACACCGCGCGTGACAAATACCGGCATCCCGCCGAGACGCTCGCCTTTTTCGGCGTGCAGCCGACCGACACCGTGGTCGAGATCTGGCCCGGCGGCGGCTGGTATACCGAGGTGCTGGCGCCTTATCTGGCCGCCGACGGCCAGCTGATCCTCGCCAATGCCGGCGACAAGATGGGCAAGACGCTGACCGCCGAGCTCGAATCCGATCCGGCCATCTACGGCAAGGTCCAACACGCCGGCTTCCCGAGCGTTCTCGGCGGCACCGGGGTCGCGCCGGGCACGGCGGACGTCGTCCTTACCTTCCGCAACGTTCATAATTGGCGCGGCGGCTACCAGACGCAGGACAAGCAGGACTACAGCCTCGCCGCGTTCAAGGAGATGTATGCGATGCTGAAGCCGGGCGGCACGCTCGGCGTGGTCGATCATCGCCTGCCGGAAAAGGCCGATGCCGAGCGCGAACGGACCAGCGGCTACATGAAGGTCTCCACTATCCGCCGCCTCGCCGAGGAAGCGGGGTTCAAGTTCGTCGGCGCGTCCGAAGTGAACGCCAATCCCAAGGATACCGCGGATTGGGAGAAGGGCGTGTGGACGCTGCCGCCGACCTACGCGAACGGCGAAACCGATCGCGCCAAATACCAGGCAATCGGCGAAAGCGACCGCATGACGTTGAAGTTCGTGAAGCCGAAAGCGTAAAGTGAATTAGCGATCAGACAGGATCGTTCGTCCCGAGCGAAGTCGAGGGGCGTGCTCGCCACTGCGCCCCTCGACTACGCGCTGCGCGCTCCGCTCGGGACGAGCGATAGAGCGCAAGGCCACTCAGAGGTCGGGCGCGGGGCGGAAGTCGATCTCCGCCTCGACGTCGTGCGCCCGGAAACGCCAGAACGCGAAGGCGATGATCCCCGCGGCAGCTGCGACGGCAAGGATCGGCAGCAGCGGCACGGGCGATTCTTCGTCGCGGACGCGCGTGTCGCGCCACGGCTTCGCTTCCGCGAGCCCGGCGCGGCCGGTCTCTTCGGCAAAGGCGACGCCCGATCCTTCACTGACGGTGACGGTGCGGCCGTCGTCGAGCGTCACATTGTGCCGAAAGTCGAGCGCTTCGTTGTCGGCGCCGGTCTCGGCCTTCGCGCCGCGCATGCCCTCGGCCGGGGGCGGATCGCGGTTGGCCGGATCGGCCATGCCGTAGACGCGGGCTTGGTCTTCGTCTGCCATGCCGGCTAAACGTCTCCGCGCGCCAAGAGGTTCAAGATGACGATTTCGTTCGATGCCTTCCTTCAGGTCGACATTCGCGTCGGCACGATCGTTTCCGCCGAGCCGTTTCCCCAGGCGCGCAAGCCCGCCTACAAGCTGGTGATCGATTTCGGCCCCGAAATCGGCCGCAGGAAGTCGAGCGCACAAATCACGAAACACTATCCGGTCGAGGGACTTGTCGGCCGGCAGGTTGCCGCGGTCGTCAACTTCGCGCCGCGCCAGATCGGGCCGTTCATGTCCGAAGTGCTGACGCTCGGTTTTCCGGATGCCGACGGCGAAGTGGTGCTGGTCCAGCCGACCCATCCAGTGCCGAACGGGGGGCGGTTGTTCTGACGCCGCCGCGGGCTTAAGCCGTTCGAAAAAGGTGGGAGGGGCAGCGTGGCGACGATCGCGGGGGAACCGGTCAAGGAGCTCAAGCCCAGCGAAGTGAGGCTGGTCATCACCGCCTCGTCGCTCGGCACGATCTTCGAATGGTATGATTTCTTCATCTACGGCACGCTGGCTTCGATCATCGGCCGCACCTTCTTCCCGGCGGCGAGCCCGACCGTCGAGCTGCTCTATTCGCTGGCAGGCTTTGCCGTCGGCTTCGGCTTTCGGCCTTTGGGCGCGGTGCTGTTCGGCTATTTCGGCGACAGGCTTGGCCGTAAATACACCTTTCTGATCACGATCACGGTGATGGGCCTCGCAACGGCGGCCGTCGGCTTCGTCCCGTCGGCAGCGCAGATCGGCCATGCTGCGCCGGTGATCCTGATCCTGCTGCGCATCCTGCAGGGGCTTGCGCTCGGCGGCGAATATGGGGGCGCCTCGATCTACGTCGCCGAGCACGCCAAGGCGAGCAAGCGCGGCTATTACACCGGCTTCATCCAGGGCAGCGTCGCCGGCGGCTTCATTCTGTCGCTGGGCGTCGTGCTGCTGACTCAGGCCGTGCTCGGCCCGGACGCATGGAACGCCTGGGGCTGGCGCGTGCCGTTCGTGTTTTCGCTGCTGCTGCTCGCAGTCTCACTCTGGATGCGGCTGAAGCTCAACGAAAGCCCGGTGTTCCGCGCGATCAAGGAAGCCGGCGAAATCTCGCGCAACCCGCTGAAGGAGACCTTCACTCATCCGGGCAATTGGCGGCGGCTGCTCGTTGCCCTGTTCGGCATCGCCGCGGGGCTGACGGTCATCTGGTACACGGCGATGTTCCAGGTGCTCTATTTTCTCCAGAACGCGATGAAGGTGGACCCGACCACGGCGCAGATCCTGGTCGGCATCGGCGCCGGCGCTGGCCTGATCTTCTTCGTGCTGTTCGGCTGGATTTCCGACCGGGTCGGCCGCAAGCTGCCGATCGTGATCGGCTATGCACTGACGCTGATCCTGCTGTTCCCGATCTTTGGCATCATGGGCAGGGCCGCGAACCCGGAACTGGCCGCAGCCGCGGCGCGCGCGCCGGTCGTCGTCGGCGGACAGGATTGCAGCTACAGCCCGTTCGCCAAGGTGCAGGCGACCGAATGCGGCAAGGCGCTCGACATGCTCACCAAGCGGGGCGTGCCCTATAGCGTGAACCGCGAGCTGACCGGCGTCATCATCGGCGACGTCCGCACCAGCGTCGGCCGCTATCCGACCGCGGAAGAGCTCGACGCCTCGCTGAAAGCCGCGGGCTACGACCTCGAGCAGACCCGGCCTGAGGGCGGCGACATTGCGATCATCCTTCTGGGCGTGCTCGCCTTGAGCGCGTTGTCGGGTGCCACCTACGGCCCGGTGGCGGCGCTGCTGTCGGAGCTGTTCCCGGCGCGCATCCGCTACAGCTCGATGTCGATCCCATATCACATCGGCACCGGCTATTTCGGCGGCTTCCTGCCCTTCGTCAGCCAGTACATCATCGCCAAGACCGGCAATCCTTATTCCGGCCTCTGGTATACCTGGGCGGTCGTCGCGATGGGCCTGGTGGTGACGATGATCTGGCTGCGCAAGGACGATCTGCAGCAACTGGATGACGCATGATCGGAGTCGCCGTCCTGCCGCTCGCCTTTGGCGCGGCACCCAGCCTCGTCGGACAATCCGCTGAACAGCAATTCTGGGCACGGCTCCCGGAGCAGGAGCGGCCCGGCCCTCAGGAGCAGGACGGCGCCCGGCTGGTTTTTCGGGCGCTTCTGGAAGCCGATCCGCAAGTTCAGCTGACATTGCTGAGCCAAGCCCG
Source organism: Sphingomonas sp. (assembly GCF_035758555.1). Taxonomy (GTDB): domain Bacteria; phylum Pseudomonadota; class Alphaproteobacteria; order Sphingomonadales; family Sphingomonadaceae; genus Sphingomonas_B. The sequence continues at coordinate 4,351 of NZ_DASTXI010000053.1, read as the reverse complement.
GGCACGCCTGCTGCAGCCAACCCGGTTTCGAGGCCGGGCGCTGTGCGCGGAAGCGAGCCTGCTTGGCCGGCTCGATCAGGTCGAAAAAGCGGAACCGCTGATCCTCGAGTGCCTAACGCTCCTTCCCGGCGATCCGCAAGCCCTGAGGCTTTCGTCATTCCTGAAGATGCGACGCACGGACCCCAGCGAGGGTGTGCAGGAGTTCATGGCTGCGGTCGGGCGCGATCCCAGCATCGTGTCGGGCGTCGGGGCCGACGATTTCGACATCATCTTCCGCAAGCTGACTTATGTCGGCCGCTCTGATCTTGCGGCGGAATTTCTGCAGGTCCTGGCGAACACGGCATGGGGCCGGGACGATCCCGCGCGGAGTTCGAACCTGGCGCTACAGCTGATCCCGGGATTGCTGGCCAAGGGCCGCAAGTCCGAAGCCGTGCAATTGCTGCCGCGCGTGCTGGATCCGGAAGTCGGTCTCCGGCTGGTCGTCGACCGCGCTTATGATCCGATCCGCGACGAGATCGAGAACTGGTCGGGCGGTACCCTGGAGATGCAGCGCGACGCCTTTGTCCGCGCGACGGAAACGGCCTTTTCGATCGCGCCGGACATGGCCCACCGGTTGAATTATGCCTCTGCCCTGCTGAGCTCTGGCCGTCCGAAGGAGGCGGTCGCGCTGCTCGATGCAGCGGTGCGCGACGCTTCCCAATGGGGCGATTCCGAGCAGGATTATTACTATCTCGGGGTTGCTGCTGTCCGGCTGGCGGGCGCGATGCGGCAGGCGGGCCAAAACGCCGCCTCGACGGCCATGCTTGGCGACATCGAGCCGAAGCTGAGGCAGCATAGCCCGGGCTTCGCGCTCAACATCATTCCCAATCTCGTCCGCTATCTGCTGCGCGATCACAAACCGGACGAGGCGCTTGCGCTGCTGGATGCACGTACGCCGGCCGCGGATCAGGTCGAAGCAGCGGGCGCATTGGGCCATTTCGAAGCCCTCCGACTTTGCGCGCGCAAGCAGAAGGGCGAGACGGTTGCTTCGGACGTCGCGGCATTCAAGGCGCGTTACAGGACCAACCCGCTCGTTTTGGGGACGCTGGCCGGCTGCCTGGGCGACGAAGCACTTGCCAAGGAGCGGGTGCTCGTCTTGCTCGGTGAGGGCGATAAGCGCGGAGACTTGCTGGTCGCGTATCAGGCGATGCAGCTTGGCCACGAGAATCCCAATATGGAAAGCGCGAACGAGCTGCTGCGGCTTACGGCCAAGGACGCGGAGGTCCGGCGGGCCCTGCTGCGCCTGTCGCGACCGGCCCCTTCGGGCTATCGGGCAGCCTTGCTGGGCTGGCACGCGGCTTCATAGCCTGCTCGACGGACCAGACCTGGCATCGTAAGGCCCGCCCGGCGTGACGGATATCCCCCCTCCCCATCGGCTGCGGCTGGACGGTGCCGCTTTGGTTGCGAACTGGCATTGGCTGAGGGCGCAGGGCGGCGGCGCGGCATGCGGCGCGGCTGTGAAGGCGGACGGCTATGGTCTCGGCGCGCGCGAGGTCGTCGCGCGACTGGCGGCGGCGGGGTGCCGGGATTTCTTAGCCGCGACCTGGGTCGAGGCTGCGGCACTAATGCCATTGCCGGACGGTGTTTCGCTGTCGGTGCTGCACGGGGTTCGGGCGGAGGACATGGCCGCTGCCAGCGCCCTGCCCGCCCGGCCGGTGCTGAACTCGCCCGAGCAGGTGCTGCGCTGGCGGGCCGCCGGAGGCGGCGCGTGCGACGTGATGATCGACACCGGCATCAACCGGCTCGGCATCGCGCCGGAAGATGTGGGCGTGCTGGGCGGCCTCGAGATCGAGACGCTGATGAGCCACCTCGCCTGCGCCGATGAGGACGTGCCCCAGAACGCGGCGCAGCGTCAGGGGCTGATGGCTGTCGCCGAGCAGGTGCCGCACCGGCGGCTGAGCCTCGCCAACTCGGCGGGCATCTGCCTTGGCTCCGACTATGCATTCGACCTGACGCGCCCCGGCCTCGCACTCTACGGTGGCGTGCCACGCGGCGAGGCGGCGGGACACATCCGGCAGGTCGCCTTTCCCGAGGCGCAGGCGCTCCAGCGCCGCCGCGTGCCGGCAGGCGCGAGCGTCGGCTATAACGCGACCTGGGCGGCAGAGCGCGACACGGACATCGCGATCCTCAACATCGGCTATGCCGATGGCATCCTGTGCGGCTTCTCCGGCAGGGGCCGGGCGCGCGCGGGCGAGGTTGCCCTGCCCTTCCTCGGCCGGGTCTCAATGGACCTTGTCGCCGTCGATGCTACCGCCGCGCCCGGACTGACCGAAGGCGACTGGGTGACGATCGACTACGACCTGCCGAGCGCCAGCGCGCTGTCCGGCCAGTCGCAATATGAGCTGCTGACCGGGCTCGGAAGCCGGTTCGAGCGAGTGTGGACCGACTAGCTTACCGCTCCACGCACATGGCGATGCCCATGCCGCCGCCGATGCAGAGCGTCGCCAGGCCCTTCTTCGCGTCGCGCTTGGCCATCTCGTAGATCAGAGTCGTCAGCACGCGCGCGCCCGATGCGCCGATCGGGTGGCCGATCGCGATCGCGCCGCCGTTGACGTTCACCTTGTCCGGGTCCCAGCCCATTTCCTTGCCGACCGCGAGCGCCTGGGCGGCAAAGGCCTCGTTGGCCTCGATCAGGTCAAGATCGCCGACCGACCAGCCCGCCTTCTCGAGCGCGCGGCGGCTTGCCGGCACCGGGCCGATGCCCATGATCGACGGATCGACGCCGCACGAGGCCCAGCCCGCGATCCGCGCCAGCACCGTCGAGCCGCGCCGCTCCGCCTCGTCACGCGTCATCACCACCAGCGCGGCGGCGCCGTCGTTCAGGCCCGAGGCGTTGCCGGCGGTGACTGTGCCTTCCTTCTTGAACGCGGGCCGCAGCCCGGAAAGGTTGGCGACCACCACGCCTTCGCGGATGAACTCGTCGCGGTCGACGATCGTGTCACCCTTGCGGCCCTTGATCGTCACTGGCGCAATCTCGTACTGGAAGCGGCCAGACCCCCGCGCGCGCTCCGCCTTGTTCTGCGACGCGCAGGCGAACGCGTCCTGCTCGTCGCGGGTGATCTGGTATTTCTCGGCCAGGTTCTCGGCGGTGATGCCCATGTGATAGCCGTTGAAGACGTCGGTCAGGCCGTCCTTGATCATCGTATCGACCAGCTCGACCGGGCCCATCTTGGTGCCGCCGCGCAGCTGCTGGGCATGAGGCGACAGCGACATGCTCTCCTGACCGCCAGCGACGACGATCCGCGCGTCGCCGGTCGCCACCATCTGCGCCGCCGTCGCGACCGCGCGCAGGCCGGAGCCGCACACCTGGTTCAGGCTCCAGGCCGGCACTTCCTTCGGCACGCCGGCGGCGATCGAGGCCTGGCGCGCCGGGTTCTGTCCCTGCGCGGCGGTCAGCACCTGCCCCAGAATCACTTCGGAAACTTCATCGGCGCCGATGCCCGCCTGGGCCAGCGCGCCTTCGATCGCGACGCGGCCGAGTTCGTGCGCCGGAGTGGCGGCATAGGAACCAAGGAAGCTGCCGACCGGCGTGCGCTTGGCGGCGGTGATGACGATGTCCTGCATGGGGATGTCTCCTGAGAGTCTTGCCCGCGCGACTATCAGTTTTGCTGCGACTGCGAAAGCGTTGCCGCCAGAGGCTCCCAAAGCTGTTCGCGGGCGCGGGAGCCGACGATCATCCCGACATGGCCGAGCCCGAGCGTGCGCCCATTCGGCAGGCGCGCGGAGGACGGCGCTGGCACGATACGGTCGTTCAGCGACACGAACTCGAGCGTAGGCACGCGAAGCTTCGCGGGGTCGACGATCTCCCCGCCGACTCGCCATTCTCCCCGTCCGGTGACGTCCGCGGCGACGAAATCCTCGAACAGCTCCCGTCCGGCAGCATAGGGAAGCGGCGCGCCGGCATTGGCCCAGTCCTCCAGGGCGACGAACGCACGCGCCGCATCGCTGGCCGGATCGAGCCGCCCGAATGCTTCGTATTTGGCGATGGTCCGCGCCGGGTCGAGCCGCCAGAAACCGCTCTGCAGCACTTCCATCGGCACCAGTCCCATCGCGTCGGCCGCTGGCCGGGCCGCCTGCCACAGGGCGGCGATGTCGTCGCGCGCGGCGGGCCCGAAGCCCGCGAAATGCCAGGGCGCGGCGATCAGGGTAAGGCTGCGGATGCGCGCGCGCATGGCCGCGCCCAGCGCCATCGTCCCGCCGAGGCAATAGCCGACCAGATGCGCGGGCGCGTTCAGAGCATCGAGGAGCGGAACGAGGAGCTCGGCATGGGCGGCGATATTCAAATCCTCCCCGAGCTTGCTCGGGGAAGGGG
>NZ_DASTXI010000218.1:0-22210 GCF_035758555.1 Sphingomonas sp. | reverse complement strand
TCGGGCGTGACGAAAGGCGACGGCGCCTCCTCGACCACTTTCTGGTGCCGCCTCTGGATCGAGCATTCGCGCTCGCCCAGATAGACGATGTTGCCTTGGCTGTCGCCGAGCACCTGGATTTCGATGTGGCGCGGGCTTTCGATGAACTTCTCGATGAACACGCGATCGTCGCCGAATGACGCAAGCCCTTCGCGCTTGGTCGCCTCGAAGCCCTCGCGCACGTCCTGTTCGGACCAGGCCAGCCGCATGCCCTTGCCGCCGCCGCCGGCCGAGGCCTTCATCATCACCGGATAACCGATGTCGGACGCGATCCGCACCGCCTCGTCGGTGTCGGCGATCTCGCCCAGATAGCCGGGCACGACGTTGACGCCGGCCTGGCTGGCGAGCTTCTTCGACTCGATCTTGTAGCCCATCGCCGCAATGGCATTGGGGGGAGGCCCGATGAAGGCGATGCCGTTGTCAGCCAGCAGCTGCGCGAAGCTGGTCCGCTCCGACAGGAAGCCATAGCCCGGATGCACCGCCTCCGCGCCCGTTTCCTTGCAGGCGAGCAGGATCAGGTCGGCGCGGAGATAGCTTTCGCTGGCCGGCGGCGGCCCCAGCCGCACCGCCTCGTCCGCCATCATCACATGCGGCGCCCGCGCGTCGGCATCGGAGTAAACCGCGACCGTCTGGATGCCCATCTTGCGGCACGTCCGGATCACCCGGCACGCAATCTCGCCCCGATTGGCGATCAGGATTTTCTTGAACACTATTGTTTCTTCCGTTCTCGAATGAGCAGCCACAGGCTGACGCCCCAGAGCGCGAGGACAACCGCAGATTTGACAGCGATGGGCACCCGAACAGCTTCCGCGCAAGTTTCCCACGCTGCCGTGCGATCAGCGCAGTCGAACCCGGCGTCGACATAATTCACGACGGCGAAGAACAGCCAACCAATTAAGGCCAGCGAAACCAGCATGAAGCCGACGAAGAGCGCGTGATACCGACTCACTCCGCCGCCACCCGCATCGGCTCTTCCCCTTCCAGCGGCGTCAGGCCGAATTTGGCGAGTAGGGCAGCATCCTTGTCATCGCCGGCGTTGGGCGCCGTGAGCAGCTTGTCGCCGGTGAAGATGCTGTTTGCGCCGGCGAGGAAGCACAGCGCTTGCGTCGCCTCGCTCATGCTCTCGCGGCCGGCGGAAAGGCGGACCATGCTCATCGGCATGGTGATCCGCGCGACGGCGACGGTGCGGACGAACTCGATGTCGTCGATCTTGGCGAGCGGCGTGTCGGCCAGCATGTCGCCCAGGACCGTGCCTTTCACCGGCACCAGCGCGTTGACGGGCACGCTTTCCGGGTGGCGCGGCAGGGTCGCGAGGGCGTGAATGAAGCCGACCCGGTCCTCGCGCGTCTCGCCCATGCCGACGATGCCGCCGCAGCAGACGTTGATGCCGGCGGAGCGGACGTTCTCCAGCGTGTCCAGCCGGTCCTCGAACGACCGCGTGGTGATGATGTTGCCGTAGCGCTCCGGCGAGGTGTCGATATTGTGGTTGTAATAATCGAGGCCCGCATCGGCGAGCGTCCGGGCCTGGGACGGCGTCAGCATGCCTAATGTCATGCAGGTTTCCAGCCCCATGTCGCGGACGCCCTTCACCATCTCGACGATGGCGGGCATGTCCTTGTCCTTGGGGTTGCGCCAGGCCGCGCCCATGCAGAAACGCTGCGACCCCGCATCCTTCGCCTGCGCGGCCATCTGCAGGACCGAGCGGACGTCCATCAGCTTGGTGGCTTTGACGCCGCTATCGGCGTGGGCGGACTGGGAGCAATAGCCGCAATCCTCCGGGCAGCCGCCGGTCTTGATGCTGAGCAGGGTGCAGAGCTGGATTTGATCCGGCGCATGGTGCGCGCGGTGGACGGTCGCGGCGCGGAAGAGGAGGTCGGTGAAGGGGAGCGCGAAGAGGGTTCGGATTTCATCACGGGTCCAGTCGGTGCGCACCTCCCCGTGCCCCTGCGAAAGCAGGGGCCCAGAGTCGGTGTTCCATCCTTTGGCGCCCTGGGCTCCTGCTTTCGCAGGAGCACTGGTCAGCATTTCACTCACTCCGCAGCTTCCTCCACCGGGGGCATGTTATGGCCGAGCAGGCGCAGCACGTCCGCCGCGCTGTCGACGATGTTGGTTCCGGGCCCGTAGATGCCGGCGACGCCGCGTTCGCGTAAGTAATCGTAGTCCTGCGCGGGGATCACGCCGCCGGCGATGACGCGGATGTCGGGGCGGCCATTCTCGCGCAGCAGCCGCACCAGTTCCGGGATCAGCGTCTTGTGCCCGGCGGCGAGGCTGGAGGCGCCGACCACGTCGACGTCCTTCTCCAGCGCCAGCACCAGCGTTTCCTCCGGCGTCTGGAACAGTGGTCCGCTGACCACCTCGAAACCCATGTCCGAAAAGGCGGAGGCGACCACATTCGCACCGCGATCGTGCCCGTCCTGCCCCATCTTCGCGACCAGCAGCCGCGGCTTGCGGCCGCGGCGGCGCTCAAACGCGGCGATGCCGTCGACGACCTGCGTCCAGCGGTCCTCGTCCCTGTAGGCGGCGCCGTAGACGCCCCTCACCGGCGTCGGCACTGTCTCGTAGCGGCCGAAGCCGTCCTCCATGGCCTTGGAGATTTCGCCGAGCGTCGCGCGGGCGCGGGCGCACTCTATGGCCCGAGCCAAAAGATTGTTTGCCAAACCCCGTTCGCTTCGAGCGTAGTCGAGAAGCGCTGGCTCGGAGCCGGTGGACGCGCGTTTCTCGACTTCGCTCGAAACGAACGGGATTGGGTTGGCCGCACAGTGGCGGAGAGCCTCCAGCGCCGCCTGGCATACTGCCTCGTCGCGCGCGGCTTTTACGCGATTGATCCGCGCGATCTGCGCTTCCCTCACCCGGTGGTTGTCGACCTCGAGAATCTCGATCTCGCTTTCCTCAGCGGGCCGGTATTTGTTGACACCGACGATGACATCTTCGCCGCGATCGACCCTCGCCTGCTTGGCGGCTGCGGCTTCCTCGATCATCGCCTTGGGCCAGCCGGCGGCGACCGCCTTAGCCATGCCTCCTTCGGCTTCGACGCGCTCGATGATTTCCCAGGCCTTTTCGGCAAGCTCGTTGGTCAGCGCCTCAATGTAGTAGCTGCCGCCCAGCGGATCGACGACCTTCGTGATCCCCGTCTCTTCCTGGATCACCAGCTGCGTGTTGCGCGCGATCCGGGCGGAGAAGTCGGTGGGGAGCGCGATCGCTTCGTCGAGTGCATTGGTGTGAAGGCTCTGCGTGCCGCCCAGCACCGCCGCCATCGCCTCGATCGTGGTGCGGATGACGTTGTTGTACGGGTCCTGCTCCTGCAGGCTCACGCCCGACGTCTGGCAGTGGGTCCGGAGCATCTTCGAACGCTCCTGCTTGGCGCCCAGCATCGTCATCGCGCGGTGCCACAACAGGCGGGCGGCGCGCAGCTTCGCCACCTCCATGAAGAAGTTCATGCCGATGTTGAAGAAGAAGCTCAAACGTCCTGCAAAGGCGTCGATATCGAGCCCGCTTTCCTGCGCGGCGCGAACATAGGCCATGCCGTCCGCAAGCGTGAACGCCAGCTCCTGCACGATCGTCGAGCCGGCCTCCTGAATGTGATAGCCGGAGATGGAGATCGAGTTGAACTTCGGCATGTGCGCCGAGGTGTAGCCGATGATGTCGGAAACGATCCGCATGCTCGGTTCGGGCGGATAGATATAGGTGTTCCGCACCATGAACTCTTTCAGGATGTCGTTCTGGATGGTGCCGTCGAGCTTGTCCTGAGAGACGCCCTGCTCTTCCGCGGCGACGATGAAGAAAGCCAGGATCGGGATGACCGCGCCGTTCATCGTCATCGAAACGGACATCTGGTCGAGCGGAATGCCGTCGAACAGGATTTTCATGTCTTCGACGGTGTCGATCGCGACGCCTGCCTTACCGACATCGCCGGTAACGCGGGGATGGTCGCTGTCATAGCCGCGATGGGTGGCGAGGTCGAAAGCGACCGACAGGCCCTTCTGCCCGGCGGCGAGATTGCGGCGGTAGAAGGCGTTCGATTCCTCGGCGGTGGAGAAGCCGGCATATTGGCGGATCGTCCAGGGGCGGCCGGCATACATGGATGCGCGCACGCCGCGGGTGAACGGCGCGAAACCGGGGAGGCCGGGATCGAGGTCCGCAGTGTCCTCCGCCGTGTAGAGCGGCTTGACGTCGATCCCCTCCGGCGTCGCCCAAGTGAGGTCGCGGCCTTTCACTTCTTTCGCGGCGAGGGCGGACCAGTCCCCGAGATTCGGCTTGTCAGTCATACAAAATCCGTTCGTGTCGAGCGAAGTCGAGACACGCGAGCGCGGAGTGCGTCAAGAGTTTCTCGACTTCGCTCGAAACGAACGGCGACGCTCAGCGCCCCCGAAACTCCGCCTTGCGCTTCTGGAGGAAAGCCATCCCGCCCTCCATCGAGTCCGCCGTCCCGCGCATGTCGCGCTGCACCTCCGCCTCACGCTGGAGCGCGTCTGCATAGGAGCCGTCCAGCGCCGCGTGCAGGTTGCGACGGATGCCGCCCAGCGCCCGCGTCGGCCCGGCGGCGAGGCGCCTGGCCAGCGCCAGCGCTTCGGCGTCGAGCGCGTCGTCGGAAACGACCTTTTGGACCATGCCCCACGCCAGCGCCTTTTCCGCGCCGACGCGTTCGCCCAGCATCATCATTTCCGCCGCCCGCGCGCGGCCGATCAGGCGCGGCAGCATCCAGCTCGCGCCGCCGTCGGGCACCAGGCCGATATTGACGAAGGCCTGGAGGAAATAGGCGGTCTGGCTCGCGACCACGAAGTCCGCCGCGAGCGCGAGGGAGCAGCCGATCCCCGCCGCCGCCCCGCGCACCGCGCTCACCACGGGCACGTCGAGTTCGGCCAGCGCGAGCATGGCGGGACTGTAATGGTCGGTCAGCGCCGTGTAGGTCGCCTCACCCGGGTCGACGCCCGGCGCCAGCGCCCCGCCCATAAGGTCTGCGCCGGAGCAGAAGGCCCTGCCCTCGCCCGAGATCAGTACCGCGCGGGCGCCGTCGAGCTCGCCGATCGCCGCGCGGAGCTCGTCGAACATCGCCGGCAGGGCGGCGTTCAGCCGCTCGGGCCGGTTAAGGGTGACGATGAGGACGTCGCCGTCGCGGTGGGTGCGGATGGTCTGGTATTCGCTCAAAACTCACTCCGTTCGTTTCGAGCGAAGTCGAGAAGCGACTGCTCGGCTCCCAAGCGTGTCTCGACTTCGCTCGACACGAACGGGATGGGAAATGATCGCGCGCCCATCAATGATTGCGCGGCGTTTCCATGATCTCCGTCAGCACGCCGCCCATGTCCTTCGGGTGCACAAAGAAGATCGGCGTCCCGTGCGCCCCGATCCGCGGTTCGCCGAGCACCTTGCAGCCCCTGCCCTCGAACCAGGCCTTGGCTTCGTGAATGTCGGGCACTTCATAGCAGACATGATGCTGCCCGCCCGCCGGGTTCTTCGCGAGAAAGCCGTGGATCGGCGAGCTTTCGCCCAACGGCTCGATCAGCTCGATCTGGGTTCCCTGTCCTGAGCCTGTCGAAGGAGGCGTCTCGACGAAGCAAACCTTCACACCCTGCTTCGGCAGATCGAACGGCGCCCGGATCACCTCCGCCCCCATCACATCGCGGTAGAATGCGATGGCGTTTTCGATCGACGGAGTGGCGACCCCGACATGATTCAGGCGGCCGAGTTTCATGAATTATGCTCTTTCAACGATCTGCCAGTGGAAGCCCGATAAAAGTCGAGGCCCAACGGTGTAATATAATAGACCGCCACCCAACCGGTATAGCCATCATTTGAAAGCATGACGCGTCGTCTGGCCAGAATGCCAACTCTCTCCAGACTATTAATTGTAAGCGGATCTTCACCAGCAAACGCACTACCGACATGCGGTGTTTCAATATTGTTGCCGGCGCGAACGCGGGGAAGGGCCCACCATACTGCCCAAGATGGCCAAGTTAGGTTCAATGCCCCATGGCGACGCTCCCATCCAGCCGGACGCCCATCGGTACAAGGCAGCGGGCCGACCGCTTCGGAAACGATATGATCTAAAGCGAGCTCAATCGAACTTGAAAGATTGTTGCGCCCTGCGTCGTCGATTTCCTCGACTGCGTACGACCAGCCGTTCATCACCTTATCTAGCAGCTTAGCCTCGCTTGGTCCGAGCATCGCCATCATATCAGAGAATATTGCGTGCTTGTTTGAGCCGCGCACTGCGGCGTCTGCTATTAGACCAGCCCACCAATCTGTAATCTTCGGATCATCGGCCGAGAATGATGCATCAACGATCAATCTCATCGCCAGCCCAGGCGAAAGTGGCGTAACCCTATTTTCCGGTGCTATCTGCTTCGCTCGTGTAAAAATTTTTGCAAGTCGGTCATTCAGATAAGCCTTCAGCTGATCGCCGAGTGCTTCCGCGCTGGGGCCAAGCAATTTGTCGGCAGCCCACTTCGTAGCTCCGGAACCAGCCAAAATCGCAGCCGCGTCGACCAACTCACCAGGCATGTCAAAACCTCATAGCGGAATATTGTCATGCTTCTTCCACGGGTTTTCGAGCTGTTTGTTCCGCAGCTTGCGTAGCCCCAGCGCAATCCGCCGGCGCGTGGAGTGGGGCATTATCACTTCGTCGATGAAGCCCTTGCTGGCCGCGACGAAAGGGTTGGCGAAGCGGGCTTCGTACTCGGCGGTGCGTTCGGCGATTTCCTCCGGCGTGCGCCCACGGAAGATGATCTCGACCGCGCCTTTGGCGCCCATCACGGCGATTTCGGCGGTGGGCCACGCATAGTTCAGGTCGCCGCGCAGATGCTTGCTTGCCATGACGTCGTAGGCGCCGCCATAGGCCTTGCGGGTGATGACGGTGATCTTGGGGACGGTCGCCTCGGCATAGGCGAAGAGCAGTTTCGCGCCGTGCTTGATGATGCCGTTATGCTCCTGCGCGACGCCGGGGAGGAAGCCGGGCACGTCGACGAACGTCACGATCGGAATATCAAACGCGTCGCAGAAGCGGACGAAGCGGCCAGCCTTCTTGGAGCTGTTGATGTCGAGCACGCCGGCGAGCACCATCGGCTGGTTGGCGACGATGCCGACGGTGCGGCCCTCGATTCTGCCGAAGCCGATGATGATGTTGCCCGCATGCGCCGGCTGCAGCTCGAAGAAGTCCCCTTCGTCGACCGTCTTCCGGATCAGCTCGTGCATGTCATAGGGCTGGTTGGCGCTGGCCGGGACCAGCGTGTCGAGGCTCTCGTCGGCGCGGTCCCAGGGATCGGTGGTCGGCCGCTCGGGCACATGCTCGCGATTGGACAGCGGCAGGAAATCGATGAAGTCCCGCGCGGCGAGCAGCGCGTCGATGTCGTTCTCGAACGCCACGTCTGCCACGCCCGACTTGGTGGTGTGGGTGATTGCGCCGCCCAGTTCCTCCTGCGTCACCACTTCGTTGGTGACGGTCTTCACCACATCCGGGCCGGTCACGAACATGTAGCTCGAATCCTTCACCATGAAGATGAAGTCGGTCATCGCCGGCGAATAGACGGCGCCGCCCGCGCAGGGGCCCATGATCAGGCTGAGCTGCGGCACCACGCCCGAGGCGAGCACATTGCGCTGGAACACTTCGGCATAGCCGCCGAGGCTCGCCACGCCTTCCTGGATGCGCGCGCCGCCGGAATCATTGAGGCCGATCACCGGCGCGCCGACCTTCAGCGCCATGTCCATGATCTTGCAGATCTTCTGCGCATGGCGTTCCGAGAGCGAGCCGCCGAAGACGGTGAAATCCTGACTGAACACGAAGACGAGGCGGCCGTTGATCGTGCCCGACCCGGTGACGACGCCGTCGCCGGGGATGCGCTGCTCCTCCATGCCGAAATCGACGCAGTTGTGCTCGACATACATGTCGAGTTCCTCGAACGAGCCTTGGTCGAGCAGCACCTCGATCCGCTCCCGAGCGGTCAGCTTGCCCTTGGCGTGCTGCGCATCGATGCGCTTTTGCCCGCCGCCCAGCTTTGCCGCGGCGCGGCGGCGTTCCAGTTCCTCGAGGATCGTCTGCATGGCGCCGCGTCATTCCAAGCTTTAGCGCGGAAGGCAATGCCGCGTGCTGCCTGGGAGTTGTTCACGCGAAGCCGCGAAGGGGAAGGTAGGTTGGTTCACGCGGAGGCGCGGAGGGTGTACGCATCTCTCCCGCGCGTAGCGCAAAAGAAGCCTTCGGTCGGGAATTGGTTGCGACTTTGTCGCTGAAGCAGACCCTCCGCGCCTCCGCGCCTCCGCGCGAACAATTCTTCTCTTCGCGCCTTCGCGGCTTCGCGTGCACCGATCAGACCTTGACGATCCCCCGCTCGATCAGGCTGCGCGCGGTGTCGACGATCGTGTCGTCCACCGGCCGCGGTTCCCAGCCGAGCTTGTCCTTCGCATGGGCCGAGGAGCTGATCTTCACCCGCCCCAGCTCGCTCGCGACCTGACCGAGCTCGGGGATGAAGCGGCCGACGATGCGGACCAGGAAATCGGGCATGCGGCGGGTCGGCACCTTGCGCGCCTCCGGGCCGAGGCGGTCGCGGAGGATGTGCGCGATGTCCATCAGCTTCAGGAACGGGCCGGAGGCGATGAAGCGCTCGCCCGCGACATGCTCGGCGGTGAGGCAGCGGACGTGCAGGTCCGCGACGTCGCGCACGTCGACGATACCGAAGCCGAGGTCCGGCACGCCGGGCATGGCACCTTCCAGCAGCTTCTTGACCGCCTCGATCGAGGGCGAGAAGTCGCGGCCGAGCACGGGACCCAGCACCGCAGCCGGGTTCACCGTCACGAACTCCAGGCCACCGCCTTCCGCCGCGACCCATTGCCGCGCGGCGCGCTCGGCGATGGTCTTGGATTTCGGGTAAGCATAGGTGCGCGGGTCGTCGAGGTTGGACCAGTCGGCCTCGCTGAACTCCGTCCGGTCCTTCGAATGACCATAGGCAATCGCCGCAACTGAGGAGGTCATCACGAAGCGCTTCACGCCCGCGCCCTTCGCAAATCGGAGGGCGCGGAGCGCACCGTCGCGCGCCGGCACGATCAGCTCGTCCTCGTGCCGCGGGGCGTTCGGCGGGATCGGCGAGGCGACGTGCGCGACATGGGTGCAGCCCTCGACCGCCTCCGCCCAACCGGGATCGCTGGTCAGGTCGGCAGCGAAGAAGCGGAGCTTGCCATTGTCGACGCCCAGCCAGTCGCGGACTTCGCTCTCGCGCGTCAGCGAGCGGATGGTGGTGTTCACCTCCCAACCCGCCTCGATCAGCTGCCGGATCGCAAAGCCCGCGATATAGCCGCTGCCGCCCGTCACCAGCACCCGCGTCATGGCCGCCTCCCCCGCACTTAGGTTTCGATTTGAAACCTACCCCCGCCTGCTGGCGACGTCAAGGCGTCATCCGCTTGCATCGGCCCCGCCGCCGACTAAGGATTGGCCAAGGGGAGTCCTGAATGACCGACAAGAGCGTGTATCCGGTGCCGCAGGAATGGGCGAAGCGGGCCCGCGTCAATGCCGAGAAATATGCGCAGCTCTATGGCCGCGCGCTGGCCGATCCGGGCAGTTTCTGGCTGGAGCAGGCGCGGCGGCTCGATTGGATCAAGCGGCCGGAAATCGCCGGCGACTGGTCGTTCCGCGAGGAAGATTTCCACATCAGCTGGTTCCCGGACGGAAAGCTCAACGCATCGGCGAACTGCATCGACCGGCACCTGAAGACGCGCCCCGACCAGGTCGCGATCCTGTGGGAGCCGGACGAGCCCGGCGAGGAAGCGCGGCGCTTCACCTATCGCGAGTTGCATGCCGAGGTCTGCCGCTTCGCGAACGCGCTGAAAGGCCAGGGCGTCCAGAAGGGCGACCGCGTCACCATCTACATGCCGATGATCCCGGAAGCGGCGTTCGCGATCCTCGCCTGCGCGCGGATCGGGGCAATCCACTCGGTCGTGTTCGGCGGCTTCTCGCCGGAGGCGCTGGCCGGGCGCATCCAGGACTGCGATTCGAAGATCGTCGTCACTGCCGACGAAGGGCGGCGCGGCGGCAAGCGCGTGCCGCTGAAGGCCAATGTCGACGCAGCTGCGGCGCATGCTTCCAGCATGGAAAAGGTTGTCGTGGTCCGTGCGACCGGCGGCGAAGTTCCGATGACGCCGGGCCGCGACGCCTGGTATCACGATCTTGCTCGCGAAGTAGAGGCGGATTGCCCGTGCGAGCCGATGGGCGCCGAGGAGCCGCTGTTCATCCTCTATACGTCGGGCTCGACGGGCAAGCCCAAGGGCGTGCTGCACACGACCGGCGGCTACCTTGTCTGGGTCGCGCTGACCCACGAGCTGACGTTCGATTACCACCCCGGCACGATCTATTGGTGCGCGGCCGATATCGGCTGGGTGACTGGCCACAGCTATATCCTCTACGGCCCGCTCGCGAACGGCGCGACGACGGTGATGTACGAAGGCGTGCCGAACTGGCCGACGCCCAGCCGCATCTGGGAAGTGGTCGACAAGCACGGGATCGAGATCGTCTACACCGCCCCCACCGCGCTGCGGGCGCTGATGCGCGAAGGCGACGACTGGGTGAAGCGCACCAGCCGCGGCTCGCTCAGGCTGCTCGGCACCGTCGGCGAGCCGATCAACCCGGAGGCGTGGCGCTGGTACCACGACATAGTCGGCGACGGCCGCTGCCCGATCATCGACACCTGGTGGCAGACGGAGACCGGCGGCACGATGATCGCCCCCCTGCCCGGCGCGACCGACCTGAAGCCCGGCTCCGCAACCAAGCCGATGCCCGGCATCGACCCGCAGATCGTCGATGCAGACGGCAATGTCCTGCAGGGCGCGGCGGAGGGCAATCTGGTCATCGCCAAGAGCTGGCCGGGTCAGATGCGCACCGTCTGGGGCGATCATGGCCGCTTCTTCCAGACCTATTTCGCGACCTATCCGGGCAAATACTTCACCGGCGACGGCGCAAGGCGCGACGAGGATGGCTATTACTGGATCACCGGCCGCGTCGACGATGTGCTGAACGTGTCCGGCCACCGGATGGGCACGGCGGAAATCGAAAGCGCGCTGGTGCTGCACCCCAAGGTCGCTGAAGCCGCGGTGGTCGGCATGCCGCACGACATCAAGGGCCAGGGCATCTACGCCTATGTCACGTTGAATGCCGGCGAGGAACCGAGCGAGGACCTCAAGGCCCAGCTCATCAAATGGGTGCGGACAGAGATCGGGCCGATCGCCTGCCCCGACGTGATCCAGTTTGCGCCAGGCTTGCCGAAGACGCGGAGCGGCAAGATCATGCGGCGCATCCTCCGCAAGATCGCGGAAGGCGACGTCTCGAACCTCGGCGACATCTCGACCTTGGCCGACCCCGCTGTCGTCGACGACCTGCTCGCCAACCGCGCCGCATGATCGAAGGCGCCGGCACCGCCCAGCGCGTGCTGCGCATCGGGCTGGTCGTCGCGCTGGCGCTGCTCGGGCTATGGGTGGCGCTGCCGTTCGTGCCGGCCTTGCTATGGGCAGTCGTGCTCGCGATCGCGGTGGCCCCCGTCTATGGGCGAGCGGAGGCGCGCTGGCCGGCGGGCAAGACGGTGTGGCTGCCATTGCTGTTCACGGCTGCAATCGGGCTGGCAGTGCTGATCCCTTTGGGGCTCGGCATCGTCCGCGCCGCGCAGGAAGCGCATGATCTCGCGGCCTGGCTGGCTTCGGCTCGCGCGCACGGCATTCCCGAACCCGCCTGGGCCGCTGGCCTCCCCTTTCCGCACAGGGCGCTCGACGATTGGTGGGTCGCGAACCTGGGCACGGCGGAAGCGGCGCAGCGCCAGCTCGGCCACCTCACCGATCCCGAGATGATCGCCCGGTCGCGCGCGATCGGCGGACATGCGGTGCGCAAGGCGGTGGTGTTCGCCTTCACCCTGCTCGCCTTCTTCTTCATGCTGCGCCACCAGGACGACATTGCCCGTCAGGCGCGGCGTGCCGGCGACCGGCTGTTCGGCCCGGCCGGCGAGCGGATCGGCGAGCAGATGATCCGCTCCGTCCGCGGCACGATCGACGGGCTGGTGCTGGTCGGCATCGGCGAAGGCGTGGTGATGGCGATCGGCTATATCGCCTCGGGCGTGCCGCACCCTGTGCTGCTGGGCGCCGCGACCGCGGTGGCGGCAATGATCCCGTTCGGCGCCGCGGTCCTGATCGGCCTCGCGGCGCTGATGCTGCTCGGCCAGGGCGCGGTCGGCTGGGCGATCGCGATCGTCGCGCTGGGCGCGGCCGTCATCTTCATCGCAGACCATTTCGTGCGTCCGGTGCTGATCGGCGGCGCGACGCGCCTCCCTTTCCTGTGGGTGCTGATCGGCATCCTCGGCGGGGTGGAGGCGTTCGGCCTGCTCGGCCTGTTCATCGGCCCTGCGGTGATGGCTGCGCTGATCCTGCTCTGGCGGGAGCTGGTCGCGAACGGCTAGCGGCTGGCGACCTGCCGCGTATCCGCGCCGTCCCTGCCATAGGCGTCGTCCAGATACAGCACGCGCCCGTCAGCGGCCTCAGCCGTCAGATATGTCAGATAGACGGGCACCGGCCGCGGCAGCGCGACCGTCTGTTCGGGCGCATTGCTTTTGGCCACCAGCGGCTTCCCGAACAGCCATTCACCCAGCCGTTCGGCATCCTCCAACCGCACGCAGCCCGAGCTGAAATAGCGCGGGTTCCTGTCGAACAGCGCCCGCTCCGGCGTGTCGTGGAGGTAGATGCCGAGATCGTTGGGGAACATGAATTTGACCTTCCCCATTGCGTTCGATGGCCCCGGCATCTGCCGCACGCGCAGCTGTTCCTCGCCCGACGCGACCGCCTTCCAGTCGATGTCGGACGGATCGAGCCGCTCTGCGTGCGCGCTCCAGTCGGACAGCGCCTCGAAACCTGCCTTCTGCAGCGTCCCGCGGGCGAACACGCCCGATGCGGCCTTGTGCTGGACCAGGTCCGGCGGAACGTTCCAATACGGATTGAGGATCGCATAGCGCACCATGCCGGCCAGCAGCGGCGTCTGCTCGCCGGGTTTGCCGACGATGACCTTCATCCGCCCCGCTTCCATGCCGTCGTCATAATAGACCAGCTGCTGCGCAGCCTCGTTGACGGTGATGTGGCGGACGTCCGGCCCCGGCAGCACACGCGCGCGGTCGAGATTGAGCGTGAGGACACGGTCGTACCAGCCGGGATTGCGGTTCAGCGCGGCAATCGTGCCCGCGCCGACGATGCCATCCGGCTTCAGCCCGTGCGCGGCCTGAAAGTCGGTTACCGCCGCGGCGACGGCCTTGTCGAACCGCTCGCCGGGCGGCAGCCCGAGCCGGTCGCGGAGCAGGCGCACCCGCTCGCCTCTCTTTCCGACCCTCAGCGCTGTTCCGCGCGGGATATCGACCGACGGCAGCCGGTCCCAGCGTTCGCGGCGCTCGGCGAGCGCCTGCCGCAGGCCGGCATAGGCCGGATCCATCCAGCCCATCTGCGTCACATAGGCGCCGATATCGCGGGCAAGGCTGGCGCCGCGCAGGGCCTCGGCCTCGCTCAGCTTCTGCGGTACCAACTCCTCGTCGAGATAGCGGATCTTCGCGTTCGGGGCGCGGCGGACGTCGCGCACGTAGCGTGCAAATGCCTGCGATAGCGCAATCTCGGCCCTTGCCAGCGCCTCGGGCGAGCCGCCGCGCGCG
The DNA here is from genome assembly GCF_035758555.1 of Sphingomonas sp. Classification (GTDB taxonomy): domain Bacteria; phylum Pseudomonadota; class Alphaproteobacteria; order Sphingomonadales; family Sphingomonadaceae; genus Sphingomonas_B. The sequence continues at coordinate 8,525 of NZ_DASTXI010000218.1, read as the reverse complement.
CGCTCAGCCGCCTCTCGAACGTCGCGGACGTCATAGTCGCGCGGCTCCAGACCATCGAGCTCGGCCGTCTCGAGATAGGCGATCAGCCGATCCGCCGCCGGCGCGACCGCACCGTTCCTTATCCAGAGCGGCCAGAAGCCCCGCGCCGCATAGACCGGCTTCAGCTTGCCGCCGACTTCCGACTTGACTTCCAGCGCCACGGCATCCGGGCCGGTGCCGGCCCGCAAGGCCGCTGGCGCCGCCAGCATCAGCGCGGCAATGAACGCGCCGCAAACCCTGTTGTGCAACGTATCGATACTCCGCTCACGGGGAAGCGAGCGCTGCCCCTTGTCGCAAGGAACAACGCTCGCTCAGCCGTTTAGATGCCGCGTTCTCCGGTCGGAGCGGGCGGAGGCGGGGGCGGAGGCGGCGGCGGGCACGGCGGCGCCTGGAACGCCACATACATGCCGTCGGTGGTGTAATAGCCGTCGGCGATGCCGTCGCCGTCGCGATCGGCCGCGACACTGCCGGCGATCGCGCCCGGACCGGCGGGCGGCGCCGGAGCGACTGCCATTTCGTCGTGATTGGCGCACGCAGTCAGGCCGCCGGCAGCGGCGGTGAGCAGCACAGCTATGCTAAGGACCCTCATTGTCTGTCTCCCGGAACAGCGTCCCGTCCGCAAGGGAGCGGCGGTCCGCATCGGGCGAACGTCACTGCGGCGCACTCGTTCCCTCGCGGTAACGGCGTACCGTGCGGCACGGACGACGGGTGGAGGATCGGGAGCGTCAGCTGTCCGCGCCGAGGTGCCGAAGTCCGGGCTGGAGATCGGCGCAAAAGGCTGCCAAGGATGCTGCCGACAAGGTTTCTCACGCGATCGATGGCCAATCCTCCCCTCCACCCGATGCTGCAGCAGGCGGTGCAGCTCTCCGTCGCCGGCCGCAATGCCGAGGCCGTGCTGATCGTCACGCAGATGGCGGCGCAGAACCAGCCGCAAGCGATGGCGATGCTCGCGGAAATGAAGTGGCGCGGCGGCCTGGTGCCGCAGGACCCGACGGCGGCGCGCGAACTCTATCGCCGCGCAGCCGCGCTCGGCCACAAACAGTCGGCGGAAATCACCACCAACCTGATGGCGAACGGCGTGGCCGGTCCGCGCGACTGGCAAGGCGCGCTCGCGCGGCTGCGGGACGAAGCACGCAACAATCCGAAACGCAAGCTGGCGCTTGGCGTCCTCGACAAGATGACGCTGACAGAGAACGGCGACCCGGCGCGGCTGCCGCCCGCGGAAACGCTCGCCGAACGGCCGGACGTGCGGCGGATCGAGCGGCTCTTCACTGCCGGCGAGTGCGACTATCTCCGCCAGCTCGCAGAGCCCGAATGTATGCCGTCCGTTGTCAATGACGCGATGGGGCGCCAGGTGCGCGATCCGATCCGCACCTCGGACGGCGCGACGATCCATTGGATGATCGAGGATCCAGCCGTCCATGCGCTCAACCGCCGGCTGGCAGCCGCGAGCGGGACGGCGTTCGAGCAAGGGGAAGCGACGCTGATCCTGCGGTACAGGGGGGGGCAGGAATATAAGCCGCATTTCGACTTTGTGCGTTCCGAGCAGAACCAGCGGTTCAGGACCGCGCTCGTCTATTTGAACCACGACTATAAGGGCGGCGAGACCGTGTTCCCGGAAATCGGCCTCAGCGTGAAGGGCCGCAAGGGCGACGCGCTGATCTTCACCAGCGCCCTCCCCGACCGCTCCGTCGACCCGCTGTCGAAACACGCCGGCATGCCGGTCAGCGGCGGCGTGAAATATCTCTGCACAAAGTGGATCAGGGAGAAAAGGTGGATCGCTTAGTTGAGTCTATAGCCAATCTTCGGGCACCATTGCTTGGTGCAGGACGCGAAGCACCGCGATGGATTTTCCGTCAAAATCATAGAACAAGTGGTGACTACCTAGACTAACGTAGCGCACCGGCGGCCGGATGCCGGGATAGAGCGGCCCGGATTCAGGATAGTTCAGCAGTCGGTCGAGCGCGCGCTCGATACGGTTCATGTAATCATCGGCGACGCTCGCGCCGAACTCCTGAATGCTGTAGTGCTCGATCGCGCGGAGATCGTCCCGCGCATTCGGCAGAATCGTCAGCTGCCTCATGCGGCGACAGAGCGGGCGGCTCGAAGTTCGGCGAAAAACTCCCTGTAGTCCTGCCCTTCTCCAGACGCCCGTCCCTTGTCGATTTCCGCCTGCAGCCAGGCGAGACGAGCCGCACGCTCCTCATCGGCGCGGAGGATTTCGCGTATATAGTCGCTGGCGCTGCTGTAGCGGCCGGTGGCGACCTGATCGTCGACCCATTTCTTCAGGCCGTCGGGAAGCGAAACGTTGATCTGCGCCATGGCAGCAGCACTCCTACATTTTCGCGCAATATAGCATCCTAACGCAGCAGCACCAATTCCTCGGCCATGCTCGGGTGCAGCGCGACCGTGTCGTCGAACGCTTTCTTGTTGAGGCCCGCCTTCACCGCGACCGCGGCGGCCTGGAGGATTTCGGGGGCATCCGGGCCGATCATGTGGAGGCCGAGGATGCGGTCCGTCTCCGCCTCGCAGACCATCTTGTAGAGCGCGCGCTCGGTGCGGTTGGCGAGCACGTTCTTCATCGGGCGGAAATCCGACGAATAGACGCGCACCGCGCCATATTTCTGCCGTGCCTGGCTTTCGGTCAGGCCGACGCCGGCGAGCGGCGGATGGCTGAACACGGCCGAGGGGATGCAATGGTAATCGACGCGCCACGGCTTGTTGCCGAACACCGTATCGGCAAAGGCCTGGCCCTCGCGGATCGCGACCGGGGTCAACTGCACGCGATTGGTGACGTCGCCGACGGCATAGATGCTGTCGACGCTCGACCGGCTGTCATCGTCGACGACCACCGCGCCCTTGGCGTCCAGCTTCACGCCCGCCTCCTCCAGCCCCAAGCCCTTGGTGTGCGGCGCACGGCCCGTGGCGAACAGCACCAGGTCCACGTCGAGCGGTTCGCAGCTGTCGAAGCTTACGCGCAACCCTTCGTCGCCTTTTTCGATCCGCTCGAAACGGGAGTTGAACTGGAACTTGATCCCCTTGGTCATCGAGATCTGCAGCAGCCGGTCGCGCACGCTTTCGTCATAGCCGCGCAGGATCACGTCGCTGCGGTTGACCAGCGTCACGTCCGAGCCGAGCTGATGGAAGATGCCGGCGAATTCGTTGGCGATATAGCCGCCGCCGGCGATCAGCACGCGCCGGGGCAGCGTTTCGAGGTGGAACACTTCGTTCGAGGTGATGCCGTGCTCCGCGCCCTGCAGGTCCGGGACCACCGGCCAGGCACCGGTCGCGATCAGGATGAAGCGCGCGCTGATCTCGCGGCCGCTGGCGAGCTTAACGCTGTGCGGCCCGGTCACCGTCGCGCGTTCGAGGATGATCTCGACATCGTTATTATTGAGCGTGGTCGTGTAGGCCTGGTTCAGCCGCTCGACCTCGGCGAGGACATTGTCGCGGAGCGTCGGCCAGTCGAACGCGCATTGCGGCACGTCCCAGCCGAAGCGGCGCGCATCGGCCAGGTCCTCGGCGAAATGGGCGCCGTAGACGAGCAATTTCTTGGGCACGCAGCCGCGGATCACGCAGGTGCCGCCGACCTTGTGCTCCTCCGCCAGCGCGACTTTCGCGCCATGCGCCGCCGAGACGCGCGCCGCGCGCACGCCACCGGAGCCGCCGCCGATCACGAACAGGTCGTAGTCGAAATCTGCCATGTCTCGTCCTCTATCGCCGCGGCTGGAGCCAGACGGCCTTGTGCGGGAAATCGGTCACGATGCGAAAGCGGCGCAGCAGCTTGACCCCCACATTCGCGTCGGCCGCATTCGGCTGCTCGTCGATCGCGGCGCGCACGTTGCGGAAGGTCACGCCCGCGATGCGCACCGACCGAAGCGTGACGACCCGCCGCTTGACCGCCCCGCCGATGCCGCCGCCTTCCTCATGCAAATGCTCGCGGTCGAGTAGCCCCAGACGCGCGGCATAGGCCTTGCCGATCAGCATGTGCGAACCGTTGCCGAGATCGAACTCGGCGCGCACGGGCGCTTTACCCTCGATCGAGACCGGGATGGTTTCATTGCCGTGGAAGGTCTTGAGCGGCAGCTGCACGCCTTTCGGCCTGGCGTTTGCCGGCAGCGGACGGATCGTGCGACCTTCGATGTCGATCGCGAGGCGGCCCGCATCGAACAGCTCGCGCCCGACGATCGCATTCAGCCGATGGCCGAACAGGCGCGCGCCGACATCGTCCAGGTCCATCACGGCCACGGTCACGTCCGGCAGCTTCACGCCCAGCGCCTCGACACGGACGCCCTCGACCAGCTGCGCCTTCGCCTTGCCGGCACCGGAGCCGCGCGCCATCACGGCTTCGCCTTCCCCGACGCCTGTCTGGGCAGCGAATTCGTCGTCGAGCACCGTCACTTCCGCGGCGGAATCGAGCACCGCCTCGGTCTCGGCCCCGTTGACGCGGGCGGGAATGAAGAGGCGGTCGCCGCGCACGGTCAGCGCCGCGGCCAACGCGAGGGAAACGATCATCCGAACGCCCGCGCGATCAGCGCCTGGGTCGAGGGATCAAAGCCCTCGGTTCCTTCCTGCTCGATCGACTTCGCGATCTGCTTGCCAAGCTCCACGCCGAACTGATCGAACGGATTGATGCCGAGCAGCACGGCGTTCGCGAACGTCCGGTGCTCGTAAAAGGCGATCAGCGCGCCGAGGCTCGCCGGGTCGACCCGCTCAAGCAGGATCGTCGAGGACGGCCGGTCGCCGGGATAGGCGCGCTGCGGGTCGTCGCTGGCCTTGCCCGCCATCAGCGCCGCCCCTTGCGCGAAGCAGTTGGTCAGCAGCGCCTGGTGATGCGCCTCGTCCTGATGATCGCCGGCCTCGACTGCCGCGACGAACTCGACCGGCACCAGCCGGGTGCCTTGGTGGAGCAGCTGGAACACGGCGTGCTGCGCATCGGTACCGACCCCGCCCCAGGTGATCGGCGCGGTCGGCCAGGCCAGCGCCTCGCCTTCCGGAGTCACCCGTTTGCCGTTCGATTCCATCTCCAGCTGCTGGAGGTAGGATGGCAGCAGCCGCAGCCGTTCGTCATAGGCGAATACTGCGCGCGTCTCGCAGCCGCGCAGCTGCGTGTAGTAGAGGTCCGCAAAGGCAGCGAGCAAAGGCGCGTTGCGCGCCGGTTCGGCAAAGCGGAAATGCCGGTCCATCTCTGCGGCGCCTTCCAGCAGGCTTTCGAACGCGTCCCAGCCGAGCCCCAGCGCGACGGGAAAGCCGATCGACGACCACAGCGAGTAGCGCCCGCCGACGCTCTCCGCGAACGGCAGGATGCGCGTCTCGTCGACGCCCCATTCCATCGCCTTGTCGGGAGACGCGGTTAGCGCAACGACATGGCCATAGGGGTCCTCGACGCCCGCTTCCGCCATCCAGGCGAGGGCGCTTGCCGCGTTCAGCATCGTCTCGCTGGTCGTGAACGTCTTGGACGCGATCACCAGCAGGGTCGCGTTCGGATCGAACCGGCGGATCGCTTCCTCCAGCGCGGCGCCGTCGACGTTCGAGACGATCGCGACGTCATAGCGCTCTGCATCGCGGCCCAGCGCATCGATCAGCAGGTCCGGCCCCAGCGCCGATCCGCCGATGCCGATATGCAGCACGTGCCGGATGTCGCCCAGCGCGCCCGCCTCGATCGCGTCGATCAGCGCCCGCATCCGCTTGTGAAACGCCCGCGCCTGCGCGACGCTTTCCGGCGCGCCCTCGCCGCGCTCGGCAGTATGCTCGGCCGCCCGCCCTTCGCTGGTGTTGACGATCTTGCCGGCGAACAGCGCGTCGCGCGCCGCGCCGATGCCGCGCTGATCCGCGAGCGCAACAAACTGCCCGACCAGGTCTTCGGTCAGGTGCGTCTTCGACCAGTCGAAATACAGCCCCGCCGCGTCCAGCGTCAGCCGCTCCAGGCGCTTCGGATCGTCCGCGAACAACTCACCGAGCGTCCGCCGCTCATGATCGACAGGCCAGCCCATCCAATATCTCCTCGCGCCGCGCTTCTAGCCGGGGGAGCCGCGCATGCAAGCGGCCGGCGTCAGGCGATCAGAAGCGCGCGCTCAGCCCGACGGTAAAGCGCCTCGGAGCGCCCGGCCCGAGACTGCGCGGGTCGCTTGCGCCCTGTGCCTCGGTCAGCACGACCTCGTCGGTTGCGCCGAAAGCTCCGAAGGTGGCGTAACGGGCGTCGAAAATATTCCCGACCTCGGCGAACATGGTCAGCGCCCCGGCGAGGCGGACCGAGCCGCGCAGGTTTGCAAGGAAATACGGGGCGGTGCGGCGCTCCAGATTGGCTTCGTCGCCGAACAGATACTGCCCCGACGCGGCCTCAACGTCGCCGCCTAGGCTCCAGCCCTCGCCCGCATAATCGATGGCGACCGTTCCCCGGTGCCGTGGCACGCCGGGCAAGCGGTCGCCCGGTTGGACGGCGATCCTCCCCTGATCGTCCGCCTGCGGATTGTCGGCCGCGTTCAGCAGCAGCGGCGACCGATAGGTCGCGTCCGTGAAGGCATAGCCGGCGCGGATGCTGAGCGCGCCCCGCCGATAGCCAAGCGTCGCTTCCAGCCCCTGGCGGCGCGTTCGTCCGATATTGCGGAAAAAGGCCCTGCCGCGCGTGGTCGACACGACAAACTGGATGTCGTCCCGGCTGGTCGTCCGGTAGCCGGTGACGAGCCAGTCAAATCTGCCCGCTCGCCCCTGCGCGCCCAACTCGATGCTACCGGCGACCACCTGCTTCAACGGCGGATCGGCGACGAAGAAATTGGTCAGGCTGCACGGTGCGTTCTCGTCCGCGCACGACAATTCGGCCGGCGTGGGCGCGCGATTGCTTTGCGCATAGCCGGCGCGCAGCTTCAGCGCCGGCCTCGATTGCCAATTCAGCTCCAGGCCGGGGTTCAACCGGCGAAAGCGATGGGTTCCGTCGAGCGCGCTGCCGATCCGGTCATCCAGCGCGATCCGCGCCTCGTTCCAGCGAAGCCCCGCCTCGAGCGTCAGGCCGGGCGCGATCGGCAGCGTCTCGGAAACGAACAGGCCGGTGTAGCGGGTCCGCGCGACCAGCGAGACCGGTGCGATCGCGCCGTCGGGCTGGTCGATCACCGGACCAAGCCCATCGACGCCGCGCGTGAGAGTCAGCGCCCCCAGCTCGGTGCTGCTGTCGAACCGGGTCCGACTGCGGTCGTGGCTGAATCCGGCGGCCAGCACATTCTCGCCGCCGCCGAGCGGCCTGCGGTCGACGATCTGCGCGAGCACGCCTTTCGCGATGGTCCGGGTCCGGCTGCCGTTGAGCACACCATAGACGCGGCCACCGAGCAGATCCGGCACCTCGTCGCCATCGGCACCGACCAGCACCGACTCCTCGTTGCCGGCGGCGGTCTCAAGGCATAGCAGGCCGGCTTCCTCGTCAGCGTCGCAAGGCTCGATATCGGCAGCATCGCCATTCAGCGTGCGCTGGTTCAGCTGCTGCAGATAAAGACTGGCTTCGATCCGCGTCTGCCCGCCCAAGGCCAGCCAGGGATGGAGGCTGACACGGCCGTATCGATTGCGGGTGTTGTCAGGATGGGTGAAGACGGCGCGCCGGTCCCCCCTCAGCAGCTCGACCGGGGCGCTGCCATTGCCGGTCAGGTCGGTGTCCGCGCCGATCAGCTTCAGATGAAGGCCGCCATCGCTTCCGTCCCAGCCGAGATCGGCATAGCCGTTGAGGAGCGTGGAGGGGGAAAAGCGGCGCCAGCCTCCCTCATGACTTTGCTGAAGCGCGACATAGGCGCTCCCCCGTTCGCCGCTCCAGCCGGCTTCGGCGACGCCCTCCGCTGCGCCATAGCTCCCCAGGCTCCCGGACAGCAACAGCCCCGGCGCCGATCGGCCTGTCTTGGTTGCAATCACGACGGCCCCGCCCAACGCATTGAGGCCATAGACCGGGCTTGTATCGAGCAGATCGACCCGCTCGATTGCCGCCTCCGGCAGCAGATCGAACTGCACTGTATCGCCGAACGGCTGGTTGAAGCGGACGCCGTCCAGATACACCGCAAGGCCCTGCGCCTGGCCCTGCAGCGGCGACGCGGTGAAACCGCGGTAGACGAGGTTCGGTTGCCAGGGATTGCCTTGCGCGTCCTGAAGCGACAGCGCCGGCGCCGACCGCGCCAGCGCCTGGAGCAGGTCCGGGCGGCCGGCACCGCGGATCGCGGCGGAATCGGCGCTCAGCGCTTCGTCGAGATCGCTGCCGCCGCCCGGCGCCGTAACGATGATCGGGTCGGCCTTTTGCGCAGCGGCCGGCACCGGCCCGATCATCAGCGCTATCGTACCTGCCCAACCAACCCGCATGCGACCTCCTGCTCCAGCGGCGCTTAGGGGTGCCTCCGGGCCGAATCCATGAACAAATCTCCGCCCGCCGCGCTGTAAGCCGCAAGCCGCTCATGCAAGGAGGTGTGGCATGGCCAAGGAAAACGATCCCGACATCATCGTCGGCCGCGACGACGCGC
>NZ_DASTXI010000194.1:0-8422 GCF_035758555.1 Sphingomonas sp. | reverse complement strand
ATCTCGGCGAAAAGGCCGCGCGCAAGCAGGACGCGACCGGGCAGGCCTGAATCTCGTTTCCGTCACCCCGGCTCAAGGCCGGGGTGACGATGTGATGTAAGCGATCGGTTCTAGAGAATCTCGCGCAGCTTTTCGGCCGGGCGGCAGAGGCGGACGCCTTTTTCCGTCTCCACCAGCGGGCGCTCGATCAGGATCGGGTCGGCCGCCATCGCGTCGAGAATCGCGGCGTCGCCGGCGCCGGCGAGCGCGGCGGCCGCCGCTTCCTTGGTTCGCAGGCCCTCGCGCGGGCTGATCCCGGCACGTTCGTAGAGCCGGGCAAGCGCGTCGCGCGAAGGCGGCGTCTTCAGATAGTCGATCACGGTCAGCTCGATGCCGGGTTCGGCCTCCAGCATCGCCAAGGTGCTGCGCGAAGTGCCGCAGCGCGGATTGTGGAAAATGGTCGCTTTCATAGGGCTCGGCTCAGCACAGATGGCCCGGCTTGGAAAGGGATGGATCGGGTCGCGTTCCGTTTCGTTGACGAATCGGAGGTGCAGCATGATTGCCGACCCGGCCGACGACGCGCGCATCGCCGCGGAAATCGCGGAGCGGGATGCCGAGCTGGAGCAGGCGCAGGAGCAGCTGCGCGAAAGCGAGGAGCTGTACCGGCACGTCATCGAGCTCAGCAGCCTGGTGCCCTGGACCGCCGACCGCGAAGGGCGCGTCACCGCAGTCGGCAAGCGCTGGCGGGAATGGACGGGTGCCCCGCTGCAGCGCGCGCTTGGCACGGACTGGGTGGACTTCGTGCATCCGGAGGACCTTGAGCCGTTGCTGCAGGCCTGGACGCGCGCCGTATGGACCGGGCGGCGCTTCGAACGCGAGTGGCGGATGAGGGGCGCCGATGGGAGCTATCGCTGGTGCTATGCCCGCGCCGCCAAGCGCGGCGATCCGAGCGCCGGCGATCGGGTCTGGTACGGAACATTGGAAGACATCCAGGAGCGCCACGAGGCGGAGGACGCCTATCGCCGCGCTCAGACTGAACTCGCGCATGTGTCCCGATTGAGCGCGATGGGGGCGATGGCCACGGCGATCGCGCACGATCTGAACCAGCCGCTGACCGCGATCGCCCAATATGTCCGCGGCTGCAAGCGCATGCTCGGCGGTGTGGAAGGCGCCGGCAAGCCGGACCTGGCCGAAGGATTGGAAGAGGCTGATCGCAACACGGTGCGCGCGTCCGAGATCGTCCGCCGCGTTCGCGAGTTCGTGACGCGCGGCACGATCGAGACGCGACGGGAAAATCTGCCGGCGCTGATCGAAGAGGCCTGCCGCTTCGCGATGAACGACCCTTCGGCGGCGGGAGTCGACTGCCGGGTCCGCCCCGACGGCGATTGCTTCGTGTTCGCCGATCGCATCCAGATCCGGCAGGTGCTGGTCAACCTGATCCGCAATGCCATCGCCGCGATGGAGCAGAGCCCGAAGCGCAGCATCGTGATCCGGACAGAGCCAGGCCCGCCCGGCTATTGCGAAGTGTCGGTCAGCGACACGGGTCCGGGCATCCCCCCGGAAGCGGCGCCGCGCATTTTCGATCCGCTCTACACCACCCGGGCCGACGGCATGGGCGTCGGCCTGTCGATCTGCCGCATGATCGTGGAGGCGCATGGCGGCACGATCTGGATCGACGCCAAAGCAGGGCCGGGTGCTACGATCCGCTTCACGCTCCCCGTGGCGCCAGTGGACGGGCAAGCTCCCGCAGCAGGCGAATGAGATTGCGCAGCGCATAGCCATCCGACTGGCCGCTTTCGGCGAGCGCGCGTTCGACGATGCCGGACGCAAAGGTCGAATGGCCGACATAGACCAGCGACCAGTCGGCGAAGCACCGCGCCGCCGCCGGCCCCTGGTCGATGATGACGACGTCGCAGTGCCTTTCATCGGCGGCGATGCTTGCCATGATCGCGAGCACGGCTTCCTCGTCGCCTTCGAGCAGCTGCGCGAATCGGGTACCGGTAAAGAGCAGCGCGCCGGTGACGCCGGCGGCGGCATTGCGGGCGGTCGCGACCTCCACGATCGACTGGATCTCGGCAGAAGCCTGGCCGATGGGCAGCAGGCTCTTCGAGACATAGACAAGCGAGTACACGCGCGACCTTTCCTGATGAGAGGCGGGGCGCGCTACCGGCCGGACCTGAGCGTTTCGCAAATACCGGCACCGTAGTGCTACGGCATAACGCGCCGGGGCGGCGGTTTGCTCACCGGAAGCCGCCGAAGGAACCGCCGGGCGCGATCGCTGGTTGACCCGTATCCGGGCCCGTTGGCCCCCATTCAAGGGCGGGTGAACCGTCATGATGTTCAAACAGGGACCGGCCCGGACTTCGGGCCATGAAAGCGCGTCGGAACGGATCGTCTATGTGGTGGACGACGAAAGCGACGTGCGACGATCGCTCGGCTTTTTCCTGAAGGCAGCCGATTTTCTCCCGCGGCCTTATTTGAGCGGCGAGGATTTCCTGGCCGACGCGCCCGATCTGGCGCCCGGCTGCGTGCTGCTGGATATTCGTATGCCGGGGCTCGACGGGCTGACGATCATCGAACGGCTCGGAAGCCGGCTGAAGCGGCTGCCGCTGATCCTGATGACCGGGCACGGCGATATCGGCACGGCGGTGCGGGCGATGAAGCTCGGCGCGGTCGATTTCCTCGAAAAGCCATTCGAGGAGCCGGTGCTGATCGAGGCGCTTGAGCGGGCCTTCTCTATGTTGTCGCGCGACGTCGAGGAAGACCGCGAGCGGCGCGAGGCCGAACGGCTGATCGAGGGGCTGACCCCGCGCGAACGCGACGTGCTGGCGCTGCTGTCCGACGGCAAGTCGAACAAGGAAGTGGCGATCGCGCTCGACCTGAGCGTCCGCACCGTGGAGATGCACCGCGCGACCATGTTCGACCGCCTGGGCGTCCGCACGCTGCCTGAGGCGTTGCGGCTGGCGTTCCGCGCCGGGATGGACCTGGGGCAGCCGGCGGCCGCTCATTAACTCGTCGAAACAATCCGCCATTTCGTCGCGCGCCCAGTAGCGGCGGCGCTGCGGATCGGCTTTGCTCACGGCCATGATCGAGGCGACTCAGTTGCACGCACAGGCGCAGAAGTGCCGGATGCTCGCGGGAGGATTGACCAACCGCGACGACATTCGCGCGCTCGAAGACCTGGCGCGCGAGCTCGAAGAGCGTGCGCAGCGGCTGCAGCGCGCATCGCTGCCGCCCGCGACGGATATTGCCGCCTAGCCTCACACGTCTTTCAGCGCAGTCCGGATCAGCCGCTCATAGGTGCGGCCGACGCGCACTTCGGTGCCGTCGTCCAGCACGGCAGTCAACGATGCGAACTGGCCGCGCCGGAAGCTTCGCAGCCGCCGCCGGTGAATGATCGCGCTGCGGTGCACGCGGATGAAGCTGGCCGGGTCCAGCCGATCGGCCATCGAGGCCAGGCTCTCGTGATAAAGATATGACCGTTGGGGCGTGTGCAGCCGCACATAGTCGCGCTCGGCCTGGATCCAGACGATGTCGATCGCGGGCACGCGGAAGGTCTCGCCGCGCGACGTGACCCAGAAGCAGGCATCCGTATCCGCCCGCTCCTTGAGCTCGCCGCGCAGCGCCGAAACGACACTGCGCAGCTCCGCCAGCTGCTGTTCCTCCTCCTGTCGGGCGATGACGCCGCGGGCCCGCTCGACGGCCAGCGCGAGCCGGTCGAACGCAACGGGCTTCAGCACATAATCGACCGCGCGCGCATCGAATGCGGCGATCGCATATTGGTCGAACGCAGTGACGAAGATGATCGCCGGTGCCGATCCTTCCAGCTCCGCCAGCAAGTCGAAGCCGCTGCCGTTGGGCATCTGCACGTCGAGCAGCAGCAGGTTGGGATTGTGCGCGGCAATCAGCGCGCGGCCGTCGCGGATACTGCCGGCCTCCCCAACCACCTCCACGCCATCGAGCGGCGCCAGCGCACGCCGGATGCGCCGCCGGGCAAGCGGCTCGTCGTCGAGGATCAGCGCGCGGATCATGTCGGCGTGAACCGGAGCGGCAGCGACACGGTCGCGCGGAAACGCCCGTCGGGCATCTGGCCGCCGCTCAGCTTTCCGGCCTCGCCGAACCTCGTGGCCAGCCGCTCGGCGACATTCTTCAGGCCGAGCCCGGTGCCGGACGACAGCCGCGGCTGCTCCGGCGCCTCATTCTCGACATGGACGCTCAGGATGTTGCGATCCGCGCTCGCGCCGATCCGGATGCGGACTGCGCCGTCGACCGCGCCGACGCCGTGCTTGACCGCGTTTTCGACCAGCGGCTGGAGGATCAGGCTGGGCACCTTCGCGCGGTGCAGTTCGGCCGGAACCTCCATGTCCACCGTCAGACGGTCCGAAAACCGCTCGCGTTCGATCTCCAGATAACGGGTCTGGATGTCCAGCTCCTCGGCCAGCGTGATGTCCTGCATCGGGTCGAGCGCCAGCGTCGAGCGCAGGAAAGCAGACAGCGACAGCACCATCCGCTCGGCCGGGCCGACGTCGCGTTCCTCGATCAGCGTCGCCAGCGCGTTCAGCGTGTTGAACAGGAAATGCGGGTTGATCTGATAGCGCAGCGCCCGCATCTGCGCGCCATAGGCCTGCTCGCGCAGTTCGGAGAGCTGCCGTTCGCGGTCCACCACTTCCGCGCTATATTGCTGAGCGAGGAACAGCGCGGACCAGCCGAGATAAGCGCCCGCCCAGAACAGGATGTTCTGGAGCATGGCGCTCAGCATCATCGGCGACATGTTCCTGGAGGCGAACCGGTACGCGCCATAGGCAACCAGCGCATGGGTGGTCGAAACCGCCACGGCGGCAACGCAGACAAGGATCGCCTTGAAGGTGAAGTCCGGATTTCGATAGTGCGTGACAAGCAGGATGATGAGCCAGCTCATCGCCACCGCGAAGGCCGTCATCAGACAGCGGATCGCAAATGTCGCCCAGGTGTCCCAGCCGTCGATGCGTGCCACGCCGGTAAGCGTGGCCAGCAACACCGTCCAATAAATCAGGCTCATCTTCAGGCCAGCGCGCATGACTCGGGCCTTGGATCGCCACGTTGCCCGTGTCTGCGCGAGGGTCGTCCGGTCCATGGCCCGCATATCGGCACCTGACGTCGCGTAAGTCGAGAGCCGTTCGTCCGCCGCCATTCGCCATTCGCAGAATCGCGGCAACTTTCGTCACCGCCGAATCGCCGCTTGTCGAACGCACGCTACAGTTCGACCCTTTGTCGCATCATCCTCCTGCCCGAAACGTGGAGGGTTGCGATCGTGGGTGGCGTGCTGGCGATGCGGGAAATGGAGGGCGCGGGCCGGTCCCGTGCGCCTGCGTTCCTGCCTGCCGACCTCCTTCCCGAACCGCAGGGCGGCCTTTACCAGGGTCTCTACAAGCGTCTGCGCACCTTCATCCTCGACGGCGTCTGGCCACCGGGTACGCGGCTGCCGTCGTCCCGCACGCTGGCGGCCGACCTCAAGGTCTCCCGCAACACCGCGATCCTGGCGGTCGAGCAGCTGATTGCGGACGGCTGGGCGGAATCGCGCAGCCGCTCGGGCGTCTATGTCTCGATCGGGCCAGCCGTCGCGCCGGCTGTTGCACCGCCGCAGCCCAGAGCGCGCGATGCGGCCGAGCTGCCGCCGTTCGCGCCCGAACGGCCCGCCGCCGATCTGTTCCCGGCGCAGGTCTGGAAGCAGCTGCAGGCCCGCGCCTGGGCCCAGATCGAGCCGCACCACCTCGTCACTGCCGATCCGGCCGGCGACGCGGGCCTGCGCGAGACGATCGCGCGGCTGGTGTGCGCACCGCGCGGGCTGCGCTGCCACCCGGACCAGATCCTGATCGTGCCGACCGCGACTGCAGCGATCGACCTGGTGGCGGCGACATTGCTCCGCGCCGGCGACGCCACGCTGATCGAAGCGGCGAGCCGGCCCTCGGTGCGCCATCTCCTCGCAGCGCGCGGGGCCCGGCTGGAGGTGATCGGCGGCGAGCCGGCCGACATCCCGGCGCCGCTCGCCTGCACCGGTTTCGATGGCGCCGCGCGGCCGTGGCTGCTCGATTGGGCGCGCGGCTGCGGCGGCTGGGTTCTCGAGGACGACCGCGATTCGGAGCTGTGGTTCGACGAAACGCCGCTGCCGCCGCTGGCAGCGGAAGACGGCGCGCGCGTGCTGCTCGCCGGCAGCTTCAACCGCATCCTCTTTCCGGGCCTCTGCGTCGCCTTTCTGGTCGCTCCGGCGGCGCTGGTCGAGCCGCTGCGGGACGCCCACGCGATCGTCGGCGGCCGCGCCAGCCTTGCCTCGCAGCTGGCGCTCGAAGCCTTTATCGCAGAAGGCCATTTCGCGCGGCACCTCCGCCGCCGGCGCCAGGCCTATGCGGAGCGGCGGGCGGCGCTGATCGATTGCCTGGGCGCCATCGCCGATCCGGCGCGCGTCAACCGCGCCGGGCTGCATCTGGGCATCGATGTCGGCCCCGGCCGGGCGCGTGCGGTCGCCGCCCGGCTCGCCGCCGAGCGGCTCGGCGGCAGCGCCTGCTCCGGCACCGACTCCAGGCTGCTGCTGGGCCTGGGCGCAACGCCGGAGACGATCCGCGCCGAAGGGCCGCGCCTGACCGCCGCCATCCTGTCCGAACTCTCGCAAGGGCATTCCTGATGTACGCTTCCGAACAGGTCTTCCGCGTCCGCGGCCGCAAGGGCCGCACCCAGACCACCGCCGCCCGCATCGAGGCGAAGTTCAGCGAATTGCTGGCTGAGCGCGAATTCCACCACATTTCGGTCGCCGACATTGCCGACGGCTGCGACATCGCCCGCTCGACGTTCTACCGCCTCTACGCCGATCCGGTGGAGACGCTCTGGGCGCTCGCGCTGCCGATGTTCGACGCAGCGTTCGATGCCGCGCTGAAGGGCGACAGCAGCGGCTTCATCGCGGGCTTCGGCAGGCTTTGGACAATGCCGGGGCTGGTCGACGCGCTCAATCACGCCAAGGCCAATGCGCGCGTGCGGGCGAAGCTGACGACCCTGGTCCAGGCGCGGCTGCGCCAGCATGGCTGCGGACGCGGCAGCGAGACCTGCGCGCTGGTGATGGTCGCCGCCTGCCTGACCGTGCTGGCCCAGAACGAGGGCGGCGCGGCGCCGAACGAGAGCGAACTGGGCGAGCTGATGTCGCTGATCTACATCGCCGCCTATCTGACCCCGGGCGCACTGCAATCGATCGCGCGCCAGCAGGCGCGGCGCGGCCTGCACGGCGGCTTCCCGCCGGCGGTGTCGGTCGAGGAATCGCTCGCATCGGACGATCACATCATCTCGATGATCGACGGCCGGCCGTACCGGTCGCTGACCCGGCACATCGCCCGCTACGGCATGACGCCCGCCGATTACCGCCGCTGCTTCGACCTCGATGACGATTATCCGATGGTCGCGGCGAGCTATTCGGAACGCCGCCGGGCACTGGCGCTCAGCGCCGGCTTCGGCATCCGGCGGGGTCACCAGGCCTGCTCCGCGGCGGCCTGATTTCGGTCGAGCCGGCCGGTGTTGCAGCGCTGCAACACGGCCGCTTCAAAAGCGCCTCTGCGGCGAATTTCAGCAGCTTCGCGGCCCGGCTCTCGTCCGCTCCGTTTCGCCAGCGGTCAAAGCCAAGAAGCTGAAACAAAACGATTTTAGCCTTTGCGATTCCGGCCCCAACCGGCGCTCACCAAACTGGACCCATTGGCCCTCCAAGTCTGGTTCTTTCCTCGTCAAGGCCGCCCGCTACCCCCGATCGTGACTGCCAAAGTGCAGTAACAATAAGGGGATTTTGCATGCCTATTGCTACCACTTCGCGGCTCCGGACCTTGTTGTCGCTGAGCGCGGCGACCGCGGCGCTGTGCGCCGGTCCGGCTCTCGCCCAGGACACGCCGCAGCAGACCGCGGAAGCGGCGCCCGCCGCGGACCAGGGGACGATCGTCGTCACCGGATCGCTGATCACCAACCCGAACCTGGAGCGCTCGACGCCGGTCAACGTGACCACGTCGGAAGAAGTGGAGCTCAGGCAGACCAACGTCGCCGAGCAGCTGCTCCGCGAAGTGCCGGGTGTCGTTCCGTCGACTGGCTCGGCCGTCAACAACGGCAATGGCGGCGCCTCGTTCGCCAACCTGCGCGGTCTGGGTTCAAACCGCAACCTGGTGCTGCTGGACGGCGTGCGCATCGCCCCGTCCAACCAGATCGGCCGCGTCGACCTGAACAACATCCCGCTGGCGCTGATCGAGCGCACCGAAGTGCTAACCGGCGGCGCATCGACGACCTATGGCGCGGATGCGGTTTCCGGCGTGGTGAACTTCATCACCAAGAAGGACTTCACCGGTCTCGAGCTCTCCGCGTCCGAGCAGATCACCGAGCGCGGCGACGGTAACATCTTCCGCGTCGACGCGACCTTGGGCGCGAGCTTCGACGACGGCCGCGG
>NZ_DASTXI010000190.1:0-12826 GCF_035758555.1 Sphingomonas sp. | reverse complement strand
CCGGTGCGGCGCACCCAGGATATCGTCAGCCTGGGCGAGATCGAGACGCCGCTCATCGCGATCCCGCGCGCGGGCGGGGCGAAGGTGCTGGTCAAGGACGAAGGCCGGCTGCCGACCGGATCGTTCAAGGCGCGCGGGCTGGTGATGGCGGTGTCGATGGCGAAGGCGCTGGGGGTCACGCGCATCGCGATGCCGACCAACGGCAATGCCGGCGCTGCGCTCGCGGCCTATGCCAGCCGGTGCGGGATCGAGACCGTCATTCTCTGCCCGGAGGACACGCCCGAAGCGAATGTCCGCGAGATCGCGCTCCAGGGCGCGCGGGTGTGGCGCGTGAACGGGCTGATCGACGAATGCGGCGCGATCGTCGCCGAGGGCACGCGCCAGGGCCGCTGGTTCGACCTGTCGACGCTAAAGGAGCCGTACCGGATCGAGGGCAAGAAGACGATGGGGCTGGAGCTGGCGCTGCAGCTCGGCTGGCGGCTGCCCGACGCGATCTTCTACCCGACCGGCGGCGGCACCGGGCTGATCGGCATGTGGAAGGCGTTCGACGAGCTGGAGGCGCTCGGCTGGATCGGGCCGGAGCGGCCGAAGATGTTCGCGGTGCAGGCGTCGGGCTGCGCACCGATCGTCAAGGCGTTCGAGGACGGCACGGATCACGCGGAGCGCTGGGAGAATGCGCACACCGTCGCCGCCGGCATCCGCGTGCCGAAAGCGCTCGGCGACTTCCTGATCCTCGATGCGGTGCGCAAGAGCGGCGGCGCGGCGATCGCCGTCGACGACGATGCGACGCTGCAGGCGGTTGCCGACGCGGCCGGACGGGACGGGCTGCTGCTCTGCCCCGAAGGCGGCGCGACGCTCGCCGCCTATCGCAAGGCATTGGCGGACGGCTTGATCGGTGCCGGCGACGAGGCCGTGCTGTTCAACTGCGCGACGGGCCTCAAATACCCGATGCCGGAGGTGACGCGAACGCTTGATCGGCACCAGCCGATCGACTTCGACGGGCTGTAGATAAGCCTGACGTGGTCCTGCTGCCGGTTCCCCTGCGAAAGCAGGGGTCCAGAGTCGCAAGCGATGTACTTGGGCTCCTGCTTTCGCAAGAGCACGATCCAGTGCAACGCGAACAGGGTTGATATACTAGGCGCTACCAAATCCGCGCCCGCTTGTCCGGGCTCAGATACAGCTTGTCCCCAGGCTTCACGCCGAACGCCGCGTACCAGGCGTCGATGTTCCTGACCGGCCCGTTCACGCGGAATTTGCGGAACGAGTGCGGATCGCTGACGGTCATCTGCTTGATCGCATCGGGCGTCATCTTCCCCGCCCAGGCCTGCGCCCAGCCGAGAAACACGCGCTGGTCGCCGGTCAGCCCGCCGATCACCGGCGCCGGCTTGCCCTTCAGCGAAGCGTGATAGGCGTCGAGCGCGATCGCGAGGCCGCCCAGATCGGCGATGTTCTCGCCCATCGTCAGGCCCGGATTGATGTGGAAGCCGGGCACCGGCTCGAACTCGGCATATTGATCGCCCAGCATCTTCGCGCGGGCCTTGAACGCCTCGGCGTCGGCCGCCGTCCACCAGTCGCGCAAGCTTCCGGCGGCATCGATGCTGCGGCCCTGATCGTCGAAGCCGTGGGTCAGCTCATGCCCGATCACGCCGCCGATCGCGCCATAATTGATCGCCGGATCGGCATCGGCATCGAAGATCGGCGCCTGCAGGATGCCGGCCGGAAACACGATGTCGCGCAAGGAGCCGTTATAGGCGTCGTTGGTCTGCGGAGTCATCAGCCAGGCGGTGCGGTCGACCGGCCCGGCGCTGCGCTTCAGCACGAATGCCCAGTCGTTCGCCGCCGCGCGCCGTACATTGCCGAGCAGGTCGTCGCGGCGGATCGCGACGCCCGAATAGTCGCGCTGCGGCGTGTCGGGATAGCCGACCTTGATCGTGTAGGTGTCGAGTTTCTTCAGCGCTTCGGCCTTGGTCTCGGGCCCCATCCAGTCGAGCCGCTCGATCCGCCCGCGCATCGCCAGTTTCAAATTGCCGACCAGCTCGGTCACCTTCGCCTTGGTCGCGGGCGGGAAATAGCGCGCGGCGTACAGCTCGCCCACGGCCCAGTTCAGCGTGCCGAAGCAGCTGGCCGGCTCCGCACCGCAATCGCCGCCGGCGACGGCGCGAACGGCGCGCTTCCAGCGCGGCTGTTGCTCGGCCTGCCCGGTCAGCTCTTTCAGCCGAAAGCCGAAATGCGCATCGACGAACGGTTTGGAAAGATACGGCGCGGCCGCATCGGCGGCTCGGAACGCCAGCCATGCCTTCAACGTGTCCACCGGCGTGTCGGCATAGATCGCCGCCAGCTTCGGGAAGGCCGATTTCTCGGCGACCACCAGCATCGGCTTGCCCGCGACTCCGGCCCGATCCAGGAACGGCCCCCAATCGAATCCCGGCGCGAAGCTTGCCAGCGCCGCCGGCGCCATCGGATTATACTGGGTCGTGAGGTCCCGCTGCTGCACCTTGGTCCAGCTCGCTTCCGCAATGCGAGTCTCGAACGCGACCAGCGCGTCGGCCGCCTGTTCGGGCTCGGGCCAGCCGGCCAGCGCCAGCAGCCGCGCGGCGTAGGCGCGATAGGCGTCTTTCTTCGCCGCGAGTTCGGGTTTCAGGTAATAGTCGCGATCCGGCAGCCCGAGCCCGGATTGGCCGAGATACGCGGCGTATCGGCTCGGGTCTTTCAGGTCGCTGTCGATGAAGACGCCGAACAGGCTCGGATAAAGCCCGCTCGGCGCCTCGCCCATCAGCCGGGCGAGCGCGGCACGATCCGGCGCCCCGCGGATCGCGTCCAGCTCGGGCTTCAGCGGCGCTGCGCCCAGGCGTTCGGCTTGCGCTTCGTCCATGAACGCGGCGTAGAAGGTCCCGACCTTCTGCTTGTCGGTCGCGGGCGCGGCCGAAGCGCTTTTCGCGGCCTCGTCGAGCAGCTGGTGGAGATTGGCCTCCATCCGGTCGGTCATCTCCAGCCGCCGCGTCTGCGCCGGCCGGTCCGCGGGGATGGTCGTGCGGGCCAGATACGCGCCGTTCGCATAGTCGAAGAAATCGTCGCCGGGCTTCACCGTCTTGTCGAAGGCGGTCAGGTCCAGCCCGAACGGCGGATACAGCGGCGCCGCAAGGGCGCTCGACGAAAGAATCGCCGCGGCGATCAGGAACCGTGCTTTCAATCTGCCCTCCCTCGCTGCCCCGCACTTGATCCGGGCCCCACCTTGCTCTGCGTCGCAGTTCAGAAGAAGGTGGGGCCCGGGTCAAGACGGGATGAGGGAGGGGTCATGAGCCGGCCAGGGTCGAATTCCGCTTCGCCGGTCATTCTCGTCGCGCGCCATGTCGCTTTTGTCCCATCGCTGTGGCGTACGGCACAGCTCCGGCCGATCTTGGCCCGTTACCGAGAACGAGTGAGGCAGACGCGTTTTGGCAACAGTGTTGCAGGCTGACTGGATGTCGCTGATCGCATCCCGACCGTCTGCCGAGTCTCCGGTTCAGCCGATCCTCCACGAGGCCGGCTGGCGCGAAGCGATATCGCTGACGGTCGCGCTATGGTCGTTCGTGGCTCTTATCTATCTGCCGATCTTCCTCGAACGGCACGCGGGCGAGGGCTGGACCAGCGTCGCGCTCGACGAAGTGACGCTGATCGTGTCGATGGTGCTGGCGCTGCCGCTGTTCGCGATATTCCGGGCGACCCGCGACTGGAACCTGGTGCCGCGCACCCTGACCTTGGCCGCCGCCGTGTTGGCGGTCTCGATCGTGCAGGTGACGTTCGACCTGATCTACACCGGCTTCATCGCCAACCGGATCGATACCGCCTGGGAAAACCTGCCGACCGATCTCAGCCGCGCCTATCGGGCGACCTTCAATTATGTCTGCGTGTTCGGCGTCAACGTCGCGCTGTTCCACCTGGTCAGCTCGCGCCGGCACGACGTGCTGCAGGCGCAGGAACTGGCTCGCGCCTTGTCGGCCGCGCAGCACGCCCAGCTGGCGGCGCTCCGCTATCAGCTGAATCCGCACTTCCTGTTCAACACGCTGAACGCGATCTCGGCGATGATCGTCACGCGCCGGAACGAGGAAGCCGAGCTGATGACGGACAAATTGTCGAGCTTCCTGCGCGCCTCGCTTGCCTCCGATCCGACCGAGCTGGTGCCTCTCGACCAGGAATTGACGCTGATCGACGACTATCTCGAAATCGAATCGATCCGCTTCGGCGACCGGCTGCATGTCGAGATCGATTGCGCCAGCGATGCGTGCCACGTGCCGATTCCCAGCTTCCTGCTGCAGCCGCTGATCGAGAACGCGATCAAATACGGCGTCGCGCCCTCGCTCGATCCCGTCGTGATCCGCGTCATCGGCCGGCGCGACGGCGAGGAGCTGGTGGTGACGGTGGAGGATGACGGACGCGCCAGCGGCAACGCGACCGCGACCGGCGGCACCGGCGTCGGGCTTCAGAATGTCCGTCAGCGGCTGAGCGCGCTATATGGCGAGACCGCGTCGCTGGTCACCGCCGCGCGCGACCCCGGTTATGCCGCGACGATCCGTCTGCCCGCGAGGACTTGAGCCAAACCCGGTCCTGACGGATAAGGCGCTCAAAGCATTGGGGGTTGCGGGCATGCGGGTGTTGGTCGTCGACGACGAGGCGCTGGCGCTGGATCGGCTGCGCACGTTATTCGCGGATATCGATGAGGTGGAGGTCGTCGGTCAGGCCACCGACGGCGACATGGCGCTCGACCAGATCGAGAAGCTGCAGCCGGATCTGGTGATCCTCGATATCCAGATGCCGGGCCGCAACGGCCTGCGCACTGCCGCTGCGCTGGAGCCGGAGAAGCGGCCGGAGATCATCTTCGTCACCGCGCACGAACATTATGCGCCGGATGCGTTCGAGGTCGATGCGGCCGATTATCTGCTGAAGCCGGTGCGCTTCGACCGGCTGCGCCAGGCGGTAACGCGCGCGCGGCGGCGGCGCGAGCTGCGCAACCAGGCGGAACAGAGCGGAAAGCTGCTGGAGGAAGTCGAAACCCTGCGCGCGAAAAGCGGCGCCGCGCGGGCCGACGACGAAGGCTTCTGGGTGCCAGAGCGGCACGGCCATCGCTGGGTCCCGATCGAGGCGATCGGCTGGATCGAGGCGGCGCGCGACTATGTGCTGCTGCACACCGAAACGCGCAGCCACATGCTGCGCGCGACGATGTCGGCGCT
Organism: Sphingomonas sp.; assembly: GCF_035758555.1. Taxonomy (GTDB): domain Bacteria; phylum Pseudomonadota; class Alphaproteobacteria; order Sphingomonadales; family Sphingomonadaceae; genus Sphingomonas_B. Next base: position 7,619 of record NZ_DASTXI010000190.1, on the reverse strand, counting down.
CGAGGAAAAGCTGAATGGGACGGGGCTGATGCGGGTGCATCGCTCGGCCTTTGTGCGGCCGGAGAAAGTGGCGGAAGTCCGCCGCGCCAATCGGAGCCTCACGCTGGTGCTCGACGATGGCGCCCATGTTCAGGTGGGGCCCAGCTATATCGATACGCTGACCGAGAAGCTGGGCCTCCCTTGAGCCCGCATCCCTAAAGGACGTGCGCGAACGAGGTGGTGGCGGCGACGAACATCGTGCCGACGAACATCGCGGCGAGCCAGGTCGCCGTGCTGCGGAAAAGTTCTGCCTTCATCGCTTGCTTCCCTTGCGATTCGCCGCTGCCCATCAGCGGCGGACCGGCGCCATACAGCGGGAATGCACCGGCGCACCGGGAACTCGACCGTGGTGCCGGAAAACTGGACGAACGCGCCGCGCCATCGACGAACGCGCGACGGAATGCGACCAATTGCGGGCCCGGCTTTATTGATCCGGTCACCGCGGGCCGGTAATTGCGGCGGCGACAAGGGTCCGCACACAGGAAAACACGTGGAAGATACGGTTCTGCTCGTTCTCGGCTTGCTGGCAGCCGGCGCAGTCATTCTCGCTGCGGCGATCTATTATGAAACCAGCTGGAAGGCGCGCCGCCGCCGCCGCGTCGAGCGCAACCATGCGCGGAGCAAGCTGCGCTGATAGCTGCGCGCCTGCGTCCGAGCCCGCGATCGCTCAGTCCCGCAGCAGCTCGTTGATGCTGGTCTTGGCGCGCGTCTGCGCGTCCACGCGCTTGACGATCACCGCGCAGTAGAGCGACGGGCCCGGCGTGCCGTCGGGAAGCGGCTTGCCCGGCAGCGTGCCCGGCACCACCACGGCATAGGGCGGCACGCGGCCGATAAAGACTTCGCCGGTCGCGCGGTCGACGATCTTGGTCGAGGCGCCGAGATACACGCCCATCGACAGCACCGCGCCTGTCCCGACGACGACGCCTTCCGCGACCTCGGAGCGCGCGCCGATGAACGCGCCGTCCTCGATGACGACCGGCCCGGCCTGGAGCGGCTCTAGCACGCCGCCGATGCCGGCGCCGCCGGAGATATGGACGTTCTTCCCGATCTGCGCGCAGCTGCCGACCGTCGCCCAGGTATCGACCATCGTGCCTTCGCCGACATGCGCGCCGATATTGACGAAGCTCGGCATCAGCACGGCCCCGGGTGCGACGAAGGCGCCGTGGCGCACCACCGCGCCCGGCACGGCGCGGAAGCCGGCGGTGCGGAAGTCGGCTGCGCTCCAGCCCGAAAATTTGCTCGGCACCTTGTCCCACCAGCTGGCCGTGCCCGGGCCGCCGGCGATCAGCTCCATGTCGTGCAGCCGGAACGACAGCAGCACCGCTTTCTTCAGCCACTGGTTGACGTGCCAGCCGCCTTGGCCGTCCGGTCCGGCCACGCGCGCCTCGCCGCAATCGAGCAGCTTCAGCGCTTCGGCGACGGCGGCGCGGGTGTCGCCGACCGTCTGCGGGCCCAGCTGGTCGCGGGCTTCCCAGGCGGCTTCGATAGCGCCGATCAGCGCGCCGCGTTCGATCATTCTTCGTCTCCCAGAATCTCGTGCAACCAGGCGCCGAGGTCGGTTGTTTCGTAATCGACATAGGCGCGGTCGTCCGGCTCGCGCCCTTGTTCGGAGCCGTTGTTGACCCACACCGTCGTCATGCCGATCGCCTTGGCGGGTTTCAGGTTTCGCGCCATGTCCTCGACGAACAGCGATTCGGCGGGTTGAATCGCGAACGCCGCTGCCATCGCCCGATAGGCGTCCGGATGCGGCTTGGGCGTATAGGCGCAGGCATGGATGTCGTGGATCGCTTCGAAGCTTGTCCCCAGTCCCAGCCGGGCAAGCACGCGGCCCGCATAATCGGCATCGCCGTTGGTGAAGATCAGCTTGCGCCCCGGCAGCCGCGCCACCGCCTCCACCAGCCGCCGATCCTCCGTCAGCACGTCCATCTCGATATCGTGGACATAGGAAAGGAACCGGTGCGGATCGACGCCGTGTTCGGCCATCAAGCCCGACAGGGTCGTGCCATGGGCGTGGAAATAATCCTTCTGCAGCGTCCGCGCCGCGGTCCAGTCCAGGCCCAGCAGCTCCTGGATGAACGCCGTCATCCGCTGGTCGATCAGCCCGAACAGGTCCGCCGACGCCGGATACAGCGTGTTGTCGAGATCGAAGATCCAGTTCCGGATATGGGCGAGCGCCGGCAGCATCGCGTGCGCCCTAGCCGCGGGCCCCGGCTGCGGCAAATTGGCGGGCGCCGGGTTAACCGCAACGCAAGCGCCGCCGCGTTAGGCGGGCGCGAACGGACCAGGGGTGTTTCCGGATGAACAGGCGTATCGCGTTGGGGCCCTCGGGCCTGGTTATGGTCCTGCTGGCGCTGGCGGGCTGCGGCGGCGGCGGTGGAACGGTCAACCCGCTCCCGCCGCCACCTACGCCGACGCCCACCCCGGTTCCGACGCCCACGCCGACGCCCACCCCGACACCCCCGCCGGTCAATTTCCGCACCCCTGAATATGTCCGCTCGAACGGCCTGGAGCTGGCGAACGCCATCCCCGCCTATCAGGCCGGGGCGACCGGAGCTGGCATCACCGCGGCGGTGATCGACAGCGGCGTCAACCCGAACAGCCCGGAATTCGCCGGGCGCCTCTCGCCCGCTTCGCAGGACGTCGCTGCCTCGCGCGGGCTCGGCGACGACAGCGGCCACGGCACCGCGGTGTCGGCCGTGCTGCTCGCCGCGAAGAACGATTCCGAGATTCACGGCATGGCGTTCGGCGCAACGCTGCTGGCGCTGCGTACCGACACGGCCGGCAGCTGCGCGACCGATTGCACCCACAGCGACAGCGCGATCGCGCGCGCGCTGGATATCGCCGTTGCGCAAGGGGCGCGGGTCGCCAACATTTCGCTGGGCGGCGAGGCGGCCAACCTGACGCTGCGCAACGCGATCGACCGCGCGACGGCGGCCGGCATGGTGATCGTCATCTCGGCCGGCAACGACAGCGCCGCCAACCCGACCGACCTCGCACAGGTCGCGGCCGAGGGCATCGCGCGCGGCCAGGTGATCGTCGTCGGCGCCCATGACGCCAACCGCAACATCGCCGGCTTCTCGAACCGCGCCGGAATCACCGCGAATACCTACATCACTGCGCTCGGCGTCGGCGTTCGCTCGTTCGACCAGACCGGCCAGGCCTTTCTCTACGACGGCACGTCCTTTTCCGCGCCTTATGTCGCCGGTGCGGCGGCGCTGCTGGCCCAGGCCTTCCCGAACCTGACCGGAGCCGAGATCGTGCAGTTGCTGTTCGACAGCGCCGACGATCTGGGCGCGGCGGGCGTGGACCCGGTTTATGGACGCGGCGGGCTCGACGTCGGCCGCGCCTTCGCCCCGCGCGGCGCCACCGAATTGGCGGGCAGCAAGGTCGCCGTCGATTTGGCTGGCGCGAACGCCACGCTCTCGCCGGCCATGGGCGACGCCGCGCAGAAAACCATGGGCGCGATCGTGCTCGACAGCTTCAGCCGCGCCTATGCGGTCGACCTCGGCCGCTCGATCCGCCGTGCGCAGCCGCGTTCGGGCCTCGCCGCCACGCTCGGCCAGTCGTTCCGTGGCGCTTCGCTTTCGGCGGGCGGCGCAATGGTCGCGGTATCGATCGCCGACGCGCCCGGCGGCACGATTGTTCGCCGGCTGATGCTAGGGCAGAACGATGCGATCCGCGCCCGCGCCACCGCAGGGATGATCGCCAGCCGCATCGATCCGCGCACCAGCGTCGCCTTCGGTTTCGGTCAGAGCGGCGCCAGCGTCGCCGGGCAGCTGACCGGCCGCAGCGAACCCGCTTTCCTGGTCGCGCGCGGGCCCGCCGATGCGCTCGGCTTCGACCGCGGCGATCAGCGCGCGGCGACGGTCCGGCACAGCTTCGGGCGGCTCGGCATCACCGCCGGCGTGGAAAGCGGCGACGGCCTGCTTTATCAGGATGCGCCCGGCGTTCGCGATCCGTATGTCCGCTCGCCCTATTCGCTGATGAGCCTAGCCGCCGACCGCCGGTTCGGCCCGCTGCGCCTCAGCGGCGGCGTGACGCGACTGACCGAGGAGCGCACGTTGCTCGGCGCGCATTTCGGCCCGCTGTTCGGAAATGGCGCTTCCTCCACCTGGTTCGCCGACCTGCGCGCCGACTGGCGGGCCGGCGGCGGCTGGTCGCTCGCCGCCGCCGCGCGCCAGGGCTGGACCCATGCCGACGCAAGCGGGCTGATGAGCGGCGGCGCCACGATCCGCAGCAGTGCGTTCAGCTTCGACGTTGCGAAGACCGGCGTGTTCGGACGGGACGACGAATTCGGCTTCCGCATCGGCCAGCCGCTGCGCGTCGCGAGCGGCGGTTTCGGCCTGCGCCTGCCGGTCAGCTACGACTATGAGAGCGGCGCCGTCGGCTATGCGCAGCAGCGGCTGAACCTCGCCCCGACGGGCCGCGAGATCGATCTGGAAGCAAGCTATGCCCGGATGCTGTTCGGCGGCCGTATGGACGCCAACCTGTTCTGGCGCCGCGACCCCGGCAATTTCGCCGCCGCCCCCGACGATCTGGGCGCGGCGTTCCGCTGGCGGGTGGACTTCTAAATCCTCCCCGAGCTTGCTCGGGGAGGGGGACCGCTCGCGAAGCGAGCGGTGGAGGGGCCGCAGCGAAGCGAGGATGGCCGATCGTCCGCTGGCGCGGACGCCCCTCCACCATGCTTCGCATGGTCCCCCTCCCCTGCAGAGCAGGGGAGGATTTTAGACCGTAAAACTCTCGCCGCAGCCGCAGCTGCCTTTGGCGTTCGGGTTCTGGAACACGAAGCCGGCGGTGAAGTCGTCCTCCACCCAGTCCATCCGGCTGCCGATCAGGTACAAGAGCGACGCGCCGTCGACGAAGAAAGTGCCGCCGGGCGTCTCGATCCGTTCGTCGAGCGGCTTCGCTTCGGTCACGTAATCGACCGAATAGGCGAGGCCGGAACAGCCGCGCCTCGGCGTCGACAGCTTGACCCCGATCGCGCCTTCGGGCGCCTGCGCCATCAACGCCGCGATCCGCGCCTCGGCGGATGGCGTCAGGATCAGCGCCTGCGGGCGGGGACGAGTGGTGGTGACGGTCGTCATAATGCGTTCAACCTGCTCCGTTCGCTTCGAGCGCAGTCGAGAAGCGTATCTCGACTGCGCTCGATACGAACGGTTCTCCTATAGCATACCGAGCTCAAGCTTCGCCTCGTCCGACATCTGCGCCGGGTTCCAGGGCGGGTCCCACACCAGGCTGACCTCGACATCGCCGATTCCCGGCACCGCGCCGACGCGCAGCTCGACTTCGCCCGGCATCGATTCCGCGACCGGACAGTGCGGGGTGGTCAGCGTCATCGTGATGAAGGCATGCCCGTCCGGCGTGATGTCGACGCCGTAGATCAGCCCCAGATCGTAGATATTGACCGGAATCTCGGGGTCGTAGATCTCCTTCAGCGACTGGATCACCGCTTCGTACAGCTCGCCGCCCGGCTCGTGCCCCGACAGCTCGGCCGGCTTCTCGTTCAGGAAGCCGGCAAGATAGTCCTTCTTCCGCTCGAAACCTTCCCGAGCCGCATCCTCGACTCGTGCCTTGGGCGGCGGCGCGACCCCGTCCACTTCCTCGATCCTGATCCGGCTCTGCTCGTTCATCCGAAAATCCTCGTCACGCGCTCGATCCCGCGCGCGAGCGCGTCCACGTCGGCGGCGCTGTTATAGACCCCGAAGCTTGCCCGCGCGGTGGCGGGCACGCCCAGCGCATCCATCAGCGGCTGCGCGCAATGATGCCCCGCGCGGATGGCGACGCGTTCCTCGTCCAATATGGTGCCGATGTCGTGCGGATGCACCCCCTCGACCGCGAAGCTGACGATGCCGGCCGAGTCCTCCGGCCCGAACAGCCGCACCGAGTTGATCGCCCCCAGCCGCTCGCGCGTCGCCCTCACCAGCGCCGTTTCATGCGCGTGGATCGCGTCCGGCCCGATCGCCTCGACATAGTCGATCGCCGCGTGCAGCCCGAGCGCGCCGACGATATGCGGCGTCCCCGCCTCGAACCGCGCCGGCGCGGGCATATAGGTGGTGCGATCGAACGTGACGCGGTCGATCATCGCCCCGCCGCCCTGCCAGGGCGGCATCGCGTCGAGGATCTCGCCCCGCGCCCACAGCACGCCGAAGCCGGTCGGCCCGTATAATTTGTGCGCGGAGAAGACGTAGAAGTCGCAGCCGATCTCGGCCACATCCACCGTCATCCGCGGCACCGCCTGGCACCCGTCGAGCAATAGCTTGGCACCCACTCGATGCGCCATCGCCGCCGCGCGGTTCGCGTCCAGCACCGATCCGAGCACGTTGGACACATGCGCGAAGGCGACCAGCTTGTGCGCCGGCGTCAGCATCCCCTCGGCCGCGTCCAGGTCGATCCGCCCGTCCGCCGTCAATGGCGCCACGTCGATCTCGACCCCGGACCGGTCGCGCAGCAGCTGCCACGGCACGATGTTCGAATGATGCTCAAGCGTCGACAGCAGGATGCGATCGCCGGGCTTCAGCTGCGACCCGCCCCAGCTCTCCGCGACCAAATTGATGCCTTCGGTCGCCCCGCGCACGAACACGATCTCGTCGGGAGACTCTGCACCGATGAACCGCGCCACCCGCTTGCGCGCCGCCTCATAGGCAAGCGTCATGTCGGCCGATCGCTGGTACACGCCGCGGTGCACGGTCGCGTAGCTGGTGTCGTACGCCCGCGCGATCGCGTCGATCACGGGCCGCGGCTTCTGCGCGGTGGCGGCCGTGTCGAGATAGGCCCAGCCGGAGGGGATGGCCGGGAAATCGGCGAGCAGGTCGAGAGGACGGGTTTGAGAAATTGCCAGGCTAGCCATTCCCACCTCCGTTCGTTTCGAGCGAAGTCGAGAAACGTGTGTCCGCTTGTTGCGCGCTGCGCTTCTCGACTGCGCTCGAAGCGAACGGATTTCTATTAAGCCACTGGTCGGCAAGGGCCACAAACCCCTCCCGCACCGCATCCGCCCCGATCCGCTCCAGCGCGTCCGCCACAAACGCCCGCGTCAGCAGCGCCCGCGCTTCCGCCGGCGGCACGCCCCGGCTCTCCAGATAGAACAACGCCCCCACATCCAGCTCACCCACGGTCGCCCCGTGCGCGCATTTCACGTCGTCGGCGAAAATCTCCAGCTCCGGCTTCAGGTTCACTGTCGCCGCGCGCTTCAGCAGCAGTCCGCGCAGCGACTGCTCCGCGTCCGTCTTCTGCGCCGCGCGCGCGACTTCCACCCGCGCCGCCAGGCTCGCGACCGCCGTGTCGTCGGCGACCGCGCGCCAGGTCTGACGGCTCATGCAGTTCTCGGCCTCGTGCCGCAGCACCACCGCCGCTTCGTGCCTTTGCTCGCCCCGCGTCAGCAGCGCACCGCCCATTTCCGCGAATGCCGCTTCGCCGGTCAGCCGCAGATGCCCGTCGATCCGGCTCCCCGCGCCGCCTTCGGCCAGCACGGTCGTGACCAGGCTCGCCCCGGTCCCGATCTCCGCCTCGTCGCGCAGGGCCTGAAAGCCACTCGTCTGCGCCAGCCGCACCGCCCGCATCAGCCGCGCCGACCGCCCGAGCCG
>NZ_DASTXI010000150.1:0-25754 GCF_035758555.1 Sphingomonas sp. | reverse complement strand
GTCGAGGATCGAGCGGGCGCTGTCCACGACCGGGTCGCTGCCGTCATCGCCGTCGGCGAGCACGGTGTAGATCGCGGTGATCGAACCCCCGCCCTTCGCGTCGGCGCCGGCGCGTTCGATCAGGTTGGGCAGCATCGCGATGGCCGAGGGCGGATAACCGCGCGCCGATGCGGGCTCGCCAAGCGCCAGGCCGATCTCGCGGCCGGCATGGGCGACGCGCGTCAGGCTGTCCATGATCAGCAGCACGCGCTTGCCTTCGGCGCGGAACGCCTCGGCGATCGCGGTGGCGCGCATCGCACCGCGGATGCGGAGCACCGGCGAATGGTTGGCGGGGACCGCGACGATCACCGCGCGCTTGCGGGCTTCGCCGGCGACCTTGGTCTCGAGGAAGTCGGTGACTTCGCGGCTGCGCTCGCCGATCAGCCCTACAACGACCACGTCCGCCTTCACCTGACGCACGATCATGCCGAGCAGCACGGACTTGCCGACCCCTGAGCCGGCCATGATGCCGACGCGCTGACCCTGGCCGATCGTCAGCAGGCCGTTGATCGCGCGGACGCCGACATCGAGCGGCTGGGTGACGCGTGCGCGATCCAGCGGGTTCTGCGGCTTGCCGGCAAGCGGCCAGGCCTTGGCGCCGCGGATCGGACCGAGGCCGTCGATCGGATTGCCGGCGCCGTCGACGACCCGCCCGAGCAGCGCCGAGCCGACCTGCGCCTCGCCCGGCTGGCCGACGGGACGCACTGGCGCCTCGGGCAGCAGCGGCGCGGGGCCGCCCAGGTTCATCAGCAGGGTCTTGCCGGCGCGAAAGCCGATCACTTCCGCCTCGACCGCCTGCGCGCCCGAGCCGATCCGGCAGACGGTGCCGACCGGCACGGTGATGCCGACGGCTTCCATCAGCAACCCGTCGAACGACGCCAGCCGGCCGACGACCTCAGGCTGGGGCGAGAAATCGAGCGCGAGGCGCGACAGATAGTCTTCGGCGAACCGCTTCAGCATGGATCAGCCCGCATCCGGCAGCGCGGCACGGTCGAGCGCGGCGGCAAGCTGGGCGAGCCAGGCGCTCGGGCTGTCCTCGATCGAGGTCGCGCGGGTTTCGATGCGGAAGCCGCCCCGCTCGATTGCAGCATCGGCAGTGGGCGTGACGGTGGCGGGCACCTGCGCTTCGACGAGCGGCAGGTCCTCGGGATTGAGCCTCAGCACCGCGGCTTCGGCACTGTCGGAGAGCAGCTTCACGGCCGCTTCGATGCGCTGGCCGAGCAGCTCGGCGGACACGCCGGCTTCGCCGATCAGGCGCGACACAAGGAACATCACCGTCTGGCGCAACCGGCCGGCGAGCGCGTCGCGGTCGAAGCTGCTCATCGCCTCCAGCCCTGCCGCAATGCGGGCGAGCGCCTGGGCGTCGGCCTCGCCGCGTTCGGCCGCCATGCGTTCGGCGGTTGCCATGCCTTCGGCAAAACCTTCCGCGCGCGCTGCCTCGACGGCGTCGTGCGACGCCTGCGGCCCCGCCTTGCCCCTGTCGCCCATCGGGTCGAACGGGTCCCAGCCCGCGGTCGGGTTCGCGCCGGGCGTTGCCGGGCGGAAATGCTGCGGCTGCGGCGCGGGCGAGAAATGGACCGGGCCGCCGGGGGCAAAGCCGCCGCGCATGCCCGACATCGCTGCACCCAGCGCGCCGAAATCGACCGGCTGCGCCTCGGCCGCGCCCGCAAAACGGCTAGACATAGTCGTCGTCTCCGCCGGCGAGGCGGATAGTGCCGTCCTTGGCCATCTGGCGGGCAATGCCCAGGATCGTCTTCTGCGCCTCCAGCACCTCGGACAGCTTTACCGGCCCGCGCGCTTCCATCTCGTCGCGGATGCCGTCGGCAGCACGGCTGGACATGCAGCCCAGGAACTTGTTGCGCGCGGCTTCCTCGACGCCCTTCAGCGCCAGCACCAGCACGTCCGATTCGACGCCGCGCAGCAGCGTGCCCATGCTCTTGTCGTCGAGCGCGAGCAGATGGTCGAAGACGAACATCTCCTCTTCGATCGCCTTGGCGGTTTCCTTGCTGATCTTGGCGACCTTCGGCATCACCCGCTGCTCGGTGGCCTTGCGGGCATTGTTCATGATCGCCGCTGCTTCCTTCGCGCCGCCGAGCGGAACGGCGGCCGTGCTCTGGGCAGCGCTCGCGCGGCGAGTCAGCACGTCGCGCAGCATGTCGAGCGCGTCGGGCGGGATGGGGCCCAGCGTCGCGATCCGGTGCAGCACGTCGGGCTGCATCGCGTCGGGCAGCTGCTCGATCACCTGGGCCGCGACGGCAGGATCCAGATTGACCAGCAGCACGGCCGCGATCTGCGGATGCTCGTCCTTCACCATCGCCGCGATCTCGCCGGCGTCGAGCCAGTCGAGCAGCGGGATCGCGCAGGCTTCCTCGCGCGGGGTGATGCGGGCAAGCACGTTCTCCGCCTTGTCCGCGCCCAGCGCCTTGGTCATCATCGTCTCGATCTGCGGGCGCGGATCGAAGCCGATCGTATTCTTGTCCTTCGCCTTGACGACGAATTCGTCGAGCACTTCGGCGACCTGCGGTTCGGCGACGTCGGCAACGGCGAACATCGCCTTGCCGAGCATCCGCACTTCTTCCGGATCGAGGTTCTGCAGGATGGCGGCGGCTTCGTCGTCGCCGACCAGCATCATCAGCACCGCAGCCTTTTCGACCCCGGTAAACGCCCGGGCGGGTTCCTGCATCATGCGGCGGCCTTCCCGTCGGCACGGATCATGTCCTTGACCGCAAGCGCCGCGCGCGCCGGATTGTCGCGGGTGAAATCGCGCACCAGCTTCACCTTGTCCTCATAACCTTGGGCATTTTCGAGCGCCTCGACGCTGACCCCCTGCGGACGCGACATCGCGAATTCGCCGAGATCGCTGGCCCCGCTCTCTTCACGCTTTTTGCCGAACATCTTCAGCATCGGCTTCAGGCCGACGAAGAGGATGAGCAACGCGATCACCAGCGCGGTCAGGTTCCGGGCCACGACCGGGAACCAGCCGGCTTCGTACCAGGGCGACTTCGACTCTTCCTCGCTGGCGCCGGCGAATTTGCGCGAAATGACCGTGACCTGGTCGTTGCGTGTCGCGTCGTAGCCGACCGCGGCGCGGACCAGATCGGTGATCTGCGCAATTTCCTGCGGGCTGCGCGGCTTGCCGGTATCGGGCTCGCGCAGCACGACCGCGACGGAAAGCCGCTTGAGGCTGCCCGGCACGGCGCGCGTGACCGAGATTTCCTTGTCGAGCTCATAGGCCCGCGAATACTGGTCCGACTGCTTCAGCTGGTCGGTTACCTTGCCCCCCGGCCCAGCGGTGGGTGCGCCGGCCGGCGCAGCAGCCTGCCCCGCTTTCACCTGCGCGGCGGGCGGCGGCGTGTTGGAAAGGGTGCCGGGAATGCCTTCGGCCGCGACCGGCCCGGACTGGTTGCCGGTCCAATTGCCCTGCTCGGCACGGAGCGCGCCTTCCTTGCCATAGGCTTCGCGGGTCGCCTGGGTCTCGTCGAGGTTGACCTCGGCCTGGACTTCGGCGCTGAAATTCCCCGCGCCGACCAGCGGCGTCAGCAGCTGGGTCAGCTGTTCGCGGTACTTGTCCTCTACCGTGCGCTGGAAATCGATCCGGTCGTCGCTGCCGCTGAGGCCGTCGGCGCCGGCCGGCTTGGTGAGCAGGGTGCCTGCCCCGTCGACGATCGTCACTGCATCGGGCTTCATGCCCGGCACCGACGACGCGACAAGGTTGATGATCGAGCGGACCTGCGCGTCGGCAAGCGTGTGGTTGCCGGCGAGCCGGACGATGACCGACGCCGAAGGCGCGGCATTGTCGCGGACGAACACGGTGTTTTCCGGCATCGCCAGATGCACGCGCGCCTCGGTGACGCCTTCGATCTCCTCGATCGACTTGGCGAGTTCGGTCTCGCGGGCCTGGCGCAGGCGTTCGCCCTCGACCGCGCGGCTGACGCCCATCGGCAGCTGGTCCAGGATCGCATAACCGCCCGGCGTCGCCTTGGGCAGGTTCTGCGACGCGAGCAGCATGCGCGCCTTGTAGTAATCGTCCGACGCGACCGTCAGCGTGCCGGTCTGCGGGTCGATATGGCTGTCGATCTTGGCCTGCGACAGCGCTTCGGAAGCAGCCGCCTTGTCGGCATCGGACAGGCCCGAGAACAGGATCTTCTGCGGCGGCGTTGCAACCAGCGTCCAGGCGAGCGCGGCCGAGCCGAGCAGGCCCAGCAGGCCGATCAGCGGCGCGCTTTTCTTGACGGCGGGCTGCGACCAGACGCGCTGCAGCGCGCCCATCGGGTTGCGGCCAAGGTCGCCCAGGCCGGAAGCCGGGGCGGGAGCGGCGGGGAGAACCTCGCCCTGGGCAGGAGTGAGTGCGTTGCTGGCCATCTAGGTTACACCGGCATGCTCATGATGTCCTTGTAGGCGGACAGGAGTTTGTTGCGGGTCTGCAGGGTCGCCTCGAACGCGATCGACGCCTTCTGGCGCGCGAGCATCACCTGGGCGACGTCGACGGTCTCGCCGCGCTCATAGGCCTCGCTGGCCTGCTTGGCGGCGTTCTGGCTGGCGTTGACCTGCTTCAGAGCCGATTCGAGCGTGGCCGCGAAGCTGTTGCCGCCGCCGGCCGGCGTGCCGCTGGCCGCAGGCGCCGCGCCGCCGCCGATCTGCGACGCCTTTTGCAGCGCCGCGTTGCGCTCGAGGATCTGGGCGCGGATCGCCATCACGCGATCGGCGCCGGAAACGCTGCTGATGCTCATGCCCAGGCACTCCGGCTAGGGGCGACCGTGCCGCCGGCCTCGCGGATGCGGGCCAGGCGATAGCGAAGGGTGCGTTCGGAAATGCCGAGCCGCCTGGCGGTTTCGGTCCGGTTGCCGCCGCATGCCGCCAGCGCGTCCTGGATCGCCTGCACCTCGTGCAGCCGGACGATGTTGCCGAGCGTAGGGTCGGCAGCAGGCGCAGGCGCCGGTGCGGGCCGGGCGGTCGCGTCGAACACGATATGGCTCGCCTCGATCCGGTCGCCCGGCGCCAGCAGAAGCGCGCGCTGGATGACGTTTTCGAGCTCGCGGACATTGCCCGGCCAGTCATGGCCCTGCAGCGCGTCGAGCGCGGGCTGGGTCGGCCAGGGAATCGTCGCGCGGCTGCCGGCGTGGCGCAGGATCATCGTCGCGGCGAGCGCTGCGATATCCTGCCGACGGTGCGCAAGCGGCGTGGTGGTGAGCGGAAACACGCTGAGGCGATAGTAGAGGTCGGCGCGGAACCGGCCGGCCTCGACTTCGCCGGGCAAGTCGCGGTTGGCGCAGGCGATCACGCGGACGTCGATCGGCTCCGGCGTGGTCGCGCCGAGCGGCACCACCTCGCGCTCCTGAAGCACGCGCAGCAGCTTGGCCTGAAGGCCGAGCGGCATTTCCGCGATTTCGTCGAGAAGCAGCGTGCCCCCATGCGCGGCGCGGAAGAACCCCTGCGCAGCCTGGCCGGCGCCGGTGAAGGCGCCCTTGGTGTGACCGAACAGCAGTGCCTCGAGCATCGTCTCGGGAAGCGCCGCGCAGTTGACGGCGATGAAGGGGCCGTCCGCGCGCGTCGAGTTGGCGTGGATGTGACGGGCGAGCACTTCCTTGCCGGTGCCGGTCGGGCCGTTCACCAGCACGGTAATGTCGCTGGCCGCGACCCGTTCGGCGAGCGCGAACAGCGCCAGCGTGTTCGGGTCGGCGGCGGTCGGCGCGGTCCCGCGCAGCAGGGCCGCGGCAAAGGCATGGCCGAATACCAGGTCGTCATTGCCGTAAGCGAGACGCGCCGGCGCGGCGTCGCCGCCCTGCGTCAGCGCGCGCTCGCCGGCGCCGAGAACCAGCGTCGAGCGCGGCGCGGGGAGCGCCTCGCCTTCGTTGACGATGAAGGAATCGTTCTGATTGATCCGGCCGCCGGCGAACGGCCGGACATTCCAGCCGAGCCCCCGCAGCCAGGACAGCAACACCGTCTGGGTCTGGCCCGCGGCTTCGCTGTAGAAAATCGACTGCATCTTCTGTTCTGCCCCCGAACTGGACCGGCCTGGCGGCCTTCGGGAGCCGGTATCGACGAACAGAGTAAAGTCGGAGTTAACGCTGCTTCCTTTGCCGCATGCGCGCGCGAGGGCGGTCGGAAAAATCCGCCAGTCGCCCCTAAAGTCCCGCAACCGCCTGCCGTTCAGTGCAGTGGCGGCTCTGGCTTCGATCCGGCTCTCCGGGGGGAAAGGAGCGACTGCCGGGCTGAATATTGGAGACGTGTTATGACTGTTATTTCGACCAACTCGGCGGCCCTGCGCGCTCAGAACGGCTCGCGCATGGCCGAAATGTCCCTGCAGTCGGCGATGGAGCGGCTGTCGACGGGCAAGCGCATCAACAGCGCGAAGGACGACGCGGCGGGCCTCGCCATCGCTTCGACGATGACTGCGGCGATCCGCGGCATGAGCCAGTCGGTCCGCAACGCCAACGACGGCATTTCGTTCGCCCAGACCGCGGAAGGCGCGCTCGGCGAGGTTTCGAACATGCTGCAGCGTATCCGCGAGCTGGCGGTGCAGTCGGCTTCGGGCACCTATTCGGATACCGACCGCACCAACCTCAACACCGAGGTCACCGAACTCAAGTCGCAGATCACCAACATTCTCGCGACCACCGAGTTCAACGGCACCCGCATCTTCAACTCGGCGGCGTCGGGCACGACCTACACCGCGCAGGCGGGTTCGGTGTCGATCCAGATCGGCGCGAACAACGGCGACTCGATCAACCTGACCTTCACCTCGCTGTCCGACCTGGCTTCGGGCACCGCGGTGGACACGGCGACGAACGCCAATACGGCGCTCGACAACGTCGACACGATGCTGGACGCGGTCAACACGACCCGCGCCTCGCTGGGTGCCGGCCAGAGCCGCCTGCAGTCGGTGGTCAACAACCTGACCAGCAACATCAACAACCTGTCGGACGCGCGCAGCCGCATCGAGGACGCGGACTTCTCGGTCGAGACGACCAATCTCGCCAAGTCCCAGATCCTGTCGCAGGCCGCGACGGCGATGCTCGCCCAGGCGAACCAGAGCCAGCAGAACGTGCTGAGCCTGCTGCGCTAAGCGACTTCGTAAGAGTAGCGTAAGCTTCTCGAGCCCCCGGCGCTTCGCGGCGCCGGGGGTTTTCTTTTGCCCGCAGCAGGACGAACAGGGCGTCAGCCATGACGAAACAGAAACTTCCGTTCGCGGCCAAGCTGGGATTGGTCGCAGCCACGCTGGGCGCCGCCGCGCTTTACAACCGCAAGCGCGCGCACGATGCCGAAGCGGCGACGCCGCCGGCCGGCCGGTTCGTCGATGTGGACGGGATGCGGCTCCATTATATCGAGCGCGGCGACGGCCGGCCGCTGGTGATGCTGCACGGCATGGCGGCACTGGTGCAGGATCTGCTCGGCTCCGGCCTGGTCGACCGCGCGGCGGAACGGTACCGCGTGATCGCGCTCGACCGACCCGGCTATGGCTATAGCGACCGCCCCGGCGGCCGGCTGTGGACGCCCGAGGCGCAGGCGGCGGTAATCCGCGAAGCACTCGCAAAGCTCGGCATCGAGCGGCCGCTGGTGCTCGGCCATAGCTGGGGTACGCTGCCGGCGCTCGCCCTCGCGCTGGACCATCCGGACGAAGTGGCGGGGCTGGTCCTTCTCGCCGGGCCCTATTTCCCGGTCCGGCGCGCGGAGCCGGTGCTGCTCGCCGCGCCGTCGCTGCCCATCGTCGGCACAGCGCTTTCGAACACGCTGATGCCGCTGCTCGCCCGCGCGACGCGGCCGCAGATCGTCAGGCAGATCTTCGCGCCCGATCCGGTCCCCCCCGAATTCGCTGCCTTCCCCGCCGAGCTGGGGCTGAGACCCAGCCACATCCAGGCGACCGCCGGCGATGCCGGGCTGCTCCAGCTCGCCGAGCGGCGGCTGTCGAAACGGTATGCCGAGCTGCGGCTGCCGGTCGCGATCGTCGCCGGCGACGGCGACCGGCTGGTGCCCTACGACCAGGCCGAGCGGCTCCACGCGCTGCTGCCGCAGAGCAGCCTGCATCGGCTGCGCGGCCACGGACACATGGTCCACTGGGTCGCACGGGACGAGGTGATGGCCGCGATCGATACCGTCGCGGCGCAGGCGATCGGCTAGACGGTCAGGCCGCCTGCTTCAGATCCGCGGCTTCGTCCCGCCGCACGACGGGGCGGAAAACAACGTGGAGCAGCACCTCCACCTCCCGCTTCAGCTGCGGCGGCGGCACCATCGTCAGCGCCGTCGGACCGGCGCAGCGATAGAGTCCGTCGGCGATCGTTTCCATGCCGTCGTGGATCACCAGCGCCTGCACCGAAGCCGAATCGTTGGTCATCCCGAACGATTCGACGACGTGGAAGCGCGCCGATTCGATCTGCACGCATTCGAGCGCGGCACCCCAGCGGATCGCGGCCGTGAAGCGGCCGGCCCCCAGCGGGATCGCCATCGCATAGAATCCGTCATGGGTCGGGCGCGCATCGGCCTCGATCATTGTCTCGCCCGTCGCGTCGGCGAGAATCACCGGCAGCCGCATCGCAGTGCCGGCCATGTCGCCGGTGGTGATCTCCAGCCCGAAGCGGCGCCACGCGAGCATCGACAGGTTCAACGCAAGGCCATGGCCGCGAATTTCGCCCGGAATGTAGATGCGCTCCGCGTGCATGAGGTACGGGAGCCCGCGCGATTTCAGTCCGGCAAGCGCCGCATCCGCATCGACCAGCGGCACGACGTCTTCGGTGCCAAGGTTCACGTCGTGATCGAAGCAGCGCAGCACGTCGATTTCGGATTCTGTCGGCATGAACAGCAGCCGCGCAAGCGCCGCGCCGGCCGCCATCCGCCAGGCATTGGCGTCGCCGGGCAGGCCTGCGCTTGCCGCCGCGAACGCCACCGCGCCCGCCTGGGCACGATCGCGGGTCTCGCTCTGGTTCGACTTGATGCCGGCCGCCTTGCGCACCGGCGTGCCGTCCGCCTTGTAGTCGACGACCGAGCCTTGCGCGATCGTGCACAGCTGCTCGACGACCGCGATCGGGTCGCAAAGCGCGTCGAGCGTGCGGAAGTCGTAATGCCGCGAATCGATCAGCCCCTGCTTGTCATGGGGCGTCGGCTGTTCCTCGCGCAGCAGCAGGTAGCGGCCGGCGACATGCAGGCCCATCCGCTGCATCAGCATCGGCGCGACCTTGTCCTGCACCGAGCCGTGATAGCCGAGATCGGCGAGGATCACTGCGTCTCCTTCCGCAACGCCGGCGCGCTTCAGATGCGCGACAAGCCGGTCGGCGAACTCTTTCGACCGGTGGACGATCCGGCCGATCGTGTCGGGTTTCAGCACCGTCTCCACGAATTGCGGATCGGTGCCGGGCGCGTCGAGCTTCAGCTTCTGCAACTCGCCCTGCTTGAACAGGAACTGGCGCCCCAGCACCTCGACCGTGCTGCGCTTGCCTTCGTGGAGCAGGCGCGAACGGACGGCCGCCTCGTCGACCATGCCCGCGCGCGCGGCGGTCTGGCGGCTGATCTCGACCCGCCGGGTCGAAGTGCCGGGGTACACGGCCTCGAACACCTCGGCCGGCAGGAAACCGTCGCGAAGCAGGAACAGCAGGTGCGTCTTGCGTCCGGTGCGTTCGGCAACAGCCTCTTGCTCCGCCCGCAGCCACTGCGCGTAGGCGCGCAGCAGCGGCCCGAGCACGTCATGACCAAGCGCGAACGCCGGATCGTCCTCCGCGCGCAGCGACACCGCGGGCCGGTGCGGCTGGAAAGCCGGGCGCGTCACGCGCACGTCCGGATGGATCAGCGCGCTCGCCGCGGCCTCAAGGCGCAGGCGGGTCTTCGCGGCTTCGTCGAACTGCAGCAGGTGGCAGGTGTGGATGCCGAGCGTGTCGGGTGCGACCTGGTCGGCGATGCGGTTGTCGCCGATGTGCAGGATTTCCTCGGGCGCGGCGCCGAGCGCTTCGAGGACCGGGCCGAACAGCCCGTCGCCCTTGTTCACGCCATAGGCGCTGGACGGGAAGATGCGGTCGATCAGCGCGGCGATGTCCTCGCCCGCCGCCCCCGCGATCAGCGCGCGCAGCTGCGCTTCGTCTAGATAGGTGTCCGAGACGATGATGACGCCGAGGCCGCGCGCCTTCGCGTCGCGGATCAGCTGCTGGACCGGCGCGAAGCCGAAGCAGTGCCTCGTCTCCGCGGCCAGCTCCTCGGCGACCGCTGCAGCGACATCGCCGCCGGGGCGGAAGCGTGCGTGGATTTCGTCGATGCCCACTTCGAAGCTGTCGCGGAACAGCTTGGCGGCATGGCGCGCGGCACCCTCGGCGCGGCGCCGCGGCTCGATCGCGCCGCCGGGAAAGGCCAGATCCGCGAATACGTCAGCGGGCGTCGCCGTGTCGCGCCAGACCAGCGTGTCGAAACAGTCGAGCGACAGCCAGCGCACGCTGGGCGGCGCCTGGTCGAGCAGGGTGGCGAGTTCGGACGAACGAAGCTGGATCTTCATGGGCACCTCAGATTTGGCGCCCTTGTTGGCCGAAGATGGTTGAGAAGGCTTTAACCGTGCCAGACGATCCTGCTGCCGTGCGGATGGCCGGTCGCGAGGTGGCGTTCGCGGCCTCCCGGCCATTCGGTCAGGTGCAGCTCGGCGACGCCGCCCTGCCCGTTCAGCTCGTAACGTGCCCAGGCGAGCGGGCGCTCGCGCGTCGTCTGTTCGCCGGCCCTGGCGAGCGCGGCGCGGACGCGCGCCTGCTTTTCGGCCGGCACATAGGTCCAGAAGATGGTGTGGAAGATCATGCGGCAGACGCCATCCGGCTGCGGTGCGGCGATCATCGCCTCAACGAAATCGGCGGCGTCGGCTCGGGCGACCTGCGGCGGGTGCGCGGCGGCAAGCGCGAGCGCGGCTTCGAGCCGCTGCATGCGTTCGCTCTGGTCTGCCCAGCAATAGGCCATCAGCCGCTCGCGCTGCGCAGGGTCGGCGACCGGCACCGGGCTCTGATCGATCGCGCAGCGGGAGACGACGCGGACTTCGACAGCCGGCGGCGAGCCGCCCTCCCACGCCGGCGCAAGCTGGAGCGGCGAGGCAGGATCGCCGGCCTGCGTCTCGCCGAGCCGATAGCCGAACCGGTCCAGATTCTGGTTGAGCCCGGCGCTGGCGCCCAGCTCGATCAGCTCGAACGGCAGGCGGTATTCCTCGGCGAGCAGCAGCAGCGCCGCCATGATCGGCGCGGCGCGGCCGGTCTCGTTGGTCTGCGGCGGCGAATCGAGCCAGGGCGACAGATCGGCGTCGAACCGGTGCAGAACGTCCGCGACTACGGCATCGCTGTCGCCCAGATTGCCGGCATAAAGCCGCGACAGCCGCTCATCGGCCCCGCGCCGCGCGAGCGCATGGAAGCCACCCGCGAGCCGGAGCGGCACCGAATCGCCGCTGCCGCGCGGATCGCCCTGCCAGTCGAGCACGCGCCGCCCGGTCTCGGTCGAACGGTCGAGCGCCGCCGCGATGCCGCGCACCACGGCGGCAGTGACGGGCGTTCCCGACCGGTCGCAGAATATCGCCTGGTTCCGGAAAGCTTCGCGGACGTCTTGCTCGCTCATGCGCCGCGGGTGGCATGGCGCGCCGGCGAGGTAAAGATCAGGCCTCCGCCATCTCCGCTTCGGCCGCCTGGCGCGCCCACATCTCGGCATAGAGGCCGCCCTGACGGAGCAGGTTCGCGTGCGTGCCGCGTTCGGCGACGCGGCCTTCGTTCAGTACGACGATCTCGTCCGCGTCCACGATCGTCGACAGGCGGTGGGCGATGACGATGGTGGTGCGGCGCTCCGACACGTCGCGGAGCGTGCGCTGGATCTCGCTTTCTGTGCGGCTGTCGAGCGCGCTGGTCGCTTCGTCGAGGATCAGGATCGGCGGGTCCTTCAGCAACGTGCGCGCGATCGCGACGCGCTGTTTCTCGCCGCCGGACAGCTTCAGCCCGCGCTCGCCTACCTGTGCGTCGTAGCCGTCGGGAAGCCTGGACACGAAATTGTGGATCGCGGCGCCCTTGGCAGCGGCCGCGATCTCCTCCTGCGTCGCGCCGGCGCGGCCATAGCCGATATTGTAGCCGATCGTGTCATTGAACAGCACCGTGTCCTGCGGAACGATGCCGATATTGGCGCGCAGCGTCCGCTGCTGGACGCGGCCGATATCCTGCCCGTCGATCGAGATGCTGCCGCCGGTCACGTCGTAAAAGCGGAACAGCAGCCGCGCGATCGTCGACTTGCCGGCGCCCGATGGCCCCACGATCGCCAGCGTCTTGCCGCCGGGCACGAGGAAGCTGACGCCCTTCAGGATCGGGCGGCCCGATTCATAGCCGAAGCGGACATTATCGAACTTCACGCGCCCCTCGCTGACGATCAGCGGCTGCGCGCTTGGCACATCCACCACTTCGGCACGAGCGTCGATCAGGTTGAACATCGCCGCCATGTCGATCAGCCCCTGCCGGATCGTGCGATAGACCATGCCGAGCATGTCGAGCGGCCGGAAAAGCTGCGCCAGCAGCGTGTTCACCAGCACCACGTCGCCGGGCGTGAAGCGGCCCTTGCTCCAGCCCCAGACGGTGAAGCCCATCGCACCCGCCATCATCAGGTTGGTGATCAGCGACTGACCGATATTGAGCCAGGCGAGCGAGTTCTCGGACTTGACCGCCGCCTCCGCATAGGCCCGCGCGGCCTTTTCGTAGCGCGCCGCCTCGCGATCCTCGGCGTTGAAATATTTGACCGTCTCGTAGTTCAGCAGCGAGTCGACCGCCTTGGCGACCGTGCCAGTGTCGAGCTCGTTCATCTGCTCGCGCAGCTTCGCCCGCCAGTCCGTCACTTTGCGCGTGAAGAGGATATAGGCCGCGACCATCGCAAAGGTGGCGGCGACAAGGCCAAGGCCGAATTTGACCCAGAAGATCACGGCGACCGCGCCCAGCTCGATCAGGGTCGGGCCAATGTTGAACAGCAGGAAATAGAGCATCACGTCGATGCTCTTGGTGCCCCGTTCGATCACCTTGGTGACGGCGCCGGTCCGCCGCTCAAGGTGAAAGCGCAGCGACAGGTCGTGCAGGTGGCGGAACACGTGGCTGGCGAGCCGCTGCGTCGCATCCTGCCCGACCCGCTCGAAGATCGTGTTGCGGATATTGTCGAACAGGACACCGCCGAACCGCGCACCCGCATAGGCGACGACCAGCGCGATCGCGAGCGCGGCGCCCGGCTCCAGCCCCGGCGCCATCCGGTCGATCGCACCCTTGTAGGCGAACGGCATCAGCAGCGTCGTCGCCTTGGCGACCAGGATCAGTACCAGCGACGCGACGACGCGGCGGCGAATCGCCGGCTCATGCTCCGGCCACAGATAGGGAAGGAAACGGCGGAACATCGCCCAGCTCAGCCGGTCAGATGTGCCCCCGGTCACAGAATTCGACATCCCCGTCGATGTAGGAAGGACCGCGCGCGAAACCAATGCAACCGGTCGCAGATACATTGGTTGAGTCGCTCCAAGGAGAGTGGCGATGGGCCCGTTCATTTATGTGATGGCGATCATGGGCTGCGGCGACGGTGGCTATCAATGCACCCAGGCCCGCATCGTCGATACGCGCTTCCAGTCGATGGCCCAATGCCAGCAGGCGGCCGAGGCCGAGCTGATCCGCAACGGCGACCTCGATTATCCCGAGCTGATGGCCAGCTGCCGCTCCGTCACCAACCAGATCGCGCTGAACGACGCGAAGGCGCGCCAGCGTTAGTTGCCCGTGACGGGCGGCGCCTCTAAAGCCGCCCGGCCATGGCCGATCCCGTCATCATCGCGGTGCCGAAGGGGCGCATCCTCGACGAGGCGCTGCCGTTGCTCGCGCGCGCCGGGATCGAGCCTGAAGCGGCCTTTGCCGATGAAGGGAGCCGGGCGCTCCGCTTCGCCACCAACCGGGCCGACATCTCGCTGATCCGCGTGCGCGCGTTCGACGTCGCCACCTTCGTCGCGCACGGGGCGGCGCAGCTCGGGATCGTCGGGTCGGACGTGCTGATGGAGTTCGACTATTCGGAGCTCTATGCGCCGGTCGACCTCGGTATCGGCCGTTGCCGGGTATCGGTCGCCGAGCCCGCGGAACTCGCGGCATTGGACGATCCGCGCGAATGGAGCCATGTCCGCGTCGCCACCAAATACCCCGCCCTCACCCGCCGCTATTTCGAGGCGCGCGGCGTGCAGGCCGAATGCGTGAAGCTGAATGGCGCGATGGAGCTGGCGCCGCTGCTCGGCCTGTCGAGCCGGATCGTCGACCTGGTCTCCTCCGGCCGCACGCTGAAGGAAAACGGCCTGGTCGAAGTGGAGGTGATCGCGGAGGTCAGCGCCCGCCTGATCGCCAACCGCGCCGCGTTCAAGATGCGCTCGGCGCAGATCGCGCCGCTGATTGAAGCGTTCCGGGCCGCCGCCGCGCAATGAGGCGGGATAGAAAAATCCGTTCGTGTCGAGCGAAGTCGAGACACGTGCCCGAGCCGCGACTCCGTTTCTCGACTTCGCTCGAAACGAACGGAGCTGGGTTGTCCTAATGATCCGCCTCAACGCCACGGCCCCCAACTTCCCGGCCCGTTTCGACGCGCTGGTGAATGCACGGCGCGAGGCGGATGCAAACGTATCCCTCGATGTGCTGGCGATCCTGTCGCGCGTCCAGACCGAAGGCGACGCCGCCTTGCGCGATTATACGCAGGCGTTCGACGGCCATGACCTCGATGCGAGCGGCTGGCGAATCGATCCGGCCGACTGTCGGGGGGCGCTCGATGCGCTCACCCCCGAACTGCGCAAGGCGCTGGAGCTCGCGGCCGAGCGGATCACCGCCTATCACGAGAAGCAGCGGCCCGAGGACCGGGACGAGGTCGACGCGACCGGCGTGCGGATCGGCGCGCGCTGGCGGCCGGTCGAGGCAGCGGGGCTGTATGTGCCCGGCGGACGAGCGGCCTATCCAAGCTCGCTGCTGATGAACGCAATCCCAGCCAAGGTCGCCGGCGTCGAGCGGCTGGCGATGGTGACGCCCACGCCCAAGGGCGAAATCAGCCCGCTGGTGCTCGCCGCGGCGGCTTTGGTCGGAATCGAAGAGATCTGGCGCGTCGGCGGGGCGCAGGCGATCGGCGCGCTGGCCTATGGCACCGACCGGATCGCGCCGGTGGACGTGATCGTCGGCCCCGGCAATGCTTGGGTCGCCGAAGCCAAGCGCCAGCTCTACGGCGTAGTCGGGATCGACATGGTGGCGGGCCCGTCGGAAATCCTGGTCGTCGCCGATGCCGACAACGATCCCGACTGGATAGGCGCCGACCTGCTGAGCCAGGCCGAACATGACCCGACCAGCCAGTCGATCCTGTTCACCGACGATGTTGCCTTCGCCGATGCCGTCGCCGCGGCGGTCGACCGGCAGATCGGCGCACTTGCGACCGGCGCCACGGCACGGGCGAGCTGGGACGCGAACGGCGCGATCATCCTGGTCGAACGGCTGATCGATGCCGCCCCGCTAATCGACCGGCTTGCGCCCGAGCATCTGGAGCTGGCCGTCGCGGACCCGGAGCCGCTGTTCGCCGCCGTGCGTCATGCCGGCTCGATCTTCCTCGGCCGCCACACGCCCGAGGCGATCGGCGATTATCTGGGCGGCCCGAACCACGTCCTCCCGACCGGCCGCCGCGCGCGCTTTTCGTCGGGGCTCTCGGTGCTCGATTTCATGAAGCGGACCAGCTTTCTCGGTTGCACCGCCGACTCGCTGGCGAAACTGGGGCCTGCGGCGGTTGCGCTGGCGGAGGCGGAAGGGCTACCGGCGCACGCACGCTCCGTCGCCCTCAGATTAGGCCAATGACCCAGACCGCACGATCCAAATCCCGTTCCGCCGCCCGCCTCGCCGCGGTGCAGGCGCTGTACCAGCAGGAAATGGAGGGCACCGCGCTGCGTCCGCTGCTGCACGAATTCCACCAGCACCGGCTCGGCGCGACGATCGAAGACGTCGAATATGCCGATGCCGAGGTCGAATTCTTCGACGATATCGTGACCGGCGTGGACGCGCGGCGCGAGGAGATCGACCGACTGATCGCGGCCAAGCTCGCCCAGGGCTGGAGCCTGTCCCGGCTCGACCGCCCGATGCGCCAGATCCTGCGCGCCGGCACCTATGAGCTGCTCGCCCGCAGCGACGTGTCGGTCGGCAGTGTGATCAGCGAATATGTCGACGTCGCGCATGCCTTCTACGACAAGCGCGAGACGGCGTTCGTGAACGGGCTGCTGGATGGCGTGGCGAAGGACGTGCGGCGCTGACGGCCCGCAAGGGATTACGCTCGTCCCGAGCGTAGTCGAGGGGCGCTGGTACGCAGTCCTTGCCAGCGCCCCTCGACTACGCGCTTCGCGCTCCGCTCGGGACGAGCGGATAAGTGCTCACCCCATCAATGCCCGGCCTGCGGCCCGCGCATGATTCCCGAGGCCGCCAGCTGTTCGTCGATCTGCGCGACCAGCCGGTCGAGCCCGGCCTGATCCTTCGCCTCGGCGCGCGCGACGAGCACGTCCTGGGTGTTCGACGCGCGCAGCAGCCACCAGCCGTCGGCGGTGGTGACGCGGGCGCCGTCGGTGCGGTTGACGTCCGCGCCGGCTTTTTCCAGCCGGTCGAGCACTTCGTCGACGACCGCGAACTTCCGGCTCTCGTCGACCTGGAAGCGCATCTCTGGCGTGTTGAGCACCGCCGGCATTTCCGACTTCAGCTCGGTCAGCGACTTGCCCGACAGCCGCACCGCGCCCAGCAGCCGCACCGCGGCGTAGAGCGCATCGTCATAGCCGTAATAATCGTGCGCGAAGAAGATATGGCCGCTCATCTCGCCCGCCAGCGGGGCGTGCACGTCCTTCATCTTGGCCTTGATGTGGCTGTGGCCGGTCTTCCACATAAGCGGCTTGCCGCCCAACTCTGCGATGCGGTCGTAGAGCGCCTGGCTCGCCTTGACGTCGCCGATGATCGTGGCGCCCGGCTCCGCCTTCAGCACCGGCTCGGTAAGGATCGCGAGCAATTGGTCGCCCCAGACGATCCGCCCTTCGCCGTCGATGGCGCCGATCCGGTCGCCATCGCCGTCGAACGCGATGCCGAAATCGAGACCCTTCTCCCGCACTTCGGCGCGGAGGTGCTCGAGATTCTTCTCCTCGGTCGGGTCCGGATGGTGGTTCGGAAAGCGCGAGTCGACATCGGTGAACAGCAGGTGATGCTCGCCCGGCAGCTGCGCGGCCAGCTTTTCGAGCGCCGGACCGGCGGCCCCGTTGCCGGCATCCCATGCGACCCGAAACGCGCCGCCCTGATAGCCGGCGACCAGCCGTCCGACATATTGGTCGAGAATGTCGAAGTCGCTGACCTGGCCCGGAGTCTCGGCCTCTTCCCAATCGCCTTCGCTCGCCAGCTTGCCGATCTGCTGGATGTCGGCGCCGAAGAAGGGGCGGTGCTGGAACGCCATCTTGAAGCCATTGTAGCTTGGCGGATTGTGGCTGCCGGTAATCATGATGCCGCCGTCCACTTCGAGCACCGCCTCGGCATAGTACAGCATCGGCGTCGGGCCGAGGCCGACCCGGACCACGTCGCAGCCGCTCGCCGTCAGCCCCTCGACCAGCGCGTCGGCCAGCATCGGCGAGCTTTCGCGCCCGTCCCAACCCACCGCCACGCGCGTGCCGCCCGCCCGGCGCAACAGGGTCGCGAACCCGCGCCCGATCGCGCGCGCATCGTCCGGCCCGAGCGTATCGCCGATCACGCCGCGGATATCGTATTCGCGCAGGGAAGTGGGGTGGAAAGTATAGCTCATCTTCGCTCCTGATTGAGACATGCGCCGTTCGGGCGCCTAATCCCGAATGCCGCCCGCCAGTTCCCTCAGCAGCACGTCGCGCGCGAGATTGGTCCGCCGGGCAAGCTCGATCGTGCCGCCGGCATCCGGGTGAACGCGGGCGATGATGCGGCGATGGGCGGCGCGGATCGCCTCGGCATCATCCTCTTCGCCGACCCCGAGCAGCGCGCGCGCTTCGCCGAGCGGCATCGTGATCCGCCGCCGATGCTTGCTGCCCCGCCACCAGAACACGACCAGCGCCGCCAGCGCGAGCAGGGTCAGCAGCTTGCCCATCAGGCGGCCGCGGCCCCCACTTGCTCGGGCAGCGCAAGCCCCGCGACCAGCTCCCGCAGCTCCTGCCGCGCGGCGACGTGACCAAGGCCGATATCCGGGATCTGGCCGATATCGAGCATCGTCAGCCCGCTCGGGAACAGCTCGCGATAGATGACGCGCTCGCCCAGACCCGGGATGATGCGGAAGCCGACGCGCTTCGACAGCGCGACCAGCGCCTCGCCGACGCGGCGCATGTTGCGCGCCTCGATATGCTGCATGCGGTTCCTCAGCACGATCCAGTCGATCGTCGCGCCGTCGGTCTTGGCCCGCGCCTTGCGCGCGTCCCAGATCAGCTCCGAATAGAAGCTCGGCCGGCTGACCTTGTAATTCTCCGGATCGACCTGCCCGATCAGATCGAAATCGACGAAGCTGTCGTTCATCGGCGTGACCAGCGTGTTCGCTGTCGTGGCGGCGCGGCGGGCGATCGGATCGTCGCGGCCCGGCGTGTCGATGACGACGAACTCGGCCTGCGCGGCCGCTTCGGCCAGCGCCGCATCGAATCCGGCCTCGCTCGAACCGTCGACGACCGCGAAGCGCGGCTGCGGCAGCTCGACGCCGCGGCGCTTCATCGTCGCAGCGCGATTCTCGAGGTATCGGGCCAGCGTCTTCTGGCGATAATCGAGGTCCAGCGCGGCGACGGACCGGCCCTGGGCGGCCAGCGCGACGGCCACGTGCACGGCCGTGGTCGATTTCCCGGTGCCGCCCTTTTCATTCGCGAAAACAATGACGTGAGCGCCATGCAAGGCCATGCGACCGCTTTCCATACTCAGGTTACTTGATCGAGCGCATCGCGCCCCCCTATTGAGCCCGCTCATATCAGTCCCGAGTCACCGTGCAAACCATCCGTCAACTGAAACCGCTTCGGAAAGCGATCGCGGGATTTCGCGCCGAGGGCGGCAGGATCGCGCTCGTGCCGACCATGGGCGCACTTCATGCCGGGCACATGGCGTTGGTCGCCGAGGCGCGGAAACGGGCCGAGTATGTCGTCGTCTCGATCTTCGTGAACCCGAAGCAATTCGGCCCGAACGAGGATTTCGGCGCCTATCCGCGCCGGACCGCGAAAGACACGGCGATGCTGAACGAGGCCGGCGTCGCGCTGCTGTGGATGCCGGATGCCGAGGCGATGTATCCGGCCGGCCATGCCACCAGCGTTTCGGTGCGGGAAGTCAGCGAAGGACTGGACGGCGCCGCGCGGCCCGGCCATTTCGACGGCGTCGCAACCGTCGTCGCCAAGCTGTTCAACCAGGTGCGGCCGGACATCGCGCTGTTCGGCGAAAAGGATTTCCAGCAACTGGCGGTGATTCGCCGGATGGCCGCGGATCTCGATTTCGGGATCGAGATCGTCGGCGTGCCGACCGAGCGCGAGGAAGATGGCCTCGCTCTGTCGTCGCGCAATGTCTACCTGACCGAGGCGGAGCGGCTGCAGGCGCGGGCGCTGCCGCGGGCGCTGGGCACGGCCGCGGCAGCGATCGAGAATGGCGGCGATATCGCCGAGGCGCTGACCCGGGCCGAAGCGGCAATGCTCGAGGGCGGGTTCGAGTCGGTCGACTATGTCGCGCTGTGCGATGCTGCCACGCTGCAACCGGTCACGTCGCTGGAGCGTCCGGCCCGCCTGCTCGCGGCGGCGCGGATCGGCGCGGCGCGGCTGATCGACAACGTGCCGGTCGTGCCTAAGAATTTATCCGCAATGCGCGTTAACCATTCTTCAAAACCCTGACCCCACTCTGCCCCATGCAGCAGCAGGGGATTTGCTGACATGGGAAGCAGTTACAAGAGTGCCGCGTTCCTGATCGAAAGCCGCCTTGCCGAGGCGGCCCGCGGCGATGCCGATGCGTGCTTCGACCTTGGAATCGCCTATTCGTCGGGCGCAGGCGGCCTTGAGGTCGACCTGGTCGAGGCGCACAAATGGTTTAACCTGTCAGCCCTGTCGGGCTCGATCCGCGCCGCCGAATGCCGCGCCGAAGTCGCCGACGAGATGACCGCACGCGAGATCGCCGAGGCGCAACGTCAGGCTCGCGCCTGGCTGAACGCAACCCAGCGCCACGCGGCCTGAGACGCGGGCCGTCCGATTAGGCGGCTAGCGTCGGGCGAGTGCGCGCGTCCGACGTCACGAGTTCGACGAGCATATGCTCGTCGACCCAGAACTCGACGATTCCGCTTCGCCCCAGCTCCTCGGCATGAAAGCCGTGCGCGCAGCCAATCTCGATCACATCCTCAACCGGCCGGGCGATCGGCAGCAATAGCCGGTCCACCTCACATGCCGTGTTGCTGCGCGGAAGCACGCGGACGGCGACGCCGACCTTGCAGGCTTCGCCCGGGCCCGTCGCGCACGGCACGCCCAACAAGGCGGCAAGCGCGGCAAGCGCGGCAGCGATACGCTGCGGGTCTTCAGCGTAGACGATCATCGTCCTCTCCTCAGCCCTGGAGCAGCAGGACAGCATAAAGCACCGGCAGGGTGCCGAGACTCAGGAAGATGCTTCCCAGCACTGCCAGGCCGGAATCGGATCGCCGGCGGGGCCGGGTTCCGAGCGGATGCGTCATCGTCTTCATGGCCTCTCCAAGCGCCGGCCCGAGCAGAAATGCTGTGGCGGCCGGCACAACAGGACGGAAATGCGTCTATCGCCGCCGCCGCTGGACAGGCAATCAACGATGCTGCAGACCGGTTCTGCAGAATTGCAGAAGGTGGGGCGATGCCGACCTGGGAGTGGACCGATGCCCGCTACTTCCTCGCCGTCGCGCGGGAAGGCGCCACGTTGCGCGCGGCCAACCGGCTGGGGGTCAACCAGACAACTTGCGCCCGCCGCATCGCCGCGCTCGAAGATTCGCTGCAGCTCAAGCTCTTCGCCCGGTCCGGCAGCGGCTATGAGCTGACCGACGCCGGGCGCGCGCTGGTGCCGCTCGCCGAAGCGCTCGACGCTGCCGCGGCGGGCTTCGAAGCGGCAGCCGGGGCGCTCGGCCGGGAACGCACGCGTGCGCTGCGCCTGACGACAGCCGAAGGTTTCGAGAAGCGCCTGGTCGCGCCTGCCCTTGCCGACGCGCGGCGGCGGTTGCCCGGCCTGACCTGCGAGGTCGATGTGTCCGCGGAGCGCCGTGACCTCGTCCGCGGCGATGCCGACATCGCGGTCCGCGCCGGCCTGCCGCCGCAGGAAGCGGGCGTGATCTACCGGCGGCTGCAAGGCATCGAATGGGGCATCTACAGCCATGCGAGCTACCCGCGCGTGGTGACGCTCGCCAATCTGGCCGAACACCCGCTCGCCAGCATCGACGGTCAGCCGCTGGACGTGCTTCGGCATCTGGTGCCTGACGGGCGCATCGTGCAGATCACCACGACCTTCATGGGTCTGGTCGCGACGCTCCGCGCCGGCGATTGCGTCGCCGGCCTGCCGACATTCATCGCCGACGACGATCCCGACCTGATCCGCCACGCACTGGTCGAGGAGGAGGAAGGCCCCGCCGTCTGGGTCGTCTATCCCGAGCGCCTCAGAGGCGCCGCCGATGTGCGCGTGCTGGTCGATTGCCTGGTCGAGCAGGTCGGCGCGGCGACAGGAGCCTCTGCCCGGCAGCGACGGGGCGATGGGCGAAACGAGAGGACGCGCCTTCCGGGCATGGCTCAGGTCGGCAGATAGCGCCTGCACACCCGCGCCGCATCCGCGCTTACTCGCCCGGCCGGTACACGCGTTCGGTGTGGCCCTTCAGCTGGTCCGGCCAGAAATAGACCTCGCGGAAATTGCCGGTCGTGTAGCGCTCCGCCTCGTCGTTGAAGTGCGGCGAGTCGGGGTGACCGCTTTCCCCGCCGGCGGTGATCGCGCGGGCGCGGACCCTGGGGCCGAAATCGACCACCGCGACGAAGCTGTTGCCGCTGGTGCCGTACCAGCGCTTCGTGCCCGGATAGGCCTTGGCCCCGAACGAGGCGAGGGAGCCCCAGCGCGACGAGGTGAACGGCACCGGGATGCTCGGCTTTGCGTCGTCGAACGGCTGGACGATGTCGCCCGTCAGCCGCTGGAAGCGGTTGATCTCGCCCCAGGCGACGCCCCAATGGCCGAAATCGCGCTCCAGCTGGTCCGATGCATCGGCGAGCGCCTTCAGCTTCTGCTTTGGCGTCGTGCGATCGGCCATATAGTCGTAGATGCTCATGCCCTCGGCTTCGGCCGGGGCCTTCGCTTCCTTCCACAGCGCCTCGCCCCAGAAGACTGCGAGCGAGGTCGGTTGCGAGGCGATGCCCCAGCGATAGTCCCAGTTGCGGAGCAGCGCGGCCTGGCCCTTCAGCTTCGCCTTCAGCGGATCGCTGGCCGGCAGGCCGTCATAAGCCTTGACCAGGGTCGGGATCAGCCGCGCGAACGCCGGCAGATAGGAATCGAACGCCGCGTCGAGCAGCGACGGCAGCGTGAAGTCGCGCCGGTTCTTCAGCAGCATCGTCGCGTGGATGCCGCGCGGGTTTTCGCCGAACGTGTCCATGTAGCGCGGGAAGTCCGCCTGGCGCGGGCTGTTCTCCCCGGCGGCGGAATAGGGCCAGTTGTTGGTGTTCATGACCCAGCCGTTCGGCGGGCTGACCACGTGCGGCACCTGCGCGAGCGGCGTCAGCCCCTTCCAGTCGGTCGCCGGATCGCTGCCGTCGACGGACTTGGTGTAATCGAAGCGGTCGTCGCGCATCGGCACGAATTGGGGATGAAGATACGCGATTTCGCCCTTGTCGTCGGCGAAGATCGTGTTGTTCGACGAATTGGCTTTCAGTTCGGCAGTTTTCAGGAACGATGCATAATCGCTTGCCTTGGTCCGCAGCCAGGATTGCTGAAGCGCCTCGACCGGCTTGAACATCATCGCAAACGCGATCCACTTGCCGTCGGCGCCACGGACGATCGGGCCGTGGTGGGTGCGATAGGTGGTGAAGCTGCGCGCTCCGAACGAGCCGTCGGGCTTGCGGTAGCGGACCGTCACCACGCGCGTCTCGACCGGCCGCAGCTGCTCGCCGTAGCGATAGAAAAGCCGGTCGCCCTTGCGCACGATCGTTTCGGCAAACTCGTCGACGACATCGACGCCGCTCGAGGTGTGCATCCAGCCGATATGCGGGTTGAAACCCTGGTAGATGAAGAACTGCCCCCAGGTGCTGGCGCCATAGGCGTTCAGCCCCTCGTCGCTGGTCATCTGCAGCTCGGATCGGAAGAAGAAGCTGGTGTGCGGGTTGATCAGCAGCAGCGCGTGACCGTCCGCGCTGAGCGCCGGTGCGATCGCGAAGCCGTTGGAG
The DNA here is from genome assembly GCF_035758555.1 of Sphingomonas sp. Taxonomy (GTDB): domain Bacteria; phylum Pseudomonadota; class Alphaproteobacteria; order Sphingomonadales; family Sphingomonadaceae; genus Sphingomonas_B. Next base: position 2,353 of record NZ_DASTXI010000150.1, on the reverse strand, counting down.
CCGGACGGCTCCTTCTCGCCCTCGTCGGCGGCGGCTACGATCACGGGGGGTTTGCCGCCGTAAAAGGCGCGAAGCTGGTCGAGATCGATGCGCTCGATATCGCCGCCGATACTGCCTTCGGTGAAGGACAATGCCATCCACGGCTCGAACCGGGTCAGCGCCTTCGGCTTCACCTCCGGGTGCGTGGCGAGGAAATAATTGAGCCCGTCCGCCCAGGCGTTCATCAGCGCCTGCATATTCTTCGGGCTGCGCGCATAGGCGGCGCGAAGGCCAGCCTCGTCGACGTACAGGCGCGCGCGCAGATCGTCCCAGATCGCCGCCTCCCCGTCCGCTTCGGCCTGCCGCCCGAGCGCGATCAGGTAATTGCGTTCGACACGATTAAAGTCGTCTTCCGCCTGCGCATAGATCGCGCCGAACACGGCATCGGCATCGGTTCGCCCCTTCACATGCGCGATTCCCCAATCGTCGCGGGTGATCGTCACATGCGCGGCCTCCGCCTTCCAGCGGGCGAGATCGGCCTGGGGAGCGGCGGCGGCGAGCAGCAGGGCAAGGGTCAGCATGGAAAACTCGTTACGGCAGACGAGGCGGTTTGGGAAAGCCGTCTCTGCCCGCCCAAGCCCCTTTCGCGCCGCGCCCATTCGGCCTATGGCTCGGTCATTCCCCGGGGGACCGCTGACGCGCGGTTGAGAGGGAGCGAGCACGCTCCGACCCGCCGAACCTGATCCGGTTGAGACCGGCGGAGGGAGGGACGTCGTCGAACGCCCGCTCTCCGTCCAATGGAGAGCATCATGGCCGACATGCCCGCACGTACCGAACTGAAGGTCACCACCGCCCCGATCCGCGGCAGCCGCAAAGTGCATGTCGGCCCATTGGGCGTCGCGATGCGCGAGATCGACCTGGAGCCCTCGTCGGGCGAACCGCCGCTTCGCGTCTACGATACGTCCGGCCCCTACAGCGATCCCGCCGCCCGTATCGACATCATGGCCGGCCTGCCGGAACTCCGCCGCGACTGGATCCGGGCCCGCGAAGATGTCGAGGAGGTCGCCCAGCGCGAGGTCCGGCCGGAGGACAACGGCCAGCTCGGCCCCGACCGCTCCGGCGGCGTCCAGCCCTTCCCGAACGTCCGCCGCACGGTGCTCCGCGCCAAGCCGGGCCAGAACGTCAGCCAGATGCACTATGCCCGCCGCGGCATCGTCACCCCCGAGATGGAATATGTCGCAGAGCGCGAGAATCTGGGCCGCGAGAAGATCGTCCGGGCGCGCGACGGCCAGGATTGGGGCGCGGCCATTCCCGATTTCGTCACGCCGGAGTTCGTCCGCGACGAGGTCGCCCGCGGCCGCGCGATCATCCCGTCGAACATCAACCACCCGGAATCGGAGCCGATGGCGATCGGCCGCAACTTCCTGGTCAAGATCAACGCCAATATCGGCAACAGCGCCGTCGCCTCCGACGTGGCGAGCGAAGTCGACAAGATGGTCTGGGCGATCCGTTGGGGCGCCGACACGGTGATGGACCTCTCGACGGGGCGCAACATCCACGACACCCGCGAGTGGATCATCCGCAACTCCCCCGTCCCGATCGGCACCGTCCCCATCTATCAGGCGCTGGAGAAGGTCGGCGGCATCGCCGAGGACCTCACCTGGGAGATCTTCCGCGACACGCTGATCGAGCAGGCCGAGCAGGGCGTCGACTATTTCACCATCCACGCCGGCGTCCGCCTGCCCTATGTGCCGCTGACGGTGAAGCGCGTCACCGGCATCGTCTCGCGCGGCGGCTCGATCATGGCGAAATGGTGCCTGGCGCATCACAAGGAGAGCTTCCTCTACGAGCGCTTCGACGAGATCACCGAGATCATGAAGGCCTATGACATCGCCTATTCGCTGGGCGATGGCCTCCGCCCCGGCTCGATCGCCGACGCCAACGACGAGGCCCAGTTCGCCGAGCTCTACACGCTGGGCGAGCTGACGAAGCGGGCGTGGGCCCAGGACGTCCAAGTGATGATCGAGGGCCCCGGCCATGTGCCGATGCACAAGATCAAGGAGAATATGGAGAAGCAGCTCGAGGCGTGCGGCGAGGCGCCCTTCTACACCTTGGGGCCGCTGACGACGGACATCGCGCCGGGCTACGACCACATCACCAGCGGCATCGGTGCTGCGATGATCGGCTGGTACGGCACGGCGATGCTCTGCTACGTCACGCCCAAGGAGCATCTCGGTCTCCCCGACCGCGACGATGTGAAGGTCGGCGTGGTGACCTACAAGCTAGCCGCCCACGCCGCCGACTTGGCGAAGGGCCACCCCGCCGCGAAGGTGAGAGACGACGCCCTCAGCCGCGCGAGGTTCGAATTCCGCTG
>NZ_DASTXI010000119.1:0-7859 GCF_035758555.1 Sphingomonas sp. | reverse complement strand
ACATCGCCGGCTTCAAGACAGTCGCCGATGCGATGCTGGCTTACGGGGTGGTTTGATCTCCGATATTCCGGTCCCGTTCGCTTCGAGCGAAGTCGAGAAGCGTGTCTCGACTTCGCTCGACACGAACGGGCTTGGGGCACGAAGGCTAGACGACGCCGTAGGCCAGCATCGCGTCGGCGACCTTCTTGAAGCCGGCGATGTTGGCGCCCTTCACATAGTCGCAATAGCCGCCGCCCTGCTGGCCATATTCCAGGCAGCGTGAATGGATGCCGTCCATGATGTCGACCAGCAGCTGCTGGAGCTGCTCTTCCTTCCACGAGATGCGCGCCGAGTTCTGGCTCATCTCGAGGCCGGAGACGGCGACGCCGCCGGCGTTCGCGGCCTTGCCGGGGGCGTAGAGGATCTTCGCGTCCTTGAAGACGTGCACGCCTTCCAGGTTGGTCGGCATGTTGGCGCCTTCGGAAACCGCAATGCAGCCGTTGGCGACGAGGGTCCGCGCATCTTCGCCGAGCAGCTCGTTCTGCGTCGCGCACGGCAGCGCCACGTCGCAGGGCACGCCCCAGGGCGTCTTGCCCGGTGTGAAGGTCGAGCCGGGGAACTGGTCGATATATTCCTTGATCCGGCCGCGCTTGACCGTCTTCAGCTCCTTGACCCAGTTGATCTTTTCCTGATCGATGCCGGCAGGATCGTGGATGAAGCCCTCGCTGTCCGACAGCGTCACGACCTTGCCGCCCAGCTGCGTCACCTTCTCCGCCGCATGCGTCGCGACATTGCCGGAGCCGGAAATGACCGCAACCTTGCCGACCATGTCCTGACCCTTGGTCTTCAGCATGTTCAGCAGGAAGTAGGTCGCGCCGTAGCCGGTCGCCTCGGTGCGGATCAGCGAGCCGCCATATTCCAGGCCTTTGCCGGTCAGCACTCCGGTGAACTCGTTGGTGAGGCGCTTGTACTGGCCGAACATATAGCCGATCTCGCGGGCGCCGACGCCGATGTCGCCGGCGGGCACGTCGATATCCGCGCCGATATGGCGATAGAGCTCGTTCATGAAGCTCTGGCAGAAGCGCATCACCTCATGGTCGCTCTTGCCCTTGGGGTTGAAGTTCGCGCCGCCCTTGCCGCCGCCCATCGGCAGGCCGGTCAGCGCGTTCTTGAACGTCTGCTCGAACGCCAGGAACTTCAGCACGCTTTCGGTGACGGAGGGGTGGAAGCGGATGCCGCCCTTATAGGGCCCGATCGAGTTGTTGTTCTGCACGCGCCAGCCGCGCTGCACGCGGATGTTGCCCTTGTCGTCTTCCCAGCAGACGCGGAACGAGACCACGCGATCCGGCTCTGCGATGCGGCGGAGGATCTGCTCGCTGTGATAGGCTTCCTTGTCCTGGATGAAATCGAAGATGTCCTCGGCGACTTCCTGGACGGCCTGTGCGAATTCCGGCTGGCCCGGATTGCGCTTCTTCACGCCTTCGATGAACGTCGCAAGATCGACGTGGTCGGAAACTGCCATCTATCCCCCCTCCTGGTCGGATCGGTTGTTCGCGTGACCCGGCAGCCTTCTGATTCGAGGCCGTTACGAGGCGAGAGTTAGCACAGTTTATAGCTTTGACAGCACCCGTCAGAAGGGGAATACGCGCGTGATCGCGAACACGCCGGTCGCCCAGGTAATGATGTTGAGCGGCAACCCGACGCGCACGAAATCCATGTAGCTGTAGCGGCCCATCTGGTAGACAAGCACGTTGGTCTGATAGCCGAACGGCGTCGCGAAGGCGGCGCTGGCGGCCATCATCACCGCGACCAGGAACGGCCGGGGGCTGACCCCCAGGCTTTCGGCCAGCGCGACCGCGATCGGTGCGCACAGCACCGCCACCGTCGCGTTCGAGAGCAGTTCCGTCAGGAACAGCGTCGCGCCGTAGAACAGCGCGAGCGCCATCAGCGGACCCAGCGGCCGGATCGCGCCGACCAATGCGTTAGTGCCGGTCGTTGCAAGCCCGCTTTCCTCCAGCGCGATGCCGAGCACGACCATCCCCGCGATCAGCATCAGGATTTCGGGCCTGAGCCCGTGATAGGCTTCGTCCGCGCTGATCACGCGCAGCAGGATCAGCAGCACCGCGCCCGCAAGTGCCGCCGCCGCGATCGGAGCGATGTTGAGTGCGGCGACCAGGATCACGCCGGCGAACACGCCGACGGCCAGCGCCGCGCGCCGGGGCTGAAGCTCCGCATGGGACAGGAAAAGCTCCGGCGCGCCGACCTGGGCGCCGGCCATGTCCGGTTCGATCTCCACGGCTCGTGTTTCGCTCTCCTCTGACGTGCCGGACCTGACCAGGCGGCCGCTGACCAGCAGCAGGTAGAGCGCGCCCACTCCGGCGATGGCGAGACCGACCGGCGTGATCTCGAACAGGCCGAAGGTCGGCTGGCCGGCGACGCGCGCCATGTCCGCGACCAGCAGGTTGGTCGACGTGCCGATCAGGGTCGTGCAGCCGCCGAGCACGGCCATGTAGGACACAGGGATCAGGAAGCGTTTCGGGTCGAGCCCGAGCTTGCGCGCGGCATCGCGCACGATCGGTGCGGACAGCACGACGATCGGCGTGTTGTTGAGAAAGCCGGAGGCGGCGCCGCACAGCCCGATCGTGATCCACAGGCCCAGCACGCCGATCCTGCGGCACATCACGACTGCCAGCTCGATCAGCCGGTCGAGCAGGCCCGACAGCTCGATCGCGTAGACGATGACGAACAGCGAGGCGAGCGCGATGAGGGCCGGGCTGGCAAAGGCGCCCTGCACTTCGCTGGGCCGCACGACGCCGGTCATCAGCAGCACCGCGGCGCCCGTGAGCGCGACGACATCCGCACGCACCTTGTCCCAGATCAGCGCGGCGACCACGGCCGCAAGCACAAGGACGGTCACGAGCTGGTCAGACGTCACGCGGCAAAGCCTTGGCGTGGCGGGAATGTCTTGTCAAAAGGGGCGTCGATGACCGACCGCCGTACATCCGGCTGGCGCGCATGGGCCGCGGCAGGCATTTTCGTGGGCCTGGTGGTCGCGGGCGTGCTGCTCACCCGCCCTGCCCCCGAACCGGCGCCGAAACCGGTGGCGACGCCCGCCCCCACGCCGATGCTGCCGACGATCCCGCAGCCGCTGCCGCCCTTGTCACGCGCCGACCTGATCGATGCCGCGTCGCGCGCGGCCAGCAGCTTCGCCTCGGGCGAGCAGCGGCCGGCATCGGACCTGCCGGGGCGGCGCTTTGCGCTCAACATCCCGTTCGGGTGCGGCGGTCCGACGGAGGATCTGAAGAAAGCCAGCACCGGCTGGAGCTACGACGCGGACAAGGAAACGCTGCGCGTGAAGGTCACGCCCGAAGTCTGGACCGAAGCGCCGATCCTGAAGAGAATCGCAGCCGGCGTCGCGTTCGAGGCAGCGGAAGGCTTCTGGATCCGGCGCCCCTGGCAGCGTTCGGATCTCTGTCCGGCGGAGGTTGCGACGCCGCAGCCGATCCCGAGCCCGAGCGGAAGCCCGACTCCGGCTCCCGGGCCCATGCCGGCGCCGGAAGCCATTCCGTCGACAATCCCGCCGGTGCGGCAGACGTTGGGAGTGGTCGAGCTGTTCGAGCCGGGCACCAAGCGCGAGGAGCGGCGCAACGGGCGCGCCTATCAGGCCGTGCAGAAGCTCGCGCCCGGCGAGATGGCGCTCGATCGCGGGCTGCGGCTGGTGGCCGAAGGCCGGCTCGTCGCGCTCGACAAGGACAAGGCGATCGGCTGCTGGAGCCCCTCGCCCGACCGGCGCCCCGTCTGCCTGATCCGGGTGCGGTTCGATCGCATCGCGATCACCGGCCCGACCGGCGAGCACATATTGGCCGAGTGGAAGAGCTAGCTGCCCTTCGCTCGTCCTTCGACAAAGGTCTTCAACCCCGCCAGTTGCTCGCCGAGCACACCGTCCACGGCGCCGGGAAGCGCGGCGCGGGCGGTGCGGGCGAGGCCGGCGACGACATAGCTGAGCTTGACGCTGGTGCCGCCGGCGACCGGCTTCAGCTCCCACGACATCGTGCCCGTCAGCGCTTCCGACTGCAGCGGCCCAAGCGCGCCGGACAGGCGCAGCAGCTTGCCCGGCCAGGCCATCACGACGCGCGCATGTTCGACGCCGCCACCGCCGGGCAGCCGTTCGCAGAAGCAGCCGCCCGGCCGCAGATCCAGGCTCAGATTGGACGCGCTTCCCGACCAGCTATGCTGGCTGTTCCACCAGGCGGACGGCTGGCCCAGCGCGGCGTAGACGCGTTCGGGCGAGGCAGCGATGACAGCCTCGTGCTCGATCGCGAACCCGGCGGCATTGTCGGCGACCACGGCGGCCGAGGCCGGCAGCGACAGGCTTGCGGCGATCAGAACGACTTGTCTCATGCCCCCTCCCCGACCCGGATAGATCAGCCGTCGAGAATGGCACCTATAGCACGGGTGACGACATCCATGTCCGCCATGCCATCGACCCGGTCGACGATTCCGCGCGCTTCGTAGAAAGGCAGGATCGGCGCGGTCTTGGCGCGGTATTCGGCCATGCGGGTGCGGACCGTCTCCGCATTGTCGTCGGGCCGCCGCTTGAACTCGTGGCTGCCGCACACGTCGCAGGTGCCTTCGATCTTCGGCAGCTTGAACCGGTCGTGATAGCCGGTGCCGCATTTGGCGCAGGTGAAGCGGCCGGTGATGCGCTCGACCAGCGCATCCTCGTCCACTTCCAGCTCGATCACATGGTCGAGCTTGCGGCCGCGCGCGGCGAGGATCGCGTCCAGCGATTCCGCCTGGGCGGCGGTGCGCGGATAGCCGTCGAAGATCGCGCCCTGTTCGGGACCCATCATGTCGAGCGCTTCGCCGATCAGATCGGAGACGATCTCGTCCGACACCAGCTCGCCGGCATCCATGACAGCAGCGACGCGCGCGCCGAGCGGCGTGCCCGACTTACGCGCCGCGCGGAGCATGTCGCCAGTCGACAGCTGGACCATGCCGCGTGCCGCCACCAGCCGTTCGGCCTGCGTCCCCTTCCCCGCTCCCGGCGGGCCCAGCAGGATGATGTTCATGGACCTCCCCTCAAGCCCGGTTCAGCGGATGCGGCCTTTGAGCTTCGCCTTCTTGATCAGGTCGCCATATTGGTGCGCGAGCAGGTGCGACTGGATCTGCGTCACCGTGTCCATCGTCACGTTGACGACGATCAGCAGGCTGGTACCGCCCAGGTAGAACGGGATGCCGGCAGCCGCGACCAGATATTCCGGCAACAGACAGATCAGCGTCAGATAGGCGGCGCCGACCACCGTGATGCGCGTCAGCACATAGTCCAGATAATCGGCCGTGTTCTTGCCGGGACGGATGCCGGGAATGAAGCCGCCGTTGCGCTTCAGATTGTCCGCGGTCTCCTCCGGATTGAACACGACAGCCGTGTAGAAGAAAGTGAAGAAGATGATGCCCGCGCCATAGAGCGCCATGTAGATCGGCGATCCGTGCTGCAGATACTGGTTGAGGGTGATCAGGAAATCGCCCCACCAGCCTTGGCCCTGGGTCGCCTGCTGCCCGGCAAACTGGCTGATCGTCAGCGGCATCAGCAGCAACGATGAGGCGAAGATCGGCGGGATCACGTTCGCAGTGTTGATCTTCAGCGGCAGGTGGCTGCGATCCGCCTGCATCATGCCGCGTTGGGTCTGGCGCTTCGGATACTGGATCAGCACCCGGCGCTGCGCGCGCTCCATGAAGCAGATGAAGGCAACGAGCCCCAGTGCGGCGCCGACGATCGTGATGATCAGCAGCGGCGACAGGCTGCCGGTGCGGCCGCCTTCGAACAGGTTGAGCAGCGTCTTCGGCAGCTGCGCGACGATGCCGGCCATGATGATCAGCGACACGCCGTTGCCGACGCCGCGGCTGGTGATCTGCTCGCCCAGCCACATCAGGAACATGGTGCCGCCGATCAGCGAGATGACCGCGGTGATGCGGAACAGCATGCCGGGATCGACGACCGCCTGCACGCCTTGCTGTGCGCCGAAGCTTTCGAGACCGACCGCGATGAACCAGCCCTGGATCGCGGTGAGGCCCACCGTGCCGTAGCGGGTATACTGGTTCAGCCGCTTGCGGCCGCTTTCGCCTTCCTTCTTGATCGCGTTCAGCGTCGGGCTCAACGAGGTCGCGAGCTGCACGACGATCGAGGCGGTGATGTACGGCATCACGCCCAGCGCGATGATCGACATGCGCTCGAGCGAGCCGCCGGAGAAGGTGTTGAAGAAGTCAAGCACGCCGCCGCGCGTCTGGTTCGCCAGCAGGCCCAGCGCGGTCGGATCGATGCCGGGCAGCGGAATGAAGCTGAGCAGTCGGAAAACGATCAGCACGCCGATCGTGAACCAGAGCCGCTTCTTCAGCTCGGTCGCCTCGCCGAATTTCGACAGATTGATGTTGGTGGCCAGTGCGTCGGCTCGAGATGCCATGGGCTTGCGTCAGTCCTGAAAAACAAAGCGGCGGCGAGCTCTATCGCCCTCCGCCGCTCCATATAGTGGCCCCGATCCCTTTGTCTAAGGGGATCGGGATCGAGCGGCTGGCCTCAGGCCCGCGCCGCCTTCTTTGCGTCGCGCACGCTGTTCTTCTTGGCAGCGGCCTTTTCGGCGGCCGGAACCACCGTCAGCACCTCGACCGAGCCGCCGGCCTTCTCCACCGCCTCGCGCGCGCCCTTCGACACGCCGGCGACCGAGAAGTTCAGCTTCGCGGAGAAATCGCCCTTGCCGAGCAGGCGGACGCCGTCCTTGCCGCCGCGCGCGAGACCGGCCGCCTTCAGCGCGGCGTGATCGATCGTGCCCTTGGCGTCCAGCTTCTTGGCGTCGACCGCTTTCTGGATCGCGCCCAGGTTCACCTCGGCATAATCCTTGGCGAAGATGTTGTTGAAGCCGCGCTTCGGCAGCCGCATGTGGAGCGGCATCTGGCCGCCCTCGAAGCCGGCGATCGAAACGCCCTCACGGCTCTTCTGGCCCTTCTGGCCCCGGCCGCCGGTCTTGCCCTTGCCGGAGCCGATGCCCCGGCCGACGCGGATCTTCGATTTACGCGCGCCCGAATTGTCGCGGATTTCGTTCAGTTTCATTGCACTCGGTTTCCCTGTGTTCGCGCAGATTGGATGGAAGCGGCGGGCCTTAGCGGGGGTTGAGGGGTTTGTCTAGCGGACCAGCGCGTGCCTGCCAGACTGAAATGATTTGGCGTCGGCAACCAATATCCCGTCTTCAATATCCATTGTCGTCCGACTTGGACGACCTGGACAACTTGGACGACTTTCACATGGAATCAGGAACATTTTCCCTTTCCGGCGAATGATCGCGCGAGACACTCGAATCAACGCTGAGAAGGAGCCACGCGCAGCATGCCACGGTGCGGTCAAGTAGGACAGTTCCTTTTTTGTTCTAAACGTGATGATGTGCCTTGGTTCAAGCAAGCTTCGTCTGATATGCAGGTTTTCGCACCAATGGTATGAGGACGATATGGGCGCCGTACGCAAGACCATCACTCTGACCGAACAGCAGGATGCCTGGATCGAGACTCAGATCGCGGCCGGGCTCTACACCAATGACAGCGAAGCAATCCGCGACCTGATCCGGCGCGAACAGGAACGCAACTTCGAGATCGAGACCATCCGTCAGGCGTTGATCGAAGGCGAGCAAAGCGGCGAGCCGGAGCCGTTCGACTTCGCTGCGTTCAAGAAGCGCAAATACGCCGAGCATGGCTGAGTATCGGCTCAGCCCGAAAGCACAGCGCGATCTCGGAGCCATATTCGACTACACGGTAGAGCAATGGAGCTTGCCCCAAGCCCTGCGCTACACCGACCTGATCGAAGCCACATGCGCCAAACTGGCCGAAGCGCCGCT
>NZ_DASTXI010000012.1:0-11834 GCF_035758555.1 Sphingomonas sp. | reverse complement strand
GGATGCGCGCCCGGTCGAAAAGCGCGTTTCCCCGGCCGTCGTTCTGCGCCTGACCCGCGGCGAGCCGGTGGTGGTGACCGACAGCCCCGATCGGATCGAGGCGGTCACCAAGCTGATGCCGTCGGGAAACACCTATCTCTACGCGTCGCGTATCTCCGACCCGCAGGCGCTGACGCAGAGCGCGCGCGCCAAGGCCGTGCTGCGCGATTATAACGCACTGCTCGACCGGACCCGATCGCTCCAGATCCGCTTCAACGCGGCGTTGCTGCTGATTTCGCTGCTGATTGCCGCGGCGGCGGTGTGGATCGCGCTGCGGGTTGCGGACCGGCTGGTGCGTCCGGTCGGCGAACTGGTCGATGCCGCGCGCAAGGTGACGGCAGGCGATCTGTCCGCACGCGTCGACACACCGCGCGAACGCGATGAAATCGGCACGCTGGCCAATGCGTTCAACCGGATGACCCGGCGTCTGGAGGAGCAGACGCTGCAGCTGGTCAGCGCCAACGACCAGCTCGACAAGCGGCGCGCTTTTACCGAAGCGGTGCTGTCGGGTGTGACCGCGGGCGTGATCTCGGTTGACCAGGATTGCGCGATCCGTCTGATCAACAGTTCGGCCGCCGAGCTGCTCAACAGCGGCGAGGATGCGGTCGGACAGAAGCTCGACACGGTGGCGCCCGAACTCGCCGCGCTGCTCGACGGGCAGGACCGCGAGGAAGTCGTGCAGCTGACCAGCGGCGGCGAACCGCGCACGCTGGCGGTCAAGATCGTCGCCAGCGACGGCGGATCGGTGCTGACGTTCGACGATATCACCCAGCAATTGCTCGACCAGCGCCGCGCCGCCTGGTCCGACGTCGCGCGCCGCATCGCGCACGAGATCAAGAATCCGCTGACGCCGATTCAGCTCGCCGCCGAGCGGCTGCAGCGGCGTTACGGCAAGGATATCGGCAACGACCGCTCGACCTTCGACCGGCTGACCGAGACGATCGTGCGCCAGGTTGGCGACCTGAGACGGATGGTCGACGAATTCTCGTCGTTCGCGCGGATGCCGAAACCGATGTTCCGGGCGGAAGCCATCGTTGACATCGCGCGCCAGGCACTGTTCCTGCACGAAGTCGCGCATCCGGGCATTCGTTTCACGCTGGAGGCGCCGGAGCCGTCGCCGACCCTGGTCTGCGACCGACGTCAGCTCGGCCAGGCGCTGACCAATATCGTCAAGAACGGCGTCGAAGCGATCGAACGCAAATGCGACTCCGGCCCGGTCGAAGGGGATATCACGATGCGCATCGGCGAGCCGGACGAGCATCGGCTGACGATCGAGATCGAGGACAATGGCGCCGGCCTGCCGGCCGAGCGCGGGCAGCTGTTCGAGCCCTATTTCACGATGCGCGCGCGGGGCACCGGCCTCGGTCTCGCGATCGTCAAGAAGATCGTCGAGGAGCATTTCGGCACGATCGAGCTGCGGGACAGAGAGGGAGGCGGCACGATCGTGGCTATGGCCTTCGATCCGCAGGTGCTTGCGCCGCTGGTCGATAACGAGACCGAAATCGAGGAAGAGCGCGCGCCAATCGCGCTGACACGGAGCTAGGAGGTGGCGCTGGACGTACTTATCGTCGACGACGAACAGGATATCCGCGACCTCGTCTCGGGCGTGCTGGAAGACGAAGGCTATACCGCCCGCAGCGCCGCCGACAGCGATGCCGCCCTGGACGCGATCCGCGATCGCCGTCCGTCGCTGGTGCTTCTGGACGTGTGGCTGCAGGGCTCGAAGCTCGACGGGCTGGAGCTGCTCGACGAGATCAAGCGGCGCGATCCATCGCTGCCGGTGCTGGTCATTTCCGGTCACGGCAACCTCGACACTGCGGTCGCGGCGGTGCGGCGCGGCGCGGCGGACTTCATCGAAAAGCCGTTCGAGGCGGAGCGGCTGCTGCTGCTCGTCAGTCGCGCGACCGAGACCGAGCGGCTGCGGCGCGAGAATGCGAACCTGAAGGCGCAGGTTGGCGGCGGCGACGAGCTGACCGGCAGTTCCTCGGCGATCAACCAGGTCCGCGCGACGCTGAAACGCGTCGCGGCGACCGGTAGCCGGGTGCTGATCACCGGCCCGGCGGGTGTCGGCAAGGAAGTGGCGGCGCGGCTGCTCCATATCTGGAGCCCGCGTGCCGGTGCCCCGTTCGTCGTCGTCAGCGCGGCGCGAATGACGCCCGAGCGCGTCGAGGAAGAGCTGTTCGGCGTGGAGGAGGGGGGCGAGCTCGCCCGGCCCGGCCTGCTCGAACAGGCACATGGCGGGACGCTGTTCCTCGACGAGATCGCCGACATGCCGATCACCACCCAGGCCAAGATCCTGCGCGTGCTGACCGACCAGAGCTTCGCGCGCGTGGGCGGTCAGCGCACGGTGAAGGTCGACGTCCGCGTCGTCTCGGCGACCGCGCGGCCGCTCCCCGACGAGATTTCGGCAGGGCGGTTCCGCGAGGACCTCTATTACCGGCTGAACGTGGTGCCCGTGCACCTGCCGCCGCTGACCGAACGGCGCGAGGATATCCCGGCGCTCGTCGATCATTTCGTCGCCCGCTATGCGGCGGAGCGGCGAGTGCCGACGCCTGAGGTGGCGGGCGATGCGATGGCCGCGCTCCAGGCCTATGACTGGCCCGGCAATGTCCGCCAGCTGCGCAACATCGTCGAACGGACGATCATCATGGCGCCGGGCGACCGGATCGGCCGCATCGATATCGACATGCTGCCGCCCGAGGTGCTGAGCGACCAGCCGCAGCTCGCGTCGAACGCCACCGCCACGGCGATGATGGGCGCGCCGCTGAGGGAAGCGCGCGAAACCTTCGAACGCGAATATCTCCGCGTGCAGATCCGGAGATTTTCCGGGAACATTTCGCGCACCGCGAGCTTCATCGGCATGGAGCGATCGGCGCTGCACCGGAAGCTGAAGCTGCTGGGCCTCGCTGACAACCGCGACGACGAATAAGGGCGACTCGACCGTCCCACGCTTTCAGGTTATGCAAAGGACGCTTCCACAGGGGGAGCCGAGAAGCCGCCAAAAGAGCGGAGGCAAGTGATGGCCGACAAGGTCAATAATCTGCAGGACATTTTCCTGAATTCGCTGCGCAAGTCCAAGACACCGGTGACGATGTTCCTGGTGAAAGGGGTCAAGTTGCAGGGAATCATCACCTGGTTCGACAATTTCTCGGTACTGCTGCGCCGCGACGGCAACGCCCAGCTGGTCTACAAGCATGCGATCTCGACGGTGATGCCCGCGGCGCCGGTCGACCTGGCGCCGATCGAAAAGGCGTTCGCCGACAGCCAGAAGAAGCCGGTGCTGCTGCAGGAAGTCTTCCTGAGCGCGGTGCGGCGGAGCGAAGAGCCGGTGACGATGTTCCTGGTCAACGGCGTCATGCTGCAAGGCGAAGTGGCGGCGTTCGACCTGTTCTGCCTGCTGCTGCGCCGCGAGAACCAGACGCAATTGGTCTACAAGCACGCGATCTCGACCGTGCAGCCGGCGCACCCGCTGAACCTGGCGGAAGAACAGGCGCAGGGAGAATAGGCGTTCAGCAGCGCCGGTAAGCGACGTCGTTCAGCCCATCCGGACGGCATCGGCCCGCAAGCAGCCGCTCGATCCGGCGGACACGCTCGGCATTTGCAGCAGGATGGCGCAGCGGATCGAGCCGATTGGGCGCCATCAGCATCGCGACAAGGCTGAGGAACTGGCGATCGCTCAGGGCAGCGAACGACCGGACGAAATATGTGCGGGCGGCCGCCACGAAGCCGATCACCGGCCGGCCGTCCCATGTGCCGAAATTCGCATGGTTCAACAGCGCATGCACCTGCTCCGGCTTGGCCATTGCCGGATCGAGCACGAACCGGGCGATGAGGCTCTGCTCAATCTTCGCGAAACCTGGGCGGAAGTGATGGAAATAGAAGATTTTGACGAGCGCCTGGGTGAGCGTGGTCATACCCTGCCCAGGCGTCGTGAAATCGATTCCGTGATGTCGAGCGAAGCCGGGATCCTCGACAGCGAGCAGTGCGTGCAGCCGGGCAGGCGAGAGGTCGTCGAGGCGCAGCTCGCCCTGTCCCGCTCGCACCAGCACTGCCGGCGTGTGGGCACGCGCACGAGCGAGAGCATAGGCTTCGTAGGTTGCAAACAGGACGGTCAGCGCCAGCAGCAGTGCTGCGCCCGACTTCAGCAAATTTCTCACGCCATTTCCCCCACGCGAACAGATTAGCGCGGCTGAGCGCGTTGCACGAGGGTCGGGATCGCCTATCTGCATCTCAATGACAGGTTTCGAACGCGACTATGACGAATTCGCGCGTGGTGCGCGGGCGGTGATTGCCTATCCGGAGCTGCGCCAGGGGGACGGGCGGGATATAGCTGCGCGACTGGATGAAGCGGCGGGGCTGGCCGAGGCGATCGGGATCGACGTCACGGAGCGGCTGGCGTTCCGCGTCCGGGCACCCAAGCCCGCCACCTTGTTCGGCAGCGGCCAAGTCGAGGAGATCGCAACGGCGGTGCGCGCGCAGGATGCGCAGCTCGTGATCGTCGACGGCGCGATCACGCCGGTCCAGCAACGCAATCTGGAGGAGGGGACGAAAGCCAAGGTGATCGACCGCACCGGGCTGATCCTCGAGATTTTCGGCGAGCGGGCGGCGACGGCGGAAGGTCGGCTGCAGGTGGAGCTCGCGCACCTCGATTATCAGGCGGGCCGGCTGGTCAGGAGCTGGACCCACCTCGAACGGCAGCGCGGCGGCTTCGGCTTCCTGGGCGGCCCTGGCGAGACGCAGATCGAGGCCGACCGCCGGCTGATCCGCGACCGCATGGCGAAGCTTCGCCGCGAGCTGGAGACGGTCAGCCGCACCCGCACGCTGCACCGCGACCGCCGCCGTCGCGCGCCTTGGCCGGTGATCGCGCTGGTCGGCTACACCAATGCCGGCAAGTCGACCTTGTTCAACCGGCTGACCGGCGCCGACGTGATGGCCGAGAACCTGCTGTTCGCGACCCTTGATCCGACGATGCGGCAGATCGCGCTGCCGGGGCTCGACAAGGCGATCCTGTCGGACACGGTCGGCTTCGTTTCCGACCTGCCGACGCAGCTCGTCGCCGCATTCCGCGCGACACTCGAGGAAGTGATCTCGGCCGACCTGATCGTCCATGTCCGCGACATCGCGCATCCGGATTCCGATGCGCAACGCGCGGACGTCGAGCGGGTGCTCGCCGAGATCGGGGCGGAAGCGCCGCGGATCGAAGCCTGGAACAAGCTGGACAGCCTCGATCCGGAGCGGCGTGCGCTGGTAGAGGCGGACGCCGCGAAGCGCGACGACGTAATGCTGATTTCCGCGCTCACGGGGGAGGGCGTCGATACGCTCACACGCCTGGTCGCGGACAGGCTGACCGGGGCCAACCGGCTGCGGCACATCGAGGTGCCGATCGCCGACGGCGCCGCGCTCGCCTGGCTGCACGAGCATGGCGAGGTGATTGGCGAAGAGACAATCGACGGCGATCGGATCGCCTACGACGTGCGACTCTCCGACCGCGACTGGGACCGGTTCCGGGCGCGAGCCTAGCCGCCCGCCTTTGCCCTCTGCCAGAGCGCTTCCTTGTCATCGAGGTCTAGATCGGCAAAGCGCGCATCCATCGCCTCCATCGCGCGGAAGCGGCGCTCGAATTTGTCGTTCGCTTTGCGAAGTGCGGCTTCTGGATCGATCTTCAGATGGCGTGCGAAGTTGACAGCGGCGAAGAGGAGGTCGCCGACTTCTTCCTCCAGCTGGTCCTCGGGCGCGTCGGCGATCTCGTCCAGTTCCTCGAGAATCTTGGCGCGCGGACCGCAGGGATCGGGCCAGTCGAAGCCGGTGCGCGCGGCGCGCTTCTGCAGCTTTTCGGCGCGGAGCAGTGCCGGCAGCGCGCGGGCGACATGGGCAAGCGCGCTCGGGTCGTCCTTGTCGGCGCGTTCGGCGGCCTTGACGGCTTCCCAGCCGGGCGAATGGTCTTCGTTTCCGAAGACGTGCGGATGGCGGCGCTCCATCTTGTCGGCGATCGCGGTCAGCACGTCGGCCAGGTCGAACGCGCCCAGTTCCTGGGCCATGCGCGCGTGAAAGACGACCTGGAGCGCTAGATCGCCGAGTTCGTCTTTCAGCGCATCGAGATCGCCGCGCTCGATCGCATCGGCGACTTCATAGGCTTCCTCGATCGTGTACGGTGCGATCGTCGCAAAGGTCTGCGCCACATCCCATTCGCAGCCGCGGTCCGGATCGCGCAGCCGCGCCATGATTTTCGCGAGCCGGTCGAGCGCGAGGGGAGCCGCCCTTTCGTCCATGTCAAATCCCGATAATATACATTATGTAAAGCAAAACTCAGATATCCGGTTTGTGCGGAACAAGGATCAGCGTCCGCCCTTCCACGCGCCAGCTGTCCAATGAGGACAGGAAATTCATGCCGAGCACATTCATGTCCCCGAACGCAGGTGACACGACCGCAGCCATATCCTTGGCAACGATCGGACCCATCGTCAGGCGGTCGATCGTGGTGCGTTTGGCTTGAACGGTACCGTTGGCCGTGTTGATCATGATCGGGAAGCCGCCGCGCTCGACCTCAAGCTCGGCCGCTTCGGCGGCGTCGGCGGACAGCGCGGTGGTCGTCGCACCGCTGTCGATCAGGAAGCGCTGTTCATGGCCGTTGATCCGCGCGCGGACCCAGAAATGGCCATCGGGCGCCATCGGCACCCGCAGCGTGCCGCCGACCGTCTGGCCGCGCTCGCCGAGCAGGTCGCCAGCGACGCGCTGCACGACGGCATTCAGCTCGAACCGGTAGCTGTAGCCGACAAGCACGGCGGCGAAGATCAGCAGCCACCCGGCGACCATCCGCGCTGCTTGTCCGATCGCTAGCCGGCGCGTCAGCAGGCTGGAGCCGACGAGCGTCAGCATCATCACGGCGCCCAGCACCTGCACGGTCTGATCGCCGGTCACAGCGCGACCGCCTGATTGTCGTAAGCCGGTTCGATCCCGTTCGGCAGTTCGGCCCGCAAAACATTGTAGTCCATCGAATTATCCATGTGCGTCAGCAGTGTCCGCTTCGGCGCCAGCTCCGCCGCCCAGCCCAGGACTTCGCCCAGATGCGGGTGGGTCGGATGGGGACGCCGCCGCAGCGCGTCGACGATCCAGAGGTCGAGCCCTGAATATAGGGTGCGCATCACATCCGTCATCTGGTGGAAATCGGTTGCGTAAGCGACTGATTTTCCGTCGGCTTCGAACCGCAAGCCCGCCGAGGTGATGGTGCCGTGCGGCTGGTCCGCGACACCGACCGAAATGTCGCCGATGCGCAACGTATCGCGAAGCTCCGAAAGCGTGGCCGTCGCCGGGTAGCCGTCCGCGCCTTCGAAAACATAGCCGAAGCGCTCGCGCAGCACGGCGATCGTTTCCGGCCGCGCGTAACCGGCGATGGGTGCGCGCTGGAGATGAAAAAGCTGGCGGAGATCGTCGAGGCCATGGACGTGGTCGGCGTGATCGTGCGTCCAGATCACCGCGTCCACGTGCGAAACCTGTGCGTCGAGCAGCTGCGCCCGCAGGTCGGGCGAGGTGTCGACCAGGATCGTGGTTGATGTCGTGTTAACCAGGATCGAGACGCGGCGCCTGGCGTTGCGCGGCTCGGCGGGGTCGCAGCTGCCCCAGTCATTCCCGATCCGCGGGACGCCCGAGGACGTGCCGCAGCCGAGAACGGTGACTCTCATCGAGCGACCCCTCGACTGCGCTCGGAACAGGCCTTGGTGAACAGCGCGTGGAAGTTACGCGTGGTCATCTCGGCCAGCGTCTCGATGCTGGTACCGCGCAGGTCGGCGAGAAAGCGCGCCGTGTCGGCGACGAAGGCGGGCTCGCAGGGCTTCCCCCGATGCGGGACAGGCGCAAGGAAGGGCGAATCCGTCTCGATCAGCAGCCGGTCTTCAGGAAGACGCGCGGCGGTTTCCTGGAGATCCTTCGCGTTCTTGAAGGTCACGATGCCGGAAATCGAAATGTAGAGACCGAGGTCGAGCGCCGTATCGGCGAAGGCGCCGCTGGCGGTGAAGCAGTGAATCACGCCGGTATAAACGCCCTTCCCCATTTCAGCGGCGAGGATCGCGGCCGTGTCCTCCTCGGCATCGCGGGTGTGGACGATCAGCGGCAGGCCAGTCTCGCGCGCGGCGGCGATATGCGCACGGAAGCTCGCGCGTTGCCGGCCGCGGTCGCTATGGTCGTAATAATAATCGAGGCCGGTTTCGCCGATGCCGATGACCTTTGGATGCGCGGCTTTCGCCACCAGCTTGGCCGTGTCGACGTCCGGGTGCGCGTCGGCTTCGTGCGGATGGATGCCGATCGAGGCCCAGATGTCCGGATCGGTCGAGGCGGTCGCGATGATCGCGTCCCATTCGTGTTCGCGGGTCGAGATGTTGAGCATCGTGCCCACGCCCGCCGCGCGCGCCCGTTCGATCACGCCCGGTTGATCCTCGATCAGACCTTCGTAGTTCAGGTGGCAGTGGCTGTCGGTGAGCATGGAGACCCTTTATTGCATTCCCGCAAAAGCGGGAATCCAGTCCGTAAACGCAATGCTGCTGGAAACGTCTCTGGATCACCGCTTTCGCTGGGATACGATCAGGCGCCGGCCGGCAGTTCAAGGCGCGGGAAGATGGGGCTCGGCGGGCGGAATTCGGCCGTGTCGATCCAGCTGCGGTCTTTCAGATCGGCATAGCTGCGGGCACCGGCGCCCAGCATGTCGAGCAATTTGTCGGCCGAGGCGGGGATTACCGGCCGGATCGCGACGGCGAGGTCGCGGATCGCGAGCAGCAGCGTGCGAAGCACGGCCTCCATGCGCTCGGGGTCCGTCTTGCGCAGCGCCCACGGTGCCTGGGCGTCGACATATTGGTTGCAGGCAAACACCGCACGCATCCAGGCTTCGCAGCCCTCGGACAAGGCGAGTCGCTCGAATGCGGCAGGCAGTTCGTCGCGGGTTGTCGCCGCAATCGTGGCAAGCAGCTCGGCGTCGGCGGGTTCGGCGCGCCCTTCGCCCGGCATGCGGCCGAGATTCTTCGCGATGAAACTCAGCACGCGCTGGGCGAGATTGCCGAAGCTGTTGGACAGGTCGGCATTGGCGCGCGTGACGATCGCTTCGTCCGAATAGCTGCCGTCCTGACCGAACACGACTTCGCGCAGCAGGAAATAGCGGAGCGCGTCGACGCCGTAGCGGCTGGCGAGTTCCAGCGGATCGACGACGTTGCCCGTCGACTTCGACATTTTCTCGCCGCGATGAAGGACGAAGCCGTGTGCGAACACCGTCTTTGGCAGGTCAATGCCTGCCGACATCAGGAAGGCCGGCCAGTAAACGGCGTGGAAACGGGCGATGTCCTTGCCGATCACATGCAGATCGGCCGGCCAGCGATTGGTGTAGCCGGACTGCGGATAGCCGGCGCCGGTCAGATAATTGGTGAGGGCGTCGACCCACACATACATGACGTGGCCGTCCGAACCGGGGACTTCGACGCCCCAGTCGAAGCTGGTGCGCGAAACCGACAGGTCGGCAAGACCGCCCTCGACGAAGCGCACGACCTCGTTACGGCTGCGCTCCGGGCGGATGAAATCCGGGTTCGCCGCGTAATGGTCAAGCAGCGGCTGCTGATATCGGGAGAGGCGGAAGAACCAGGTCTCCTCGACCGTCCATTCGACCGGCGTGCCCTGGGGCGAGAGCCTTGCGCCCCCTTCCCCTTCGACCAGCTCCTTCTCGTCGTAAAAGGCTTCGTCGCGGACCGAATACCAGCCTTCGTAGCGGCCGAGATACAGGTCGCCATTCGCTTCCATCGCCTTCCAGATGGCTTGGCTCGCGGCGTGGTGCGCTGGTTCGGTGGTGCGGATGAAACGGTCGAAACTGATGTTAAGAGTCTCATCCATCTCCCGAAAATATCCGGACATTTCGTCCGCGAGCGCGCGTGTCTCGACGCGGCGGTCGCGCGCGGTCTGGGCCATTTTCAGGCCGTGCTCGTCGGTGCCGGTCAGGAAGAAAGTCTCGCGGCCCATCATCCGCTGGAACCGCGCGACTGCATCGGTCGCGATCGCTTCATAGGCGTGGCCGATGTGCGGACGGCCGTTCGGATAGGCGATGGCAGTGGTGATGTAGAAGGGGTCGGCCATGCCCCGCCTTTAGCGGGTCAGTCCTGCGCGGCAAGCGCCGCCACGTAGCTGCCGAGCTGGAACGCAGTCGCTTGCGGGTCGAGCGAGAGGCCGATCGCGCTGGCGGCGAGGTCGCGCGCCTTTGCCCAGAGATCGAGCGCCTGGTCGAGCGCAGGACCGCGGCGGCTGCGGGCTTCGCGCGCGATGAAAGCGGGCGCGCGTTCAAGGAACGCTTCGTAGCGCGGATGCGCCGCCTTCAGCGCAAGCGACTTTGCGATCGCGGCCCGAGTTGTGTTCGAGGGATCGCCGGTACGCGCCATCGTCTCCAGCGCCGCATCGAGCGTGCCGATGTCGAGGCCCGCGAAACGCAGCGCCTGGCCCGGTGCGCCCTCCCCCGCTTGTACCAGCGCCTCGACCTCGTCCGCTGCCGCCTCCGGCAGCGCGCGCCGTAGCGCGACGCGCATCTGCTCGTCGGAAAGCGGGCCGAAGCGGAGCGTGCGGCAGCGCGAGCGGATCGTCGGCAGCAGCCGGCCCGGCATATGGCTGACGAGGAAGAAAACGGTGCCGGCAGGCGGCTCCTCGAGGCTCTTCAGCAGCGCATTGGCGGCGCTCCGCTCCATATCGTCGGCGGAGTCGATGACGATCGCGCGGCGGGTCGAAAGCGCCGGCGACACCGATAGCACCCGCTCAAGCATGCGGATCTGCTTGACGCGGATGTTGCGCGCGAGCGGTTCGTCGCCCTTGCGGTCAATTTCGGGGATGATCTCGTCCTGCTTCCATGGCTCGCGTTCGACCAGGCGGAAGTCGGGATGGCTCTTCGCCGCGAACAGCTTTGCGATACGGTGTTCGGGATCGACGTTCAGCCCATTGCCGCCAAGGTCCGGGTCCGTCGCTTCGGCGAGCAACCGCAGCGCCGCGGCTCGTGCGAAGCTCGCCTTGCCGAGCCCGCGCGGGCCGGTCAGCAGCCAGGCATGATGCAGCCGCGGCGAACGCATTGCGGACAGGAACGCAGCCGCTTCCGCATCATGGCCCAAAAGTGACGTCATGACAGCAGATCTGAAAGGGCGGCGAGCAAGCGCTCCGTCACCTGTTCCTCGCTGCCATTGGCGTCGATCAGGCGAACGCGATCCGGATCGCCGTGCGCGATTGCGCGGAATGCCTCGGCGACTCGGGCATGGAAACGCGCATCGCGGCCGCCGATCCGGTCCGGGCGGCCGGCATCCCGCACATCGGCCCGTGCTGCTGCTGCGGCGTCGCCAAGCGCCAGCACCAGCGTGCGATCGGGCAAGCGTCCGCCGCTGCCGATCCGGTGCAGATTCTGGATCGCGGCGTCGCCGACTTCACCGGCAATGCCCTGATAAGCGCGCGAGCTGTCGACGAAGCGGTCGCA
This sequence comes from Sphingomonas sp., assembly GCF_035758555.1. GTDB lineage: Bacteria > Pseudomonadota > Alphaproteobacteria > Sphingomonadales > Sphingomonadaceae > Sphingomonas_B. The sequence continues at coordinate 322 of NZ_DASTXI010000012.1, read as the reverse complement.
GATCACCCACTGCCCACGCGCCAGCGCGGGATCGATCGTTTTCGCCACATGATCGGCGCGGGCAGCGGCGAACAGCAGCGCCTCGGCACCGGGCGACCAGCGGTTCGCGTCGCCCTCCAGCAGCAGCGAACGGATCGCTTCCGCACCCGGGCTGCCGCCGGGCTCGCGCGTCAGCAGCACGTCGAGGCCGCGGGCGCGCAGCGCCTCGGCCAGGCGGCGCGCCTGGGTCGACTTGCCGACGCCTTCACCGCCCTCCAGGCTGATGAAGTAAGGGTGTGTCCTGACGGTCAAGCGAAGAAGGACAGGATCGCGGCCCAGACGC
>NZ_DASTXI010000172.1:0-8892 GCF_035758555.1 Sphingomonas sp. | reverse complement strand
TCGACCCGGTCTACGACGCAAACGGCGAACATGTCGGTTTCGCCAAGATCACGCGCGACATCACCGACCGGAAGCGTGCCGAAGAGGAGCTGGAGCAGGCGCGCGCCGCTCTCGCGCAATCGCAGAAGCTGCAGGCGTTGGGCGAACTGGCGGGCGGCATCGCGCACGATTTCAACAACCTGATCACCGTCATCCGCGGCTCGGCAGAGTTGCTGCGCCGCGACGATCTGAGCGACGAGCGGCGGCGGCGTTATCTGGACGCGATCACCGACACTGCCGACCGCGCGGCGACGCTGACCAGTCATCTGCTCGCGTTCAGCCGGCGCCAGCCGCTGAAGCCCGACGTGCTCGACCTGAACGTCCGGCTGGACGCGTTCGCCGAAGTGCTGAGCCGCACGCTCGGCAGCACGATCGATGTGAAGCTGGAGCTGGTGCCCGGGCTGTGGCGCGTCGAGGCCGACGCGACCCACCTTGAAAATGCGCTGCTGAACGCCGCGATCAATGCGCGCGACGCGATGCCCAGGGGCGGCCGGCTGACGCTCGGCACCGCCAACGTGCCGGGTACGAACGGCAGCGGCGATATGGTCTGCATTTCGGTGACCGACACAGGCGAGGGGATGCCGCCCCAGGTGATCGAACGCGCATTCGAACCCTTCTTCACGACCAAGCCGGTCGGCAAGGGTACTGGGCTGGGCCTGTCGCAAATCCACGGCTTTGCCGCGCAAAGCGGCGGCCGCGCCGAGATCGAATCAGTGCTCGGGAAAGGAACGACGATCCGCCTGCTGCTGCCGCGCAGCGAAGGCCTGCTCGCGTCTGCCGCGGCGGCGAAGGATTCGGCGGCGTTGCCGCCAGGTCTGCGCGTGTTGCTGGTGGAGGATAATGAGCAGGTCCGCGCATTCGCACGGGACCTGCTGGAAGATCTGGGCTGCTCGGTCGAGACGGCGGCCAGTGCAGAAGAGGGGCTGGAGCGACTCGAAGCCGGCCCAGCCGACCTGGTCTTCACCGATGTGGTGATGCCGGGCCTGAGCGGTGTCGAGCTGGCCCGTCAGGTGCGGAAGCGTTTCCCCGGGCTGCCGGTGGTGCTGGCCAGCGGCTACAGCAACGAAATGCTGAAAGGCGCGGCGCTGGAGTTCGAGCTGCTGCACAAACCCTATGGGCGCGAGTCGCTCGCCGAAGCGCTGGCGACGGTGCTCGATCCGGTCAGGCGGCCTGGAGCGCCCGGGGAAGCTTGAATACCATGTGCTCGCGCGCGGTTTCGACCTGTTCCTCGTCGATCGCGTAGCGCTCTGCAAGCGCATCGACGACTTCGCGGACAAGCAATTCGGGTGCAGACGCCCCGGCGGTCAGGCCGAGCGTCGTCACGCCCGTCAGCCAGTCGAAATCCAGGTCGCTGCCCCGCTGCACCAGCATCGCTCGCGCGCCGGCACGCTCGGCCGCTTCGACCAGCCGCAGCGAATTGGAGCTGTTCGGCGCCCCGATCACCAGCATCGCGTCGCACAGGGGTGCGATCGCCTTGACCGCGGACTGACGGTTCGAGGTTGCGTAGCAGATGTCCTCGCCCCGCGGCGCCTGGATCCCCGGAAATCGCTGCCTCAGCGCGGCGATGATCTCGGCCGTGTCGTCGACCGACAGCGTCGTCTGCGTCAGGAAGGCGAGATTGTCGGGATCGGTCGGCGCGAGGCCGGCAACGTCGGCGACCGTCTCGATCAGCGTCATCCGGCCTTCGGGCACCTGGCCGAACGTACCGATCACTTCCGGATGGCCTTTATGCCCGACGAACAGGATATGCCGCCCGGCCGCGACCAGCCGCTCCGCCTGGCTGTGCACCTTGGATACCAGCGGGCAAGTGGCGTCGAGATAGTCGAGCCCGCGCGCTTCCGCCGCGGCGGGCACCGATTTCGGTACGCCGTGCGCGGAGAAAACGACCGGCGCGCCGTCCGGCACGTCGTCAAGCTCCTCGACGAACACCGCGCCCTTGGCTTTCAGCCGGTCGACGACGAAGCGGTTATGGACGATCTCATGGCGCACATAGACGGGCGCGCCGAGCCGCTCGATCGCGAGCTCGACGATCCGGATGGCGCGGTCGACGCCGGCGCAGAAGCCGCGCGGCGCCGCGATCAGCAGCTTGAGGTTGGGAAGCGAGGACATGTCGGCGCCCAGATAAGCGATTGCTTGCCTGCATCAAAGCGCCTTCCTATGCTTTTGCGGCCTTTCAGACCTCCCGAGGATCCGTCTTTGTCGCTTCGCCTTGCCCTTGCCGCTGCCGCCATCGCCCTGTCGCTCGGGGCCTGCTCTCGCGCCGGCGAACTCGACTATCTCGGCGGTATCCGCGTCGAGCGCACGACCTGCCCTGCCGTCGGCGTGCCCGCCTATACCGGCGACATAACCCTGTTCGACCCGCCACAGAGCCGCGACGCCAGCGCGATCGACGTGACCGCGACGATCACGAATCTGCGCACGACCTGCGACGAGACCAGCGGGCCGAACGTGATCGCGACCACCACGTTCGACGTGATCGCGCGTCGCCGCGACACCGCCGCCCCGCGCGAGGTGGTGCTGCCTTATTTCGTCACCGTGGTGCGCGGCGGCAACGTCGTCGTCGCCAAGCGGATCAGCCGCGTGGCACTGAACTTCGCCGCCGGCCAGGATCGGGCGCAGACCACCGGCCAAGGCTCGAGCATCATTGCCCGCTCGGCCGCGACGCTGCCGGAAGACATCCGTCAGCAGATCACCCGCAAGCGCAAGCCCGGCGAGCAGGATGCGGCGATCGATCCAATGTCGGAGCCGGGCGTGCGCGCCGCGGTCGCCCGTGCGAGCTTCGAGCAGCTGATCGGATTCCAGCTGACGCCCGACCAGCTCCAGTACAACGCGACCCGGTAACCGGAACGGGGCCGTTCCTTCCCGCGTTGCCCGCGGGGAGGAGACCGGCCGATGGACAGCCCACGCAGCACTGCCAGGATTGCCGGCCATCCGGTTCATCCGATGACGGTGATGTTCCCGATCGTGCTGTTCATCCTGGTCTGGGTGGCGGACCTGATGTTCTGGCACAGGCACGACCTGATCTGGGCGACGCTGGGCATGCTGGGGCTTGGGCTCGGCATCGTCCTGGCGCTGCTCGCCGCCGTCTTCGGGCTGATCGACTATTTCGGCGACGCGCGGATCAGGGCCATTCCCGCCGCCAACCATCACCTCGCCGCCAACCTGATCGTCGTCGCGGTCCAGATCGCCAATTTCATCTGGCGGATGAATGGCGGACCCGGTTTTCTCCTGCCGACCGGGCTCATTCTATCCACGATCGCGGTGCTGCTGCTCGCCTATTCCGGCTGGAAGGGTGGAACTTTGGTCTACCGGCACGGCGTGGGCGTTGACTCCGGCGCGGAGCGCAGCCAGAGGCGCTGACGTCGCCGGCGGGCAACCGCCGGGCGTCCGCGGGAGAGTGAGGCAGGGAAACCTGTTTCCGCCGAAGGAGCAACCGCCCCGGAATCTCTCAGGTCGAAGGACCGCGGCCGTCTCTTGCGACACTCTGGAAAGCGTCCGTGCGGTGGTGCGGGCCACCGAAGGGGTAAGCCGGGCTCGCGTCCGGTGAAAGCTCTCAGGTTCCGTGACAGAGGGGGCAGCGGATGCGTTTCGGCAAAGGAACGCGGCTGCCGGTCACGGAGGCGAATGTGAGCGAGACGGACGATCTTCCCCCCCAAAGCCTGCCGCTGGATGGCTGGCATCGCGCACGCGGCGCCCGCATGGTGCCGTTCGCCGGCTACCAGATGCCGATCCAGTATGAAGGCATCATCGCCGAGCATCTCTGGACGCGCGAAAATGCCGGCCTGTTCGACGTCAGCCATATGGGCCAGCTGCTGATAAGCGGCCCCGATGTCGATGCTGAGCTCGAAAAGCTGCTGCCCGCCGATGTGAAGGGCCTGGGCGTCGACAAGATGCGCTATTCGCTGCTGCTGAACGAAGCCGGCGGCATTCTCGATGATCTGATGCTGACCCGCCAGGCGGACGGCTTCTACATGGTCGTGAACGGCGCGACCAAATACGACGATATCGGCCATATGCGCGAGCATCTGCCCGACGAGATCACGCTCAATCACCTTGAGGAAAGCGCGCTGCTGGCGCTGCAGGGACCGAAGGCCGGCGAGGTGCTCGCGCGCATCCAGCCGGAGGTCGCGCGGCTCTATTTCATGGAAGCGGGCGCGTTCGATCTTGGCGGCGTCCCCGCCTGGGTCAGCCGCTCCGGCTATACCGGCGAGGACGGCTTCGAAATCTCGATTGCCGCCGGGCATGCGGAGAAGGTCGCGACGCTGCTCTGCGCGCAGCCTGAAGTGAAGCCGATCGGGCTCGGCGCACGCGATTCGCTGCGTTTGGAAGCGGGCTTGCCTCTCTACGGCCACGACCTGGACGAAGAAACCACGCCGATCGCCGCCGATCTGGGCTTCGCGCTGCAGAAGCGTCGGCGCGAGGAAGGCGGCTTCCCCGGCGCCGAGCGCATCCTGCTGGAGCGCGAACAAGGCCCGGTGCTGAAGCGTGTCGGCCTGCTGGTCGAAGGACGCCAGCCTGTGCGCGAAGGCGCGGCGGTGGTCGATGCCGACGGGAACGAGGTCGGCAAGGTCACGTCGGGCGGCTTCTCGCCCAGCCTCGAGCGGCCGATCGCGATGGCCTATGTCCCCGCAGCCCTTGCCGCACCGGGCACGCGCGTCCGGCTGAACCAGCGCGCCAAGATCTTTGAGGCCGAAGTCGCCGCCATGCCGTTCGTCCCCCACCGCTATCACCGCAAGGGAGCCGCCAAATGACCCGTTATTTCACCAAGGATCATGAATGGATCGAAGTCGACGGCGATGCCGCGACCGTCGGCATCACCGATTATGCGCAGAGCCAGCTCGGCGACGTCGTGTTCGTCGAAGTGCCCGATGCCGGACGCCAGCTGTCCCAGGGCGGTGACGCGGCAGTGGTCGAATCGGTCAAGGCCGCCTCAGACGTCTACGCGCCGGTCTCCGGCACGGTGACCGAAGGCAATGCTGCGCTCAGCGACACGCCGGACCTGGTCAACACCTCGCCCGAAGCGGACGGCTGGTTCTTCAAGCTGACGCTGTCGGACCCGTCGCAGCTCGACGGGCTGATGGACGAGGCCGCGTATAAGGAATTCGTGTCCGGCCTTTGATCCTGAGCGAAATGGGAGTGCCGCTGTGCTCAACCCCACCTCCCGCTGGTCCCCGACCGATTACGCGAAGAACGCCGCCTTCGTGCCGGAGCTCGGCCGCGCGGTGGTGGAGCTGCTTGCGCCCAAGGCGGGCGAGCGCATCCTCGATCTCGGCTGCGGCGATGGCGTTCTGACGGAGGCGCTGGTCGCGGCCGGCGCGGAAGTCGTGGGCGTCGACGCCTCTCCCGAAATGGTCGCCGCGGCCAAGGCGCGCGGGCTCGACGCACGCGTGATGGACGGCCAGGCGCTCGACTTCGACGGCGAGTTCGACGCGATCTTCTCCAACGCCGCGCTGCACTGGATGCTCGATCCCGGAGCCGTCGCGCGCGGCGCGTTCCGCGCGCTGAAGCCCGGCGGCCGCTTCGTCGGCGAGCAGGGCGGCGCGGGGAATATCGCCCAGCTCCGCGGTGCGCTCCGCGAAGTGCTGACGGCGCGCGGCTACCCGGTCCCGGCCGAGGACCCGCAATGGTATGCGAACCCGGAGGAGTTCACGCGCGTCTATGATGCGGCGGGCTTCGGCGACATCGAAGCCTGGCTGATCGACCGCCCGACTCCGCTGCCCGCCGGCGCCGCCGCCTGGTACAAGACCTTCCGCGCCGGCTTCCTCGATTCCGCGAAGGTGCCCGAAGCGGAAATCGAGTCCGTCACCGCCGAAGCCGAATCCCGCGCCGCCCCCGCGCTCAAGCAACCCGACGGCCGCTGGATCGCCGATTATGTCCGCCTCCGCTTCACGATGAGAAAGCCCTGATGCGTTACTTGCCCCTCACCCCCGCCGATCGCAGCGCGATGCTGCAGGCTGTCGGCGCCAACTCGATCGACGACCTGTTCGTCGATGTGCCGCAGGAGGCGCGGCTGTCCGGGCCGATTGCCGGTCTGCCGAACCATGCGTCCGAGCTTTCGGTCGAGCGCAAGCTCGCCGCGCTTGCCCGCCAGAACACCGTGGCGGGCGAGGTGCCTTTCTTCCTCGGCTGCGGCGCCTATCGGCATCATGTGCCGGCCACCGTCGACCATATCATCCAGCGCGGCGAGTTCCTGACCGCCTACACGCCCTATCAGCCGGAAATCGCGCAGGGCACGCTGCAGATGCTGTTCGAGTTCCAGACGCAAGTCGCGCGGCTGCTCGGCTGCGACGTCGCCAATGCGTCGATGTACGACGGCTCGACCGCCTGCTGGGAAGCGATCACGATGGCGCGCCGGATCACGCGCCGCGCCAAGGCGCTGATCTCCGCCGGGCTGCACCCGCACTATGTGTCGGTCGCGAAGACGATGGCGCGCTTCACCGGCGACGAGCTGCATACGGCGCTGCCGAAGCTGGAGGCCGCCACCGACATCGACACGCTGATCGGCCAGATCGACGGCGACACGTCCTGCGTCGTCGTCCAATATCCCGACATTCTCGGCCGCGTCGCCGGCCTGTCGGAGCTGGCGGCCCGCGCGCATGAGAAAGGCGCTTTGCTGGTCGCGGTGGTGACGGAGCCGGTCGCGCTGGGGCTGCTCAAGTCGCCGGGAGAAATGGGCGCCGACATCGTCGTCGGCGAAGGCCAGTCGATCGGCGTCGGCCTGCAGTTCGGCGGGCCTTATGTGGGCCTGTTCGCGTGCAAGGAGAAATTCGTCCGCCAGATGCCGGGCCGCCTGTGCGGCGAAACCGTCGACGCGGAAGGCAAGCGCGGCTTCGTGCTGACGCTCTCCACGCGCGAGCAGCATATCCGCCGCGAAAAGGCGACGTCCAACATCTGCACCAACTCGGGCCTGTGCGCGCTCGCCTTCTCGATTCATATGACCTTGCTCGGCGAAAAAGGCCTGCGCGGGCTGGCCGAGCTGAACCACGCCGGCGCCGCCGCGGCGGCCGAGCGGCTGGCGAAAGTGCCGGGCGTCGAGCTGGTCAACAGCAGCTTCTTCAACGAATTCACGCTGAAGCTGTCGCAGGAAGCCCGGCCTTTGGTCCGCCGCCTCGCCGATCGCGGGATCCTCGCCGGCGTGTCGCTGGGCCGCCTCTATCCGGGCGTCGACGCGCTGGAGCACGGGCTGGTCGTCGCCGTCACCGAAACCACAACGCCGGAGGACGTCGAGGCCTTGGCCGCCGCCCTCCAGGAGAACCTCGCATGAGCATGAACCGCCAGGGCCGCGTCTCCCGCCCCGAAGGCGAGACGGCCGCCAACACCGAAACTTTCACCGGCAACCGTGCTCTGATGCTCGAGGAACCGCTGATCTTCGAGATCGGGGATGAGCATACGACGGGGGTGGACCTCCCCAGCGCTCCTGCGAAAGCAGGAGCCCATGGCGCCACTGGGCTCCTGCTTTCGCAGGAGCACTTGCGCGGCAAGCCGATCGGCCTGCCCGGCCTCTCCGAGCCCGAGGCGATCCGCCACTACACCCGCCTCTCCCGCCAGAACTATGCGATCGACCTCGGCCTGTTCCCGCTTGGGAGCTGCACGATGAAGCACAATCCGCGTCTGAACGAGAAGGTCGCGCGCCTGCCCGGCTTCGCGGACGTGCATCCGCTCCAGCCGCAGGAAACGGTGCAGGGCGCCTATGCGCTGATCCACCTCGTCGCCGACTGGCTGATGAAGCTGACCGGCATGCCCGCCGTCGCGATGAGCCCGAAGGCCGGCGCGCATGGCGAGCTGTGCGGCCTGCTCGCGATCCGTTCGGCGCTGGAGGCGCGGGGCGATGCGCGCTCGGTGGTGCTGGTGCCGGAATCCGCGCACGGCACCAATCCGGCGACCGCCGCCTTCGCCGGCTATGCAGTCGAGAACATCCCGGCCACGCCCGAAGGCCGCGTCGATTTCGAAGCGCTGAAACGCCGGCTCGGGCCCGACGTCGCGGCGGTGATGATCACCAACCCGAACACCTGCGGCCTGTTCGAGCGCGACATGAAGCGCATCGCCGACGCGGTCCATGCCGCCGGCGCATTCGTCTATTGCGACGGCGCGAACTTCAACGCGATCGTCGGCCGCGTCCGCCCCGGCGACCTCGGCGTCGACGCGATGCACATCAACCTTCACAAGACCTTCTCGACTCCGCACGGCGGCGGCGGCCCCGGCTCCGGCCCGGTCGTCTTCTCGGCCGCGCTCGCGCCGTTCGCGCCGCTGCCTTTCGTCGAGAAGCAGGGCGATCATTATCATCTCGTCGAGGAAGAGACGGCGGAGGAGCATCACGCCCATAGCTTCGGCCGCATGGTCGCGTTCCACGGCCAGATGGGCATGTTCACCCGCGCCGCCGCGTACATGCTGAGCCACGGTGCCGACGGCCTGCGTCAGGTCAGCGAAGATGCAGTGCTGAACGCGAATTATATCCTGCGCTCGCTCGACGACATTCTCGACGCCCCGTTCGGGGGCAGCGGCCCCTGCATGCACGAGGCGCTGTTCTCGGACGATGGCATGGCCGAGGGCTTCACGACGCTCGACATCGCCAAGGGCCTGATCGACGAGGGCTATCACCCGATGACGATGTATTTCCCGCTCGTCGTCCACGGCGCGATGCTGGTCGAGCCGACCGAGACCGAGTCGAAGGCCAATCTCGACCAGTTCATCGGCGCGCTCCGCTCGGTTGCCGCGCGGGCAAAGAACGGCGACCCGTCGCTGAAGGCCGCGCCGCACTTCGCGCCGCGCCGCCGCCTCGACGAGACGCTGGCGGCCCGCAAGCCGGTGCTGGTCTGGAAAGACCCGGAGGTCGCCCAGGCGGCGGAGTAGGGA
>NZ_DASTXI010000211.1:0-4725 GCF_035758555.1 Sphingomonas sp. | reverse complement strand
TTATGCACACGCCGCACCTACACCGTTCGGCCTGAGCTTGTCGAAGGCCTGCCTTTGATTTCTTTAGGAAAACCAGTGCTTCGACAGGCTCAGCACGAACGGACTGATATGCCCATCGCGGTCGAAGCGGTCGACCTTGTCAAGGATTTCGACGGCACTCGCGCGGTGGATGGCGTGAGCCTCCGTGTCCCCACCGGTTCCATTTATGGCCTGCTCGGCCCCAACGGCGCCGGCAAGACCACCGCGCTGCGCATGCTGATCGGGATCATCGATCCGTCGAGCGGCAGCCGCCGCGTGCTCGGCCGTGAGCGTCCGCTCGAAGCCGCGACAGAAGTCGGGTACCTGCCCGAAGAGCGCGGCCTCTACCCTTCAATGCACGCGCGTGACGCGATTGCGTTCATGGGTGCGCTTCGCGGGCTGCCACTGCAGGAAGGCCGGCGCCGCGCCGATGCGCTGCTTGACGAGCACAAGCTAGGCGACTGGGCCAGGAAGCCGATCCGCACCCTGTCGAAGGGTATGGCGCAGACGGTGCAACTGCTCGGCACCATCATCCATAAGCCGCGGCTAATCGTGCTCGATGAGCCTTTCGCAGGCCTCGATGCGATCAACCAGGCGCGCCTGGAGGAGCTGATCCGCCGGGAGGCGCGCGCCGGCGTCACCATCATCTTCTCGACGCACGTGATCGCCCATGCCGAGCGGCTGTGCGAGGAGGTGGCGATCATCGCCAAGGGCAAGGTCGCGTTCGACGGCGGAGTCGATGAGGCGCGCGCCAAGCTGAGCGCGATCGTTCGCCTGCGGACCCGCGCCAGCGACGGTCCGTGGCGATCCGCCTTTCCGGCCGGCGCGCGGCGGGAAGGCGACGAATGGGTTTTCGAGCTTCCCGCGTCGGGGCCGGAGCCACTGCTTCGGGCGCTCATCGACGGGGGCGCGGGAATTGAGACGCTGGCGATTGAGCGTCCCGGGCTGCACGACGCGTTTGTCGCGATTGCCGGCGATGCCGCCGCAGCCGCGATGGGGCAGGACAAGCCGCAATGATCCGCTTCCTCCGCTCGGCAATGGTCATCGCGCGCCGCGACTTCACCGCGACGGTGCTGTCGAAGGCGTTCATCTTCTTCCTGCTCGCCCCGCTATTCCCGCTGCTGATGGGCGGCGTATTCGGCGGGATCGGCGCGCGCGTCGCAACGCAGGCGCAGCGGCCGGTGATCGCGGTCGTCGCCCCGCGAGCGGAGTTCGCCGGCATTGCCGCCGCGCGGTCGAATCTCGCGCAGGCGACCAGCGATGACGCCGTGGTGCGGCTGGTCAATTATGCCCCGGAGACAGATCTTGCCGCCCAGCAGAAGCGGCTGCTCGCCTCGCGCAATCCGCCGATCCAGGCCGTGCTGACCGGCGCGTCGGACGATTTCCAGTTGGTCGGCGACGTCCACAAGGGCGATTCGACCGATAACCAGCTGCGGCTTATGCTCCACAACGCCGCCGCGGCTGAATCGGCCAGGCCGTCGCTGGAGGTCGAATGGATCAAGTCCAGCTCGCCCGGCTCGCTGGTCAAGGACCGCGCCGTCACCGCGCAGATCGGTCAGATGCTATTGTTCTTCCTGACCATCCTGCTGTCGGGCATGCTGCTTTCGCAGCTGATCGAGGAAAAATCGAACAAGATCATCGAGGTGATTGCCGCCGCGGTGCCGATCGACGCCTTGTTCGTCGGCAAGCTGTTCGCGATGCTCGCCGCGTCGGTCCTCGGCATCATCGTGTGGCTGAGCGCCGGGGCTTTGCTCATCCAGTTCATCAAGCAGGGCGGCGTCCAGACCTTGCCGCCGCCGGCGGTGGGCTGGCCCGGCTTCCTTCTGCTTTCGGTGGTCTATTTCGCGATGAATTACATGCTGCTCGGCGCGGCCTTCCTGACCATCGGCGCGCAGGCCTCGACCGTGCGCGAGGTCCAGACCATGTCGATGCCGATCACCTTCGGCCAGGTGCTGATTTTCGGCTTCGCCTCGACGGTCATCGGCTCGCCTGATTCCGCCGAAGGGCTGGCCGCAGCAGTGTTTCCGCTATCCTCGCCGATGGCGATGCTCGCCCGCGCGGCCGAGCAGCCCGACTGGTGGCCGCACCTCGTCGCCATTGCGTGGCAGGGGCTGTGGGTCGCGCTGATCCTGCGCACCGGCGCTCACATGTTCCGCAAGACGGTGCTCAAGTCGGGTCCGCGCACCCGTTGGTGGAAACGCAAGTCCGTGGCATAAAGCCGGCGCGCAGGGGGGCCGTGCGTCATGATGCTGTTCAAGCGCGTCGGCGAATCGTTCCGGCACATCGAAGATCGCGAATGGCTGCTGCTGATCCTTGAGACGCTAGGAGTACTCGCCGGAATCCTGATTGCGTTCGAGCTTCAGGAGTGGGCATCGCGCCGTGCCGATGCGGCGAAGCATCACCAACTGATGGAGCGGCTGTTCGAAGAGAGCGAGATGGACGTCGTCTTGCTCCGCAACTGGCAGAATGATCTTGCGAGCATCGTCGAGCCCGAAAAGGCATTCTCGGTTGCACTGGCGAAGGGCGACTGCCCTCCCGCAACTAAATGGGACGCGGTAAGCACCGTCAACATGATGCCGGCGGTGACGGCGCCGACCTCTGTTTATCAGGAACTGACGGGGGCAGGAGGCCTTTCGTCGGTGGACCGGCGCGATGTGCGGCTCGCGCTTGCCGAGTTTCACAGCACCCTCGACTGGGCCCAGAAGCAGGTCGACTTTTTCCGCGAAGCCCGGGTCACGCCGCTCGAACCATCCGACAGCCGAGTGCGGGTGGTGTTCGATCCGACCCGGGACGAGCCCGAAGTCTGGACGTTCGACCGTGCTGCGCTCTGCGCGGATCCGGCGTTCAAAAGCCGGATGGCCTCGGCCACGCGAGCGCACGTCGTCTATGCGGCGTACCAGACCGGCGTGGAAGTGGCCGCCGTCACAATGTGCGCGGCGCTGGGAGAGAGCATGGGCAAGAGCTGCACGCCGATGGGCCGGCCGTTGACCGGTCAAGACGCCGAAGTGGCGCAGAAGGTCGTCGCGAAGATGCGGCGGACGCCCGCGAAGACCTAATCGATCGCGTCGCGCGCCATTTCGGTCAGCTTCGCCATCAGTGCGCGGTGCGGGAAGGGGCCGTGGCTGATCCGGGCGACGCCGGCATCCGCCCAGACCTTCTTGTCCGGCGCGCCTGGGAAAGCGATGACGTTGAGCGGCAGCGGCACCTCGCGCACCACGCGCTCGATCTGCTTCGGATCCGACAGGCGCGGGACGAAGAAGCCGCTCGCCCCGGCATCCGCGAACGCCTTGCCGCGCTCGACTACCTTGCCGACCAGCGCATCGTCGTAGGTCTGAGTCTTCAGGAACAGATCGGTGCGTGCGTTGATGAAGAAATCGCTTCCGACCGCGCGGCGGATTGCTTCGATGCGCTTCACCTGCAGGTCGAGCGGGTGAAGCCCCTCGCCGCCGATCACCTGGTCCTCGAAATTGCAGCCGACCGCGCCCGTTTCCTTGAGCCGCGCCACATTCGCCGCGCCAGCTTTCGGATCCGCGGAATAGGCGCTTTCAAAGTCGACCGTCAGCGGCAGATCGACCGCATTTACAATTCTGCGGGCGTTGTCGAACACGTAGTCGAGGGGCACTTGCTGTGCGTCGCCGAACCCCGATGCGTCGCCGACCGGATGGCTCCCCGTCGCCAGCGCTTTCGCGCCCGCCGCGGCAACTGCCTGAGCGCTTCCCACGTCCCAGATGTTGTAGAGGACAACAGGATCGCCGGGCACGTGCAGCGCGGCAAAGGTTTCGAACTTTGTGGCCATACAAGCGCGCCTAGGCCGGTGCCGCCCCGCGCGCAATCGCTGGCGCGCGAACCTGCAAAGCCCTAGGTCGCGCGCGCCATGGCGGACAGGACAGTGGACACAGCGGCGCTCCTCGAGGGGCTCAGCGAGGCCGCGTTTGTCGCGGCCCATTCGCACGTAATTTCGGCCAATGCGGCGGCGCGGGCGCTGCTCGGCAGTGAGATCGAAGGGAAGGCCCTCGACGCTTTCCTCTCGCATCCCGCGGCGCTCGAAGCGCTTGAACGCCCAGGCGATGTCCCCGAAGAAGTCGAGCTGACCGGGCTCGATGGGTCGCGCCGGCATTGGCTGATGCGCACCGCACGGCTCACCGACAGCGCATGCCTCGTCCGCTTCCTCGACCGGAGTGAAGCCCGCGCCGCCGAGCAGATGCGCGTCGATTTCGTCGCCAATGCCAGCCACGAACTGCGCACTCCGCTGGCCACCCTGATCGGCTATACCGAGACGCTGCGCGAGCAATCGGACGAGCTCGACACCGCGACGCGCCAACGCTTCCTGGCCGTGGTGCACGACGAGGCACGCCGGATGCAGCGGGTCGTCGAAGACCTGATTTCGCTGTCCCGCATCGAAGCCGAGAAATTCACCGAGCCGACCGACGCGATCGACTTGGCGCCACTAATCGATTCGGCTGCCGCTAGCTTGCAGCGCGCCTCCGACGAGCGCCGATCGGCGCTGGTGCGCGCGGTCGATGACGGCCTTCCGCCAATCGCGGCGGACGGCAGTCAGATCCTGCAGCTGCTCGACAATCTCGTCACCAATGCGCTGCGCTACGGCGAGTCGGGAACTCCCGTCACCATCTCCGCCGCCGCCGAAGGCCCGATGGTCCATGTCGCCGTCGCGGATCGGGGAGAGGGGATTGCGCCGGAACATGTCGA
>NZ_DASTXI010000137.1:0-3855 GCF_035758555.1 Sphingomonas sp. | reverse complement strand
CTGACGGCGATCTCCAAGGAGTTCGGCACCGACGTGAAGGCGGTTGCCGAGGGCGTCTTTCTGACCCTCGCCGCGCGGCCGCTCGGCGCCTTCATCTTCGGCTGGCTCGGCGAGCGGTTCGGGCGCCGCCCGGTGCTGATGGCCGACATCATCATCTTCTCGCTGTTCGAGTTCGCCTCGGGCTTCGCGCCGACGCTGACAAGCCTGCTCGTGCTGCGGTTCCTGTTCGGCGTGGGCATGGGCGGCGAATGGGGCCTCGGCGCAAGCCTGGTCATGGAGACCATCCCGCCCAGGCTGCGCGGCCCTGTCTCCGGGCTCCTGCAGAGCGGCTATCCATCCGGTTATTTCGTCGCAAGCATCGTCTATTTTCTTTTGTTCGACACGATCGGCTGGCGCGGCATGTTCATGGTCGGCGTCGCCCCCGCCTTCCTCGTCCTTCTGATCCGCATCCACGTGAAGGAGAGCCCGGTATTCGAGGAGCGGCACCGCAAGCGCCGCGCCCGGCCGATCGCCGAGCTCGTCGGCAACTGGAAGATCGCGCTCTACATGATCGTGCTGATGGCGGCGTTCAACGCGTTCAGCCACGGCACGCAGGACCTCTATCCGACCTTCCTCCAGGTCCAGCATCATTTCGACACCCACGTGACCGGAACGCTGACCGCGATCATGAACGTCGGGGCGATCGTCGGCGGCATCGGCTTCGGGATCTGGTCGGAAAGGCTCGGGCGCAAGCGGACGATCATCGTCGCCAGCCTGCTTGCGCTGCCGATCATTCCGCTATGGGCGTTCGCCGCTACGCCATTGTTGCTCGGCATCGGCGCCTTCCTGATGCAGGTCGCGGTCCAGGGCGCGTGGGGTATCGTCCCGGTCCACCTCAACGAACTGTCGCCGCCGGCCGCGCGAGCGCTCTTCCCCGGCTTTGCCTACCAGCTCGGCAATTTGCTGATGTCGCGCAACGGCGTGTTCCAGGCGCAGATCGCCGAGAGCCACGGCAATAATTACGGACTTGCGCTCGCGATATTCGGCGGGTCGATGGCCGTGCTGATCGCCGTCTGGACGGCGCTCGGGCCGGAGCGGAAGAACGCCGATTTCGTCGCCGAGGCGACGAGAGCCGCCCACGAATAGCCCGCCGAAAATTTCGCGCCGCGCGCGCGTTTATCGGGCGGAGGACAGGCGTGTCGAGCTACCGCGGAGCCGCTGACGGGCCCGACCGGGCCAAGGCGATGGTCGCGGTCGCCGCCGTGCATGTCGCGCTCGCCTTCATCATCTTGTCGGGGCTGCGGGTGCCGATCGTCAGCCAGGCGGTCGAGCAATTGAAGACCTTCAACCTCGCGCCGCCCCCGCCTCCCCCGCCGGTCGAGCCCCCGCCCAAGCGGCAGCCGCAGCGCGCGATGAAAGAAGCAGCCGGTGCGCCGGCGAAGAGGGCCAAACCCTCGCCGGTCGTGGCTCCGACGCCGCCGCTGCCGGTCCAGTCGCCCCTTCCGGCGGCGAAGGTCGCTGGAACCGGCAGTGCCTCCACCTCGGGTGCGGGGACCCGCGGCGCCGGTACGGGCGCGGGCGGCAGTGGGAGTGGCGCGGGCGCCGGAGGTTCCGGCGGCTTCACCCCGGCGCGGAAGCTGACCAAGATCCCGGACAGCCAGTACCGGCGGCTGGCGGCCAGCGGCCTTCGCTCGGGCAGCGTCGCGATCAACATCCACGTCAATCCGGACGGCACGGTGTCGAACTGCCGAGTGCTGCGCAGCAGCGGCAGCGAATATGCCGATTCGCTGATGTGCCAGCTGACGCTGGCCTATGTGCGCTTCAGCCCGGCACGCGACCCGAGCGGCCGGCCGGTTGCGCAGGACGTGACCTGGGCGCCCAACTGGGCTCCGCGCTGATTAGCGGCCAGCGACCGAAGTGCCGCTTTTGCCGTTGTCCATGCCCGCCAGCTTCGCTTTGTCGCGCCCGTAGGCGTCGTCGTAATAAGCGATGGCCTGTCCGTCCGGCACCGCGGTCATGTAGGTGATATAGACCGGCACCGGCTGATCCAGCGGCACCGGCTGCTCCGTACCGGCGTCCTGCCAGCTCAGGTCGCGATGGAACAGCCATTTGCTGAGCCGCCACGCATCCTCGAGCCGGACGCAGCCACCGCTGAAGTAGCGGACCGATTCCTTGAACAGGTTCCGCCGCGGGTTGTCGTGCAGGTACACGCCGAACTCGTTGTGGAACATGAATTTGATCCGCCCCATGAAATTCTCGGGGCCGGGCTTCTGACGCAGATAGACCTCGGTCTTGCCGTCGCGGACGGCGTCCCAGTCGATCTTCCTCGCGTCGAGGATTTGCGGGTTCTTCGACCAGTCCGAGACCTGCTCGTAACCCATCTTCTCGAAATAGCTGAAGCCCTGCTTCTCGACGAACTGGCCGACGTCGTCCCACGCGAGATCGGGCGGCACGTACCAATAGGGATTGAGCGCCGCATAGCGGATGTAGGCGGCCATCATCGGCGTCGGATATTTGGTCTTGCCGACGACGACGACCATCGAGTCCACCGGCTTGCGGTTGTCGTACATGAACAGCCGCTGCTGCGCGGCGTTGACCAGGATGTAGCGCGAATTGGCGGCCGGGAGGATGCGCGAGCGCTCGAGATTGAGCTCGAGGATCTCGCGCTGCTGGTCGGTGCTGTACTTGTGCTCGGCGATCGCGTCGCGAAGCTCGCCGTAGAAGGGATGCATCCAGCCCATGTCGGACACATAGGCCGAGAGCGACGGCGCCGATGCCGCCGCGAGCAATGCCGCGAGCGGCGTTGGCGGAGTCGGCTTCAGACTGGGATCGACCCAGGTGATTCCGACGCCGGGATCCTGCCGCAGATCGTCGACATAGGCGACGAAGGCTTCCGAAAGCGCTTCGTCGGCGCGTTGGACATATTTGCGCTTGCCCGACCGTGCCTTGTCGAGCGCGGCCTGGAGGTCCGCGGGATGGTATTTATCGGGGCTGAGCCCATCGATGGTCGCGGTGGTGAGCAGGGCAAGGAGCTGCTGCGCCGCATCGCCGGCGGCGGGCGTCAGCCACAGCGGCGCGCCGTGCCTCGCCTTGTAGAAATCGGCGACTGTCTGGCCCGTCTGCGGCTTCGCAACAGCGGCTGCGGTCGCAACCGTGGCCGTCTGCGCGCCCGCAGCCGCCGGCGCGCAGAAAGCCGCCGCGCCGAGCATCAGCGCCGCAGCAAGGCCATTCTTTCGAAAAGAGTGCACCGGCCGTCGGCCGGTGCACCAGTTACGCAGACTTCTCACTTCTTCTCCGATTCCGGTTTCCCGCCGAAACCGCTTCGGCGGGACGCCGATTATCCACGCTCACCGCGGGAAGCCGGCGCCGCATAGGTCGGGGCCGGAGCCATGGGCGGCGGAGTCGTCGACGGCGCACCCTGGTAGTATTGGCCGTTGTAAACGTATCCGTCCACCACGCCGTCGTTGTTCCGGTCGGCCCAGATCGCGCCGGCGAGACCGCCGACCGCGGCGCCGACCACCGCGCCCTGAAGGACGCTGACGCCCGGGATCACCGCACCGGCGGCAGCGCCGAGAGCCGCGCCGCCGAGCGCGCCGGTCGCCGCACCGGCAAGAACGCTATGCGTGTTCGGATCGTAGCCCGCCGGCGGACCGGCATAATATTGGCCGTTCTGGACATAGCCGTCGACATAGCCGTCATTGTTGTTGTCGGCCCACACCGCGCCCGCGAGGCCGCCGATCGCCGCTCCGACCGCGGCGCCGGTGATGACGCTCACGCCAGGCACGACCGCGCCGACCGCAGCGCCGCCGGCCGCTCCGACCGCGGCGTCCGTCGCGATCGAATTGGTCCGCGGATTGCTGGTGCAAGCCGCCATCG
>NZ_DASTXI010000111.1:0-24572 GCF_035758555.1 Sphingomonas sp. | reverse complement strand
CAGCCCGAAGACGCGGTCTTTCTCGATCGCGCGGTCCCAAAGCACGTTCAGGGAAAAGGGCTCCGCCTTTGCGCCTTCGAACAATCGTTTGGAGACAATCTGCACGCCCGTGAACACGAACGGCGCCACCCGTCCCGGCTTGCGGCGGGTCAGCCGGCCCGACCCGTCCATATGGAAGTCGCCGCGGCCCTTGTGGCAATTCGCGCGCGCCAGCGGCACCAGCAGCAGCAGTGCGTCCATCTCGGCATCGTTCCACCGCGCCGCGAGCGAGCGGATCGAATCCGCCGGCCCGTCGACCCACAGATTGTCGCTGTTGACGACCAGGAACGGGTCTTCGTCGATCAGCGGCAGCGCGTTGACGAGCCCGCCGCCAGTTTCGAGCAGTCTCTCCCGTTCATCGGAGACAATGATATCAATGCCCTGCACGCGGCGCTTCAGATGCGCTTCCAATGCGTCGGCGAGGTAGTGGACGTTGACGACCGCGCGCTTCACGCCCGCCGCTTTCAGCCGGTCCAGCACATGATCGAGAAGCGGCTTGCCCGCGACCACGACCAGCGGCTTCGGCCGCGTCGCCGTCAGCGGCCGCATCCGCTTGCCGAGCCCGGCGGCGAGCACCATCGCGGTATCGAGCGGCGGCGCCTTGGGCTGCGGCCGCAGCGCGAGCGGCTTTTTGTACCGGCTCATGCGATGGTCGCGCTCCCGCGCCTGTCGGCGGGGATGTTGGCGTCGAACCAGGCGCGGACGGGGGCCAGCGCCGGCTGCGCCAGGTCGCGCTCAAGATAGGCCCAGACGCGCGGCAGGTAGGACAAATACCGCGGCTTGCCGTCGCGCTTGTACAAGCGCGTGAAGACGCCGACGATCTTGGCGTTCCGCTGCGCCCCGAGCAGCCAATAGGCGTCGGTGAAACCCTCGGCCGGCCGCGCCGCTTCCAGATAGCGATTCAGCATGTCGGCTTCGAGCGCCTCCGGCACATCGCGCCGCGCATCCTGCAGCAGCGAGACGAGGTCGTAAGCCGGATGTCCGGCGGCCGCGTCCTGGAAATCGAGCAATCCCAGCCCCTCGACCCCGTCGCGCCCCTCGATCAGCATGATGTTTTCGGCGTGATAGTCGCGCAGCACCGTCACCGACCGGTCGTGCAGCAGTGGCGCCAGTGCCTCGCTCCAGGCAGCACCATAGCCGTCCACATCCACGTCGAGCCCCAGCGCCGGCGCATACCATTCGGTCAGCACCCCCGCCTCGCGCAGATATTCTTTCTCGTCGTACGGCGGCAGGTCCGCGGCGCGATGCTTGTGCAGTCGGGCGAGCAGGTCGACCGCGTCGGAATAGATTCGCAGCTCCGCCTCGGGCGCGGCGTCGATCACTTCGCGCATCCGTGCGTCGCCGAAATCCTCGAGCAGCACCAGGCCGTTCGCCAGGTCGGCGGCGAGCGTGCGCGGCGCGGAAAGGCCGAGCGCGATCAGATGCTCGGCGACAGTCAGGAACGGCCGCGGATCCTCGTGCGGCGGCGGCGCGTCCATCAGCACTGCGTGCCGGCCCGGCGCTTCGACGCGGAAATAGCGGCGGAACGAGGCATCGCCGGCCAGCGGCAGGATTTCGGCATCGGCCCATCCGGCGCGCGCCAGAAACTCGGGCGCGGCGGCTGGGGGAGTCATCGGGGCGACCATCGCGCCTCCCATGACGGCGGCACGTCCGCTGTCAAGCGCCGCCCGCCTTCCTCGACCGTTTCGATCCGCAACCGTAAGGCGTCCTGCCACAGTTCCGGGCCCAGCCGTTCCGGCCATTCGACCAGCAGCAGGTGATCGGCGCAAAGGTCGTCGAGTCCCAGCTCCTCCGCCTCGCCCGGGTCCTCGATCCGGTACAGGTCGACATGTGCGACCGGCAACCGCGTCTCGGGCGGTGCATAGGTCTGGATGATCGCAAAGGTGGGGCTCGGCGCCTCGCCGGCCAGGCCAAGTGCCGCGAGCAGCCCGCGCGCCAGCGTGGTCTTGCCCGCTCCCAGATCGCCGGACAGGGTGATGACGTCGCCCGGTCTCACGATCGAGGCCAGATCGGCACCCAGTGCGAGCGTGGCCGCCTCGTCGGCAAGGATCATTGCCGCGGCAGCTCGACCGTGACGGCGGTGCCCTGCCCCGGCTCCGACGCCAGCGTCAGCGTGCCGCCATGCGCCTCGACGAACTGGCGCGCGAGCGGCAGGCCCAGGCCCAGCGAGGCGCCGCGTTCCCCTTCGCCGGTCGAGCGGCTGAACCGGTCGAACGCGCGCGCCTGTTCTTTGGGCGTCATGCCGGGCCCGCTGTCGGAAATCGCGATCCGCACCGTCTCGGCAAAGCCTTCGCCCTTCAGCAGAACGCGTCCCCCCGGCGGGGTGAAGCGGATTGCGTTGGCGAGCAGATTGTCGAGCACCTGCCGGATACGCCGCGCGTCGCCGTGCAGCGTGCCCAGGCTCTTGTCGAGATCGGCTTCGAACTCGATCGATTTCTCCTTCGCCGCGGGCTCTGCCGCCTTGCACGCCTCGCGCGCGACGCGCCGCACATCGACCAGCTTGCGCTCAAGCGGCAGCCCGCCCGCCTCGCTCTGCGTCAGGTCCAGCACATGGTCGATCAGCGTGCTCAGCCGCGCGACCGAATCGAGGATGGCGCGGACATATTCGTCCGCCGCGGGTGCGAGCGCGCCCGCATAGCCGCCGGCCAGCATCTCGGCGAAGCCGCCGATCGACGTCAGCGGCGTGCGCAGCTCGTAGCTCATATTGGCGACGAACGCGGTCTTGACCCGGTCCGCGTCCTCCAGCGCCTCGTTGCGGTCCCTGAGCGCCGCTTCGATGCGGCGGCTGTCGGAAATGTCGAGCATCGTGAACAGCGCGTTGCCGTCCGGCAGCGGCACCGCGGCGAACTCGAAATGCCGCCCGTTCTTCAGCGCGACGCGGCCGCTGCGCTGCTTGCGCTCCTGGGTCGCGACGCGCACCAGCTCGCGGATCACGGCCGCGCGCGAGGGGTTCGCCAGCTGCCGCCCCGCCGCCTCGGCCAGGTGATCGACGCGCGGATGCTTGGCGAGAAAGGCTTCGTCCAGCGCCCATACGTCGCGGAACTTCTGGTTCCACAGCTGCAGCCGCCCGTCGGCCGCGAATACGCCGATCGCTTCGAACAGATTGTCGATCGTCGCGGCGCGGACGCGCAGCAGCGTGTCGCGCGCGCTGGCGAGCGCGACCTGCTCGGTCCGGTCCTCGAAGATCAGCAGCAGGCCGCCGTCGGGCAACGGCTGGGCGACCACGCGCAGGTGCACCCCACCCGGCAGCATCCACGCCTCTTCCTGCCCCTCGTCCGCGGCGGTGAACCAGCCGCGCCGCTCATCGCGCCAGGCGCGGAAGTCGCGCGCCTCGGGCAGCCGCCCTGCCTCGCGCATGCGCTCGATCACGCGGTCGAACTCAGGCCCTTCCGACAGCCATTCGGACTTGATCGCGAACAGCCGCATGAAAGCCTGGTTGTAGAAGCTGAGCGTGCGGTCCGCCGCGAATTGCGCGACGCCGGCCGACAGACGGTCGAGCAGGTCGCGCTGCGCCTCCGCGAAGCGGCGGAAGGCCTGGCGCGCCTGCTCCAGCTCCTCGACGTCGATGGCATAGCCGGCGACGCCGGAGCTGCCGAGCGGCACGTCGACCACCGAAAGGCTCCGCCGCTCGCCACCCACCGTTGCCGGCAGCACGCGCGAGATCGCGTTGCCGCTGTCGCGCGCCGACGCTGCCGCGGCGATCGGGTTGCGGCCGGGGGCCGCCTCGACCAGCTCGACCCCGCGCGCGATCGCGTCCGCGGCACTCTCCGCTTCGACCGCCTTCACATAGGCCGTGTTGACCAGCGTCAGCTTCAGATCGGGCCCGCGGTGCCACATCGGGATCGGCGACGCCTCGATCAGGCCGGACAGCGCGTCGAACGCCTTCGTCAGCCGATCGGCCTCGTCCGAAAGCCGTGCGATTTCGCCGCGCACCTCGGTCGCGTCGAACAGATAGAGGATCGCCGCCCCGGCATCCGCGACTCCCGCCGGCGCCGGCCCGCCCCGCACCGTATAGGTCCGGTTCGATTGCTGCGGCCGGATCGTGCGGTGAAAGGCCCTGCCAGTCGTCTGGGCGAGGCGGACGTCATTCCGAAGTCCGTCGAGATCGGCGTCCGAAAGCCCCTTTTCCGCCGCCGCCAGCGCGTCCAGCGTCGCCGGCTGCTCATCCAGCCCGAGCCAGTCGGCCAGCCGCGCCGGTCCTTCGAGCGCACCGTCCGCATGAACCAGCACGATCAGCGCCGGCGCGGAACCGATCAGCGCCTGCAGCCGGCTGCTGCGAAGCGTCGCCTCGTGCGCGCTCCGCCGCAGACGGAGGCCGGTCACCAGCGCCCAGGCGGCGGCTCCGAGCCACAGGGCCAGGAGCACGCCGATGATGGCGGCCGCAGGGGTCGTCAGGGCAATCACGCGCGCGTCTTAGCCGCCTCAGATATCCCCGTCACTGTGGGATGCGCCCGCCCGTCCCGCGGTCGCGCCTCCGGACACTTCCCACCAATAGGGCTGGCGCTTCCAGGTACCGGTCTCGACCTCGTTCATCGTCATCGGATCGTACATGCGGCCGCCCAGCATCACGCGGCTGATCTTCTCCGAGTTGCGGATGTTCACGGTCGGATCGGCATCGAGCACGACCAGGTCGGCAAGCTTGCCGACTTCCAGCGAGCCCACGTCCTTCGCATAGCCGAGCGAGGTGGCCGCCATGATCGTGCCGGCCCTCAATGCCTCGATCGGCGACCAGCCGCCGCGGACGAACGACCACAGCTCCCAATGCGCCCCCATGCCGGATTGCTGGCCGTGCGCGCCGATCGCGACCTGCACGCCCCGATCGGCGAGCTTCTTCGCCTCGCGCGCGCTGTCGTCGTCGACATAATCCTCTTCGGGCGCGATCTCGCGGCGCGTGTTCTGCGATGCCAGGATGCCCGGCGGAATGTGCCGCATCAGCACCGGCTGGCGGAACACGTCGGTGTGCGACCGCCAATAGGGATCGCCCGCCGGGCCGCCATAGGTGACGACCAGGGTCGGCGTGTAGTTGGTCTTGGTCTGCGTCCAGAACTGGATCAGGTCGTCGTAGAAGACGTCAAGCGGAATGTTGTGCTCGACGGTCGAGTTGCCGTCCTGGATGTGCGTCACGTCCAGCGTGTACAGCGATCCGCCTTCCGGCACGACTTCCATATTCTCGGCCTGCGCCGCGCGGACGATCATCTGCCGCTGCTCGCGCCGCGGCTGGTTGTAGTTTTTGACCGAATGCGCGCCCTGCGCCTTCAGCCTGCGCACGTCCGCCAGCGCGTCCTCATATTTGTTGATCTCGGCATACACGTCGGGCGCCTTGGCGCCGTAGATGATCTCGCCGGTCGAAAAGATGCGTGGCGCCAGCATCTTGCCGGCCCGCTGCATTTCGGACGCGACGAAGATTTCCGATGCCCTCGCCGACGGATCGTGAATCGTGGTGGTCCCCATCGCCAGGTTGACGATATCCGACCAATTCTGCTGCGGGACGAGCCCGTCCTCGCCTTGAGGCCCGTGCGCGTGCGCATCCACCAGGCCCGGGATGATCGTCTTGCCGGCGACGTCGATGGTCTTTGCGCCCGTCGGGATGGGCGTCGATCCGCGCGGACCGATCGCGACGATCCGGTCGCCGCGGATCACGATCACGCCGTCATCGATGATGCCGCCGTCCTTGCTCGCCATCGTGACGATCTTCGCGCCGGTCAGGGCGATCGTCGCCGTCGGCTTGTCGGCCTTCACCTCCATCGACAGGTTCACGCCGTTCCGCGGCGGCTGGAACTTCGGCGCATTGTCGCCGGTCGGCGCCAGGTAGAAGAAATCCGCCGAATTGGCGGTGAACACGGTCGGCCCCATGCTCCAGTGCAGCTGCCGCCCGTCGTTCGACCAGTGGATGAAGTCGGCACCTTCGGCGCTGACCCGCGTCACCGGCAGCGGCCCGCCCTGCTTGTCGGTCGACACGTCCTGCGTCCCCGGCATCAGCGGCATCACGAACGCTTCGTAATTCTGCCGGAACGCGACGAACCGACCGTCAGGCGACACCTCATAATCATTGACCAGATCGCCGGTCGCGTGGACCCGCTTCGCCTGGCCGGACAGATCGGTGGAGACGAGCTGGCGCTTGCCCTTCTCGCTCATGATCATGAAGACGCGGTCGCCCGAGGCGCCGAACTGCGGCACCGAGCCGTCCTTCGCCACCCGCACCGGCGCGCCGCCGGCGGC
This sequence comes from Sphingomonas sp., assembly GCF_035758555.1. Lineage (GTDB taxonomy): Bacteria > Pseudomonadota > Alphaproteobacteria > Sphingomonadales > Sphingomonadaceae > Sphingomonas_B. The sequence goes on along the minus strand of NZ_DASTXI010000111.1, from coordinate 18,314 downwards.
AGCCACCTTGTAGACGCCCGGATCGTTCGACCATTGGTCGGAGGTCAGGAAGCCGCCCTCGACGCGCTCGAACACGATCGTCTTGCCGTCGGGCGAGAATTGCGGGCGAGCATAATGGCCCGGCTGCGTCGTCACGTCCTTCGCCGCCCCGCCGCTCGCGGGCACGGTGCGGATGCGCCCCAGCCCCAGGTCGGTCCAGTCGACGAAGGCGATCGTCCGCCCGTCGCGCGACCAGGTCGGGTACATTTCGAAACTGTCGTCCTTGCTGTTGGTCAGCCGCCGCGCCTCGCCGCCCGACATCGGCTTGATCCAGAGCTTGCCGAGCGTCTCGAACACGACCTGCCGCCCGTCCGGCGACACGGTCGGCCAGCGCGGCATCTTGGTCGTGAAGGTGTCGGGCGCGACCTCGACCTGCGGATGCGTCGCGTCGATCACCACCCGCGTGTCCTGCACGTGGAACGGGATTTCCGCCGCGCCGCTGCCGTCCGCGTTGACGCGCCGGATCTTGCCGCCCGCCCAGAAGACGACGCTCTTCGCGTCCGGCGTCCAGGCCATGTTCGGGTACACGCCCGTCACCGCCCAGGTCTCCTGCACGTCCTGGTCGAGATCGTCGTAGATCTTGCGCTCCTCGCCCGAGGCGAGGTCGCGGACATACAGCTTCGACTTGGTCCGCTCGCGCCGCACGAAAGCGATTTTCTTGCCGTCCGGCGACGGCGTCGGCCGCACCGATCCGCCCGCGCCCGAAACGGTGGTCGTCACTTCGCCCGTTTCAAGATTGTAGTTCTCGATGTGGAACAGGTCGGCGTTCGAATTCTGCGCGTATTCGAAGATCGGGCCCGGCGTGACGTTGCGCTCGTAATAGATGCTCTTGCCGTCGGGCGCGAAGATCGGCTCGCCCAGCTCCTTCTGCAGCTGCTCGCTCGCGCGCTTGACCAGCTGCACGCCGCCGCCGCCGGAGACGTGGTACAGCCACACCTCGCCGGTGCCGAGCGAGCGACCGGTCGTGAAATGCTTCTTGGCGACGATGAACCGGCCGTCCGGGCTCCAGCTCGGCTGGTTCAGCAGGCGGAAATCCTCCTTCGTCACCTGCCTCTTGTCGGAGCCGTCGACGTTCATCACCCAGATATTGTCGCCGCCGCCGCGATCGGAGACGAAGGCGATGCGCTTGCCGTCGGGCGAGAAGCGCGGCTGCTGCTCATAGGTGAGACCCTCCGCGATCCGCGTAGGCGTCCCGCCCGCGATCGGCATGGTGTAAATGTCGCCCAGCAGGTCGAACGCGATCCACCGCCCGTCAGGCGAGACGTCGACGTTCATCCAGCTGCCTTCGCTGACGTTGATCGGGATCTGCCGCGTCACCATGCCCGGCGGGTTGTTGACGTCCCATTTCTCGGGCTTGGCCGGATTGACCGCAGGCGTGGTCGCTCCCGCCGGCGGCAGCGGCGCGCTCCGCTGCTCCGGATTGAGCACCTGGTTTTCAGGCGCCTGCGTCTCCTGCACCGGCTGCGGCGGCGTCGGCGCCTGCGCGAACGAGGAGGTCGTCGCCAGCAATCCGGCGAACAGCGCGGTCAATCGAGTCGTCATGTGAAGAGCATCCCCAGTTCTGTTCTGGGGATGCTCTAGAGGCCAACCGCCCCGCGCTACAAGGGACCGAGCCGGCGGTTTTCGACGAACGTCGTCAGCGCGCGGCGTCGGCGCGGCGATAGGCAGCCTGGCGCGCAAAGCCGAGACGTTCCAGCGCGCGCGCCTCGATTTCGTAGAACGTCGCATCGCCGCCGAAGCGGATGCGCCCCGCCGTCGTCAGGGCAGCGACGGTGCCGAAATCCTCGGCGCCGATCGCCCCGTCTATCGCTTCGAGCAGCGCGTCGCGGTCATAATCGGCGTCGAGAGCGTCCGAGGGAAGCCGCTGCGCCAGCGCCTGGGCGCGCCAGCCGGCGACATCGTACAGATGCGCGCTGGGCTGACCGAGCCGCGGATCGCGAAGCGCTTCCAGGAACATCAGGTGGAGCGGATGCGCCGCGTCGGCGACGTTCTTGTGCTTGAATTCGGGCGCGAGATGCCCGCCGGTGTTCTGGATCATGTACAGGCGGACGGTATCCGCACCAACGCTTGCACCGAAATCCACCAGCGCGCCCATTTCGTGGAAATTGTCGAGCTGGATCGTCGCGTTGATATGGAACTCGGAAAACGTGCCATTCGCGCGCTCGCGTCCGATGAACTGGAGATTGGGGACCAATCTCTCCCATTTCCCCGGCCGCCGGACATACTGATAGACGTCGGGGGAGCAGGCATCGATCGAAACGTCGACCAGCGGCCTGTACTTGGCCAGCCCCGCATATTGGTTCCATCGCGCCTCGGTCATCAGCAGCGCGTTGGTGTGGATGTTGAGCTTCGTGTTGAGCTCGTGATCCGCCATGTAGCGCAGGATCGAGCGGTAATGCGGGCTCGACCAGGGATCGCCCTGTCCCGAAATCGACAGCGTCACCTCGCCTTCCGACACGAACAGCGGCCGGAACACATTCTCCTCGATCATCTGGAAACGCGCCTGCTGCTCCTCGACCGCGCCGATCAGCTCGCTGCGGCAGGACGGGCAGGCCAGGTTGCAGGTGATATCGTGGGCCAGGAACAGCCAGCGCGGCCCGGCCGCCATTTCGGTGATCCCCTCGTCGATCACCTGGCGCAGCTCCGGATCGGCGACGGCATCGCGCTCCGGCAGCGCATCCTCGCTGATCAGGGTACAGCGGCTCTTGTTGCAGTAACGGTAGCTGCCGTCGAGAATGCTCTCCCGCATCGCTTGCGCCCCGGCGCTGTTCCAGATCTCGGCAAAGCTCTGCCGGTCGAGATGGCCGAGCCGCTGCTTGGTCCAGATCGAGCAGCAAGGGGCGACCGTACCGTCGATCAGCGTCTCGAATTTGACGAACGGCGCTTCGCAGAAACGGGACGCCAGATCGGCCGAGCGGTCCGGGTCATGAAAGCGGCTGGCGAAGAACAGGGCGCCTGCGACCTGGGGCGAAAGGTTCGACACGGCTTCGGCCTGGCGAAGCGCAGCGATGCCCGCCGCCGGATCGCCGATGATGGTTTCGATCAATCCGTCCAGCGTATTGAAGATGCGGATCACAACTTGATCGGCCTGAAGCGGGCCGAAGGCGCGGACAAGTCCGTGCAACTCCGTCAGTTCCGGCCCCGAAACGCCGGCAAGCGTGTTCCAGATTTCGGGGTGGTCGAGATCGTCCGACAGCAGGTCGACCAATTGCCCGAGGAATCCGTAGAATGGATGCGCCTCCAGCTCCGTCAGTGCCCGCGCCCGTTCCAGCAACCCCGTATCGTGTTCCATTGCCTGCCCTTCGTGTGACTCACGAAGCGGGGTAGCGGGCCAATGACTGCGATATGGTTAAGAGCGGGCTTACCAAGCGCGCCGGAGCTTGGCCGACAAAATTCGGCCGTCATTCGTCGGTGCCACACCGAAGATCGCGCGCGCGGCTTCGGCGGGCGTCAGGCCAGGCAGCATCGCCGCCTGCTGCATATGGTCCGCATCGCTGCCGCAGGCGAAGCGGGCGATGGCTGCGGTTTGGTCGTCGGCATGCACATCGCTGCAGCGGCCGGACCAGCTGGCGATGCTCGCGGCGCCATCGCGGGCGATCCGGACCGCGCGCACGCTGGCCTGGTCGCCGCTCCGGCGCACGCTGCCGGCATCGGCGAACACCGCCGCGGCATCGCCAGCGTCGCCGGCGACCCACCACCATTCCGCCGTCTGCGCCGGCACCGCAACGGTGCCGAGCGCGGCCGCGATCAACCAGAGCACCTTGTTCTCCCTTCAATCATGCCGGGAGAACAATTGGGCCGGCGCTCCGGTTTCCCGGGATCGGGGTTAATAGCGATAGTGATCCGGCTTGAACGGGCCTTCGGTCGAAACGCCGATATAATCGGCCTGCTTCTTGGTCAGCTTCGTCAGCTTCACGCCCAGCTTTTCCAGGTGCAGCATCGCCACCTTCTCGTCGAGGTGCTTGGGCAGCACATAGACCTCGTTCTTGTAGTTGTCGTGGTTCTTCCACAGCTCGATCTGCGCGAGCGTCTGGTTGGTGAAGCTGGACGACATCACGAAGCTCGGATGCCCGGTCGCGCAGCCCAGGTTCACCAGCCGGCCCTTGGCAAGCACGATGATCTTCTTGCCGTCCGGGAACTCGACCTCGTCGACCTGCGGCTTGATCTCGGTCCACTTCATGTTCTGAAGCGCGCCGATCTGGATCTCGCTGTCGAAATGGCCGATGTTGCAGACGATCGCCATGTTCTTCATGTCGCGCATGTGGTCGAGCGTGATGACGTCGGCGTTGCCGGTCGCGGTCACGAAGATATCGGCGCGCTTGGTCGCCTCTTCCATCGTCACCACTTCATAGCCTTCCATCGCCGCCTGCAGCGCGCAGATCGGGTCGACTTCCGTGACCAGCACGCGCGCGCCGCCGTTGCGCAAGCTGGCGGCCGAGCCCTTGCCGACGTCGCCGAAGCCAGCGACGCAGGCGACCTTGCCCGCCAGCATCACGTCGGTCGCGCGGCGGATCGCGTCGACCAGCGATTCCTTGCAACCGTAGAGATTGTCGAACTTCGACTTGGTGACGCTGTCGTTGACGTTGATCGCCGGGAACGGCAGCTTGCCCTTCTTGGCGAGGTCATAGAGCCGGTGGACGCCGGTCGTCGTCTCTTCCGACACGCCCCTGATCGTCTGCACCGTCTTGGTGAGATAGCCCGGACGCTCGGTAACGAAGCGCTTCAGCGTCGCGACGAAGATCTCCTCTTCCTCGTTGGTCGGTGCGAACAGCTCCTCGCCCGCCTCGACCCGCGCGCCCCACAGCGCGAACATCGTCGCGTCGCCGCCGTCGTCCAGGATCATGTTGCAGGTCTGGTCCTGCCCCCAGTCGAAGATGCGGACGACATAGTCCCAATATTCCTGCAGCGTCTCGCCCTTCACCGCGAACACCGGCACGCCCGACTTGGCGATCGCGGCGGCGGCATGGTCCTGGGTCGAAAAGATGTTGCAGCTGGCCCAGCGCACCTGCGCGCCCAGCGCCGTCAGCGTCTCGATCAACACCGCGGTCTGGATCGTCATGTGCAGCGAGCCGGTGATGCGCGCGCCCTTCAGCGGCTGCTCCGCGCCATATTCCTCCCGCAGCGCCATCAGGCCCGGCATTTCGGTCTCGGCGATCTCGATCTCCTTGCGGCCGAAGTCGGCAAGGCTCAGATCGGCGACGACATAGTCTTTCGTTTCAAGGGCGGTGGCCACGGGCAATCTCCGGCAGAAGAACAAAACCGGCCGCCCACATTGTCGCGGACGGCCGGGTTGCCGGCGCCTTTAGCGCCGCGCAGCGCTCAAGGCAAATATAAAGATATCTTTATATGCACCCCTGGGGACCAGGGCGGGGCATCGGCGGTTCAGCGGTTCGCCGCGATGTTAAGCGCACCCTTGGTGACCCCGCGGCAGCGCGAGCCGTCGATCGCCGGCTCCATCCGCGCGTCGGCCGCAAGGCGGTACAGCGCCTCGGACGACCCCTTGGTCGCGACCGCCGCGCGGACGATCGACGCCGTGTCGTCGCAGTCGAGATCGCCGGTCCCCGCACCATAGCGGTTGGCGACCGTCGTCATGTAATTGTCATAGGCGTTGAGGCCGCCGAAATGGGCCTTCAGCGCCGCATTCGCCTTCAGGAGCGCCGGGCGGCTGACCTGTACGAAGCGGTTATATTCCGACAGAAAGCTCGCCGACGTCTTGCGGCACCGGAGCGCCTGCACCATCAGCATCGTGTCGAGTTCGCGGACCTGCGCAGCCTGATAAGCGGCGTCGGTCCAGCAGCCGGCACGGGCCGGGCTTGCGAGCAGTGCCGTCGCCGCCGCGGCGGCAAGCGCCTTGTTGATGATCCCCATTGTCGTCCCCTTGCGGGCCGCACGAGCGCGGCCGCCCCCATCGTGCGGGACGCAGGCTGTCGGGAATCTTTTGAAATCCGGTTAACGGGCCGGAAAACGCATTTCTTTTCAGGGCTTAGGCCGTTCCAGCAAGACAAGCTCCTTGCCGCGATGATCGCGCCGCTCATATTCGGCATAGCCCAGCGCTTCCGCCGTCCGGATCGAAGCCAGGTTCTCGGGATCGATCATGCACACCGTGCGCGGCCAGCGATGCTCTGACTCTCCCCAGCGCAGTGCCGCGTTCATCGCCTCGCGGGCATAGCCCTTGCCGTGGCCGATGGGCAGCAGCACCCAGCCGGCCTCGGGCGCGGTATCGAACCGCTCGCCCAGGCCCCGCCGGCCCTCGAACAGCCCGACATCGCCGATGAAGCGCCCGCTCTCCAGCTCCTCGATTGCCCAGAGCCCGTAGCCGTTCACCGCCCAATGGCCGACATAGCGCAGCAGGCGGTTCCAGCAGTCCTCCGCCGCCACCGGCTGGCCGCCGAAATGGTGGACCACCACCGGATCCTGCCACAGCGCGACGATTTGCGCTGCATCATCGCGCCGGTGCGGACGCAGGCGAAGGCGGTCGGTGCGGATTTCGGGCGCGCTTCTGTGGATCATCGGCTCTGGCTAGTGGCAAAACATTCACCACATCCCTAAAGACCGCGCAACGATTCCGATAGGACACGCCCATGACCCGCATCGCCATCGCCTCCGATCACGCCGCCGTCGAGCTGAAGACGATGCTGCGCGACTGGCTGGGCGAGCGCGGGCACGAGGTGCTCGATCTCGGCACCGCCACCGAAGCATCGGTCGACTATCCCGATTTCGGCTATCGGCTCGCGTCCGCGATCGAGCATGGCGATGCGGATAAGGGCATCGCCCTTTGCGGCTCCGGCATCGGCATCTCGATCGCGGTCAACCGCAACCCCGCCTGCCGCTGCGCTCTCGTTTCGGAGCCGCTGTCGGCCCGCCTCGCGCGCGAGCATAACGACGCGAACGTGATCGCGATGGGCGCGCGGCTGGTCGGGCCGGACATGGCCAAGGCCTGCATCGAAGCCTTTCTCTCCACCGATTTCCTCGGCGGGCGCCACCAGCGCCGCGTCGACAAACTCACCGTATCCGCCAGGGAACCCGCATGAGCACCAATCCGCAGACGCTGCACGACGTCCAGTTCGAAGGTTTTTTCACCCGCGGCCTTGCCGAGGCCGATCCGGCTGTGTTCGCCGGCGTCGAGCATGAGATCGCGCGCGAGCGTTACCAGATCGAGCTGATCGCGTCGGAAAACATCGTCTCCAAGGCGGTGCTGCAGGCCCAGGGCTCGGTGTTCACCAACAAATATGCCGAGGGCTATCCGGGCAAGCGCTACTATCAGGGTTGCGCGCCGTCGGACGAGGTCGAGACGCTCGCGATCGAGCGGGCGAAGCAGCTGTTCGGCTGCGGCTTCGCCAACGTCCAGCCGCATTCGGGCGCGCAGGCGAACGGCGCGGTGATGCTGGCGCTGACGAAGCCCGGCGATACCATCATGGGCATGAGCCTCGATGCCGGCGGCCACCTGACCCATGGCGCGAAGCCGGCAATGTCGGGCAAATGGTTCAATGCGGTCCAATACGGCGTTCGCGCGGACGACCACCTGATCGACTTCGATCAGGTCCGCAACCTTGCAAAGCAGCATAGCCCGAAGCTCATCATCGCCGGCGGCTCGGCCTATCCCCGGATCATCGATTTCGCCGCCTTCCGCCAGATCGCGGACGAGGTCGGCGCGCTGTTCATGGTCGACATGGCGCATTTCGCGGGCATCGTTGCCGGCGGCTTGCACCCCTCTCCGTTCGAGCACGCCCATGTCGTCACCACCACCACGCACAAGACGCTGCGCGGCCCGCGCGGCGGGATGGTGATGACCAATGACGAGGGCATCGCGAAGAAGATCAACTCGGCCGTCTTCCCCGGCTTGCAGGGCGGTCCGCTGATGCACGTGATCGCCGCTAAGGCGGTCGCGTTCGGCGAGGCGCTGCGCCCCGACTATCGCAGCTATATCGCGGCAGTGGTGGAGAACGCGAAAGTGCTCGCCAGCCGGCTGAAAGAGCGTGGCGCCGATCTCGTCGCAGGCGGCACCGACACGCACCTAGCGCTGGTCGATCTTCGCCCGCTCGGCGTCACCGGCAAGGACGCCGACGAGGCGCTGGAGCGCGCCGCGATCACCTGCAACAAGAACGGCATCCCGTTCGACCCGCTGCCGCCGGTCAAGACCAGCGGCATCCGCGTCGGCTCGCCCGCCGGCACCACGCGCGGCTTCGGCCCCGCCGAGTTCCGCGAGATCGGCGACATGATCGCCGACGTGCTCGAGGGCCTTCGCCACAAGGGCGAGCATGGCGATGCGGCGGTCGAAGCCGATGTCCGCGCCCGCGTCCGCGCGCTCTGCGAACGCTTCCCCATTTATCCGGAGCTCTGAGCATGGACCTGAAACGCCGCCCGGACGGCAGCATGTCGCCCGACACGAAGGAACTGCTGACCGGCGCCGCGATCGGCGCGGTGATTGGCATTCCGCTGCCGTTCGTCAGCTTCGTCGGCGGCGCGGTGATCGGCGGCGCCATAGCCGCCTTTCGCATTCACAAGCGGAAGGGCTGAGTTGCGCTGCCCTTATTGCGGACACGAGGACAGCCAGGTCAAGGACAGCCGGCCGACCGATGACGGCGCGGCGATCCGGCGCCGGCGCCAGTGCGAGGGCTGCGCGGCCCGCTTCACCACCTTCGAGCGCATCCAGCTCCGCGACCTGACGGTCGTGAAAAGCGAAGACCGCCGCGAGCCGTTCGACCGCGACAAGCTCGCCCGCTCGGTCGCGATCGCTTGCCGCAAGCGCCCGATCGATCCGGTCCGCATCGAACGCCTGATCAGCGGCATCCAGCGCCAGCTGGAGACCAGCGGCGAAAGCGAAGTGCCCGCCAAACATATCGGCGAGCTGGTGATGGAAGGCCTGCGCGGTCTCGACAGCGTTGCCTACATCCGCTTCGCCAGCGTCTACAAGGACTTCGCCGAAGCGCGCGACTTCCACGAATTTGCAGGCGCGGTGGCGGAGGCGGGAGAGAATTGATCCGTCCCGTCATCGTCCTTGTCCATCCCCAGCTGGGCGAGAATATCGGCAAGGCGGCGCGCGCCATGCTCAATTTCGGGCTGACCGAGCTCCGGCTGGTTGCGCCGCGGGACGGCTGGCCCAATCCCTCTGCCGGGCCCGCCGCTTCGGGTGCGGACATCGTGCTCGAACAGGCACGAGTGTTCGACACTACCGCCGAAGCTGTCGCCGACTGCGCGCACATCTTCGCGACGACAGTACGCAAGCGCGGCGTTACCAAGCCGGTGCTGACGCCGGAACAGGCGGCCGCCGACATCCGCTCCGCGCCGGGCCGCAGCGCAATCCTGTTCGGCGCCGAACGCTCCGGCCTCGATACCGAAGACGTGGCGCTCTCGCGCGCGATCGTCACTGTGCCGATCAATCCGGAGTTCGGCTCGCTCAACCTTGCCCAGGCGGTGATCCTGCTTGCCTATGAGTGGTCGAAAGGCGCGGGCCTCGTGCAGCCGACCGCGGCCGAGGCGCTGCCGCCCGCCCCCCAGGCCGAGCTCGACGGCTTGATCGAGCATGTGCACGCGCTGCTGGAGCCGACCGGCTATTTCATGCCGCCCGAACGCGCGCGCGCAACGAAGCGCACCTTGCGCGGCGTGCTGACCAAGCCCCGCTGGAACAGCCTCGAAATTCGCACGCTGCGCGGCGTGCTGAGCGCACTCGGCCGGCGCTAGCCGCGCATCCGGTCGAATTTCTCGAATTCATAGGCGATCGACGCCTCGATCAACCGATCCCATAGTTCCGCGACCGGCTGCTGGGGGATGCCCGCTTCGGCCGCATGCCGCCGCACATTTTCGATCACCTGCGCCTTGCGCGGCTCGTCGCGGACAAGGCCACGCTCCGGCTTGATGCGGGCGGCGGCGTCCATATAGCCGAAGCGGCGCTTCAGCAGCTGCACCAGCTCGCGATCGACGGCATCCACGCCGATGCGCACTTCGGTCATCGTCCGGCAGTCCTCAGGTTCTAACAATTGACGTAATCCCTTTTCGGCAACGCGATTTCAGGGTAGCCTTAGCAACCGGAGTCCAACCGAGACAGAGGTTCCAGATGCGCATCGCCACAACCATGCTGCTCATTGCACTCAGCGCCCCCGCAATCGCGGCCGGTCCCCAGAAGGCGGCGGACACGAAAGACGACAACCGCGTCATCTGCCGCCGCGAGGTTCCGATCGGTTCGCTGATCGCGACGCGCAAGGTCTGCCTGACTAAAGCGCAATGGGAGGATCGCGCCGTCCGCGGCAACGACGAAGCGCGCCGCCAGATGGAGTTGAATGCGGCGCGTAATGCGACGCCCAGCACCGGCTGAGGAGAGAAACGATGCGGATCATTGTCGCTACGCTCCTGGCAATCGCCGCCGGAGGAGCAGTTTACGCGGCCGAGCAGCCGAAGCTCGCTGACGCCGGTCAGGTAAAGGACCCGCTGATTTGCAAGCGCGAGGTGCCGATCGGATCGCTGATCGCGACGCGCAAGGTGTGCCTGACCAAGCAGCAGTGGCAGAAGCGTTCCGACGACGGCAACGCCACCGCCCGCGCTCTGGTCGAGGACGGCGCCGGCGCCTGCGGCCACGACGGCGGGGTCTGCCCGTTCTGACACTGCTGATGCTTGACCTGCGCGGCCTGCTCGTATAGGCGCGCGCCCTTCGCAATTGGCCCCGCACTCCGGTGAAGCGGCGGCCCTGCCTTCCTTTGGATCAGCAGGCGAGACCGGAACCAACCCTTGCCTTCCCCGAAAAATGGGAACCGGTTTTCGGATCAGGAAGGCAAGAATACGTCGTTAGCAATTGAAGGAAAGATCATGTCGAAGCGCCACAGCGCCAAGCACAAGCTCGACCGCCGGATGGGCGAGAACATCTGGGGCCGCCCGAAATCCCCGGTCAACAAGCGCGAATACGGCCCCGGCCAGCACGGTCAGCGCCGCAAGGGCAAGATGTCGGACTTCGGCCTGCAGCTCCGCGCCAAGCAGAAGCTGAAGGGCTATTACGGCGACGTCACCGAAAAGCAGTTCAAGGCCGCCTATCAGGAAGCGTCACGGATGAAGGGCGACACCGGTCAGAACCTGATCGGCCTGCTCGAGCAGCGGCTGGACATGATCGTCTATCGCGCCAAGTTCGCGCCGACGATCTGGGCCGCGCGCCAGCTCGTCAGCCACGGCCACATTCGCGTCAATGGCGTGAAGTGCAACATCGCGTCGCGCCGCTGCTATGTCGGCGACGAGATTTCGCTTGGCAGCAAGGCTCAGGAAATGGCGCTGGTCATGGAGGCGCAGAGCCTCGCCGAGCGCGACATTCCCGATTATGTCGCCATCGACGGCACTGCCAAGGCGACCTTCACCCGCGTCCCGACCCTCGACGAGGTGCCGTACCCGGTGAAGATGGAGCCGAACCTGGTCGTAGAATTCTATTCGCGCTGAGGCTGAGCTTCATCGCGCAACGAAGGGCGGGTTTTTCCCGCCCTTTTTTGTGCCTTCGCTCTGTTGCGGTGCAGCAACACCGTCGACCGGAACGACACATTCGTCGTGCAACTGTTTGATTCGGCAGCATCTGCCGGGCATGGCGCGCAGCGTCGAAAGACACCCTCACACAAAAGAGCAAAAAGGGCTTTTCCCAAATGCGTAAGCTTTCCGTTCTGCTGGCCGCCGTTGCGGCCGGCGCCTCCGCGCCCGCGTTCGCCGGCGATATTGCCGGCCCGCGCGTCGAAGCGATCCTCGGCTGGGACAATGTCCGCGTCGACATCGACGGCCTTGGCCATGGCAGCCGCAGCGGCTTCATGTACGGCCTGGGGCTTGGCTACGACTTCGCGGTCGGCGGCAACGTTGCGCTCGGCATTGACGCCGAGATCAGCGACTCGACCGCCGATCTGGACGTAACCGACGGGACCGACCGCGCTCGCCTGTCGGCCGGCCGCGACCTCTATGTCGGCGGCCGCGTCACCGGTGCGGTGTCGGACCGCTTCAACGTCTATGCCAAGGCGGGCTACACCAACGCCCGCATCAAGGGTTCCGTGACCACCGGCGGCGTCACCGACAGCGACTCCGCCAACGGCGACGGCATCCGTCTCGGCGCCGGTGCCCAGTATATGGTGACGTCAAACGCCTATGTCGGCGCCGAGTATCGCTACTCGAACTACGAAGGCGGCCTGTCGCGCCATCAGGTCGCGGCCACGATCGGCTATCGCTTCTAAGCGACGGCCGGCATGCCAAACCGGAAGGGCGGCCAGAAATGGCCGCCCTTTTTGCGTCTACTGGATACCGAGATTGGCTCGCAGGAAGGCATCGCTCTGCTGCAGCATCTGCGTGCGTGCATCCGCATCGGCGAGTTGATGGTCGAGGCCCGGGAACACGACCAGCTGGTGCTTCTTGCCGGCATCGGTAAGCCGGGCGTCCATCATCCGGGACTGTTCGATCCCGACGTTGAAATCCTGGTCGCCGTGGAACATCAGCACCGGCGCCTTGAACGCGCCTGCATTCTGCGCCGGCGAACCTTCGACCAGGTGCGGTCCGCTACCGAACCGCTCCCGCTCGATCGCGTAATCGCCATACAGATAGGTAGCGCTCACCATCGCCTTGAAATCGGTGACCGGCGCGATCGCGACCACCGCCTTGAACAGGTCGGGGTCGACGACATTGGCCTGCAGCGCCGCATATCCGCCATAGGACCAGCCGACAATCCCCAGCTTCTTCGGATCCGCGATGCCCTGCTGGACCAGCCAGCGGCCTGCGTCCACCACGTCGCCGATCGCGGAGCGCCAGGATTTATAGCCGTTCTTCTGGAACCAGCTGTCGCCATAGCCGGTCGAGCCCCGGTAATTGGGCTGCAGCACGGCATAGCCGCGATTGGCGTAATATTGCGCGAGCCAGTCGAAGCCCCATTCGTCATGCGCTTCGGGGCCGCCGTGCGGCATCACGATCGCCGGAAGGTTCTTGCCGGACGAAGCGGGCGGCAGCGTCAAATAGCCGGGCACCATCGTCCCGTCCGACGCGCGGTAGCGGATCGGCTTGACCGAGGCCAGCGTGACGCCTTCGAGCTGCGGCCGGTCGAGCATCAGTTTCGCCAGACGCTTCGCCGACCGGTCGTAGAGGAAATATTCGCCGGGATGCGTATCGGCGCCCAGCCACAGGATCATCTTGTTGCCGTCGGTGCTCGAATCGATCACGTCGACGATCGGCATGTTGGGCACCGCCTTCGCCAGCGCGCTCGCCATCGTCTCGATGGTCGGGTCGAAATAGGCCGTTTCGGTGCGTTCCCCTGCATAATTAACGCCGACGACATGCTGGTCGCGACCGACCCGGACCAGCCCGCCTACGTCGACGTCGGGACGCGAATAGACCAGCGTCTCCTTCATGCTGCCGTCCAGTGCGATCGCGTAGAGCGCGAGCCGCCCGTCCAGCCGCTTCTTGCCATAGACGACGTTCTTCTCGCGATCGACAGCATAGGGATTGAAGCCGTCACGCGTCAGGAAATCGTAGCTGCCGAGCGGTTTCCAGTCGCGGTCGTCCGGCTTTCGGTAATAGTAGGCCAGCTGGCTTTTGGCGTAGCCCTGGGCGGTCTGCCTCTGCACGCCCATGATGCGTACGGTGCCGTGCCCGTCGGTAATATATTCGGCGGCGTCCGGTCGCGGCGGCTCGATGGTCTGGCGACGGCCGCTCCGGGTGTCGATGCGCACGACCCCAAGGCCTTCGCCGCGCTTTGCGATCAGGCTGCCGACCTTCTGTTCGGGGACGAATTGCTGCGTGATCAGCACGGCGCCGTCCTCTTCCGGCAACCGGTCGATGATGTCGCCGCCGTAAGCCGCGACATAGAAGGCGCTGTCGTCCTGCCGTTCGGTCACATATTTCTGGTTCTTTCCGTCAGCATCGACGCCGACCAGCTTGCTGAGGCTCGTGAAATAGCCGGAAGTCACCTGCGCGGCGTAGATCGTGCACACCAGCCGCTCGTTCGACACCCAGTCGCAGCCCGTAATGCGCAGCGGCTTGCCGTCCGCGACCAGCGCCAGCTGCGGCGTACCGGTCGCGAGATCGATGGTGTACAGCGTCGTCTTCACGCCGTCCGCCGGCCCGACGAACGCGATCTTGCTGCCGTCCGGCGAAATGCTCATGTCGCGCACGCTTTCCAGCGCGCCGAACTTCGCTGCTGCATCCTGCGGCGCGTCGGCGGCGACCAGCGCAACCATTGCGGCGCCGGCCAGAAGCAAACGAGCGATCATTCTTCCCCCCATTGTTCAACAATTTAGCGGATCGTGTCGCAAGATCGAGTGGGATTGACAAGGGCCTCCTTGCGAGGCCGCCCGCGGCTTGCCATGTCGCGGTCCCGCAAGCCGGAAAGGGAAACATGCCGATCGAACGCCAGCCGCCCGAATGGGGCCCCCACGAAAGCGTCTGGATCGGCTTCCCGAGCCATGCCGATCTGTGGGGGGACGATCTGGCGCCGGCACGTGCCGAGGTGATCGCCTTTGCCGATGCCGTGCATGCGGGCGGCGCGGGCGAGACGGTGCGGCTGGTGGCCGCGGACCGGGCCTCCGCAGAAGCTGCCGCCCGGATGGCTACGCCGGGGGTGGAAGTCCTCACCGCGCCGTTCGGCGATATCTGGCTGCGCGATACCGGCCCGATCATCGTCTCGAACGGGCGCAACCGCGCGGCGCGCGCGTTCATCTTCAACGGCTGGGGCGAGAAGTACCGGCTGCAAGGCGATGACGATCTGGCATTGCGCCTCGCGCAGAGCGGCGGCTTCGGCGAAGCCCGGCGCTGCAAATATGTCCTCGAAGGCGGCGCGATCGACGTCGACGGCACCGGCCTAGTCGTCACCACGGAGCAGTGCCTGCTGAACCCGAACCGCAATCCGGACCTCGGCAAGGCGGAGATCGAGGCGCGGCTGCTCGGCGATCTCGGCCTCGACCGCGTCCTCTGGCTCGGTGACGGGCTGCTGAACGATCACACCGACGGCCATGTCGACAATCTCGCCCGCTTCGTCGGCGAGGGCCGGATCGCCATCCCCGAACCGGCGGGCGCGGACGACCCGAACGCCGCCGTCTATCGTGACGCCCAGGCCCGCGCCCACGCCTTCGGGCTGGAGGTCGTTCCCCTCCCCTCCCCCGGCCGCGTGCTGCGCGATGGCGAGATCGTCCCGGCCAGCTACATGAACTTCTATATCGGCAATGCCGCGGTCGTGGTCCCGCTCTACGGCGCGCCCAACGACCAGGCTGCGGTCGAGGCGATCCAGGCGCTGTTCCCCAGCCGCAGGGTTGTCGGCTTCCGCGCCGATCATATCTTGACCGGCGGCGGCAGCTTCCACTGCATCAGCCAGCAAGTGCCTTCGTTGTGACCGCAAATGTTCGCTCGGGACGGGCGTGAAAGGAGCATCATGACCCAGATCACCGTCGCCGCCCTGCAACTCGCGCTCCCCGGCCCCGAGGCCGAGAACATCGCGCACGTCTCCGAGCTGGTCCGCGAGGCGGCGGCGAAGGGCGCCAGGGTCATCCTGCCGCCGGAGCTGTTCGAAGGTCCCTATTTCTGCCGCGTCGAGGACGAAGGCCTGTTCTCGAACGCTCGCCCGACCTCCGAACACCCGTCGGTCGTCGCGATGCAGAAGCTCGCCGCCGAGCTGAACGTCTACATCCCGACCAGCTTTTTCGAATGCGACGGGCCGCACCATTACAACAGCCTCGCGATGATCGACGACAAAGGCGCGATCATGGGTCTCTACCGCAAGAGCCACATCCCGGACGGCCCGGGCTATGAGGAGAAATTCTACTTCCGCCCCGGCAACACCGGCTTCAAGACCTGGAAGACGCAGGACGCGACGCTGGGCGTCGGCGTGTGCTGGGACCAATGGTATCCCGAAACCGCCCGCGCGATGATGCTGATGGGCGCCGAGATCCTCTTCTACCCGACCGCGATCGGATCCGAGCCGCATGATCCGGACCTCGACACCAGCCGGCTATGGCGCCGCGCGATGATCGGCCATGCGGTGTCGAACGTCGTCCCGGTCGTCGCCGCCAACCGGATCGGCACCGAGGAAGGCCAGCGCTTCTACGGACACAGCTTCATCTGCGACGAACGCGGCGACATGCTCGCCGAGTTCGGCGCGACCGAAACCGGCGTCCTCACCGCCACGCTCGACCTCGACCGCGTCAAACGCCACCGCGCAGCCTTCGGCTTCTTCCGCGACCGCAGGCCGGAGCTGTATGGCCGGCTGGTGGAGGACCGGTAGCGCGACGTGCCTCCCTAAAGCCGTTCGCTTCGAGCGAAGTCGAGAAGCGCTGGTTCGGAGCTATCGTATCTCGACTTCGCTCGATACGAACGGAATGGGGCTTACCGCCCCCGCGCCCGCTCCTCGCTGACCTTCACCGGCCGGACGCAGCCGTTCTCCGTCCGCATGACGGTCAGATAACCCTCTGCCGGCGGCAATTTGTCGAGGCGTTTCAGCTTCGCCTTTTCCGACACGTCGACCGGCGTCGGCTTCGCCTGTCCGCAGATCGGCAGCGCGTGCGGGTTCTGTGCCAGTGCGGCGGCAGCAGCCAGGGCGATCGCAATCAGGCTCATCGCGACTCTCCTTTGCGGGCAGGAGGATAGCCCCTTCACGGCCTGAGCGCGAGCGCGCGTTCGAACACCGCCTCGAACATCGCGCGTGTCAGCCGGCCGGTGTTCTGGTTGTAGCGCGAGCAGTGATAGCTATCGATCAGCACCTCGCCGCCCGCAAAGCGATGCTCGGCCAGATGCCCGAATTTGCACGCCGACAGCTTGCCGCCCAATGTCCGCACCGCCGACTGATGCGCGATCTGGCCCAGCGCGACATAGACCCGCGCTTTAGTCACCGCATCGATCTGCGCCGCAAGGAAGGGGCGGCAATTGGCGATCTCGGTCGGCCGCGGCTTGTTTTCCGGCGGCAGGCAGTTGACCGAGTTGCAGATGATGATGCCGTGCAGGCTAATGCCATCGTCCGGATCGGCGCGATAGGTGCCGCGCGCAAAGCCGTATTTCGCCAGCGTCTCGAACAACAGGTCGCCGGCATAATCGCCGGTGAAAGGCCGGCCAGTGCGGTTCGCGCCGTGCTTGCCGGGCGCGAGGCCGACGATGCACAGCCACGCGTCCGGATCGCCGAACGCCGGCACCGGCGCGTTCCACCAGTCGGGATGCTCGACCCGCAGCGCCTCCCGAAGGGCGACCAGCCGCGGGCAGCGCGGGCAATCGTGCGGCGGTTCGGTTTCCGGAATGGGGCTGACGAAGGCCATGCACGCCGATAGGCACGATCGCGTGCCCGTCTCAAGCTATGCGATCGCGATCGGCTCCAACCGGCCGCACCACCGCCACGGCGATCCGGCCGGGGTGGTCCGCGCCGCGATGCATGCGCTCGCCGAGCTCGGAACGGTGACGGCGCGCTCGCGCATTCTCCGGACGGCGCCGCTCGGCCCCGCCGGCCGCAGCTTCGCCAACGCTGTCGCGATCCTTGAGACAGGCCTTCCGCCCCCCGCTCTCCTTATCGGCCTGAAGCAGCTGGAGCGCCGTTTCGGCCGTCGCCGCGGCCGCCGCTGGGGCGCCCGAGTGCTCGATCTGGACATTGTTCTCTGGTCGGGCGGCGTATGGGCGGGGGACGGCCTGACCGTCCCGCATCCGGAGTTCCGCAAGCGCCGTTTCGTGCTCGCGCCGCTGGGAGAGATCGCCCCCGGCCTCCGCGACCCGCTCACCGGCCGCACCGTCCGCCAGTTGCTGCACGCGGTTGACCGCCGCCGTCCCCGCGCTTAGGCAGCACCGGCTTCCACGGGGGCCCTTAGCTCAGTCGGTAGAGCAACTGACTTTTAATCAGTAGGTCGCTGGTTCGAATCCAGCAGGGCTCACCATTTCCGCGAGATCGCGGTTCAGGCGCGACCGGGGCTGCAGCGCTGATGCAGGGCCGGCGCGGCGGATTTGGCGATCCGCTCGACGCTCGCGATCAGGGCCGCCTCCGTCACCGGCTTGGCGATGAACTCTGCGCCGTCGACGCCGAAGGAGATCGCCGAGCCCGCAGATCCGCCGCTCAGGTAAAGCACCGAGACAGCGGGATTCAGCCTTCGGGCGAAGCGGGCGACGTCATAGCCCGTCGTCCCCTCGCGCAAATTGATGTCGGTGATCAGCAGGTCCGTGCCCGCAGCCGTCTCCTCGAGCGCCGCATAGGCGTCCCGGTCGGTTCGCGCCAGATGCACGGCCGCACCAGCCCGGACCAGTGCATCCTCGATACTCATGCCGATCAGGGGCTCGTCTTCGACCAGCAGCACGCGAACGCCGGCAAGCGGGTTGCT
>NZ_DASTXI010000147.1:0-12042 GCF_035758555.1 Sphingomonas sp. | reverse complement strand
CTTCGGCCGCTGCAGCGCGTTCGCGTCGACGCCGCCGGTCAGCACCTTGCCCGAGCTCGGCACGACGGTGTTGTAGGCGCGGCCGAGGCGGGTGATCGAATCGAGCAGGATCACCACGTCCTTCTTGTGCTCGACCAGGCGTTTGGCCTTTTCGATCACCATTTCAGCGACTTGCACGTGGCGCTGCGCCGGCTCGTCGAAAGTGGAGGAAATGACCTCGCCTTTCACGCTGCGCTGCATGTCGGTGACTTCCTCCGGCCGCTCGTCGATCAGCAGCACGATCAGGAAGACTTCCGGGTGATTGGCGGTGATCGAGCGCGCGATGTTCTGCAGCAGCACGGTCTTGCCGACCCGCGGTGGCGCGACGATCAGCGCGCGCTGGCCCTTGCCTTGGGGTGAGATGATGTCGATCACCCGCGCCGACTTGTCCTTGATCGTCGGGTCCTTGGGATCGAGATCGAGCTTCTGCTCCGGATAGAGCGGCGTAAGGTTGTCGAAATTGACCCGGTGGCGGACCGCATCCGGATCGTCGAAATTGACGGCGTTCAGCTTGGTCAACGCGAAATAGCGCTCGCCATCCTTGGGCGCGCGGACCTCGCCCTCGACTGTGTCGCCGGTGCGCAGGCCGAATTTCCGAACCTGGTTCGGCGAGACATAGATATCGTCGGGGCCGGCAAGATAATTCGCCTCGGGGCTGCGCAGGAAGCCGAAGCCGTCGGGCAGCACTTCGATCGTGCCCTCGCCCATGATCTGCGCGCCGTTCTCGGCCTCGGCCTTCAGGATCGCGAACATCAGATCCTGTTTGCGCAGCGTCGACGCGCCTTCGACGCCGAGCTGCTCCGCCTGCTCGACCAGATCGGCGGGCGCTTTTTTCTTGAGGTCTTTAAGGTGCATCGGAAGCTCGGACGGCTGGATTTTGGATGGGGGAGATCGGGCAGGAAACGACGATCTGGGGAGAACGCACAGCCAGGAAAGCGGCTGCACGGCTTCGCTGCGAGTTAGGGAGCCGCTTTTTCCAAGTCAAGCGGATCAGAACGGCTTCACGACCACCAGATAGACGATCAGCACGACCGCGAGTGCGGGCAGTTCGTTCAGCATGCGGAGCCGACGCGCGGAGAGGCGCGCTTCCCCCCGGGCCAGCCGCTTCGAATAACCTACGGCCCAGCCGTGAAAGCCGCTCAGCAGCAGGACGATCAGCAGCTTGGCGTGAAGCCAGCCCTGGCTCCACAGATCGCCCGCGGTCGCAAGCGCGATCCCGAATCCCCAGACCGCGAGGAGCGACGGGGTCAGGATCATTTTTCTAAGCTTGGCCTCGCGTTCCACCCAGGCTGCCGCCTCGTCCGCGCGGCCAAGCGCTTCCTGATGGTGCACCAGATAGCGCGGGAAGATGAACAGCCCGGCCATCCAGAAGATGACGAAGACG
Organism: Sphingomonas sp.; assembly: GCF_035758555.1. Classification (GTDB taxonomy): domain Bacteria; phylum Pseudomonadota; class Alphaproteobacteria; order Sphingomonadales; family Sphingomonadaceae; genus Sphingomonas_B. Next base: position 10,619 of record NZ_DASTXI010000147.1, on the reverse strand, counting down.
ATGTGCGCGGCCTTCAGCCAGAGATAGGACAATTCCAGAACTCCAAGCATCAGCCTCCCCGAACCTGCGCCAGCAGCTGCTCGACATGCGGAATAGGCGTGTCGGGCAGGATGCCGTGTCCGAGGTTGAAGATGTGCGGGCGGCCGGCGAACGCGTCAAGGATACGTTGCGTTGCCCTGGTCAACGCGTCCCCGCCGGCAATCAGCGCCAGCGGGTCGAGATTGCCCTGCACGGGAAGGTCGTCGGGAAGCGCGGCGTTCGCCCATTGCGGATCGACGGTTTCGTCCAACCCGATCGCGTCCACGCCGGTCTCACGCGCATAGGCCGGCAGCTTGCCGCCCGATCCTTTCGGGAAGCCGATGATCGGCGTGTCCGGGTGCCGCGCCTTCAGGGCCGCGACCAGCCGCGCGGTCGGCGCGATCACCCATTGCTCGTATTGCGCGGGCGAGAGGCTCCCGGCCCAGCTGTCGAACAATTGCACGGCGTGCACGCCAGCCTCTACCTGCTTTGACAGATAATCGACCGTCGCCGCTTCGATCGCCGCAATGATCGCGCCGAACGCCTGCGGGTCGCGATAGGCGAAGCGCCGCGCTTCCGCCTGCTCGCGGCTGCCTTCGCCGGCGACCATATAGGTGGCGACTGTCCAGGGACTGCCGGCAAAGCCCAGAAAGGTGGCGGCCGGCGGCAGTTGAGCCGCCACGCGGCCCACGGTGCCATAGACCGGCTCAAGCGGCTCAGGCTCAGCGCTCAGCTGGTCGAGCGTCGCGTCGAGCAGCCGCGGTGACAGCTTCGGGCCTTCGCCGGCCAGGAATTCGAGCTTCTGCCCCAGCGCGTGCGGAATGACGAGAATGTCGGAGAACAGGATCGCGCCGTCGAAGCCGAAGCGGCGGATCGGCTGCAGCGTGATCTCTGCGGCCGCCTCGCTGTCGTTGACCAGCTCCAGGAACCCGCCCTTCTCCGCCCGCAGCGCGCGATATTCGGGCAGATAGCGCCCGGCCTGGCGCATCAGCCAGATCGGGGGCGGGTCGCGCCGTTCGCCGCGAAGCACGTTCAACAAGGCACGGTCGCTCGTCATCTCTTCTTTCCAGGATTCTAATTTAAAGGATGATGGAAGATGTGGGAGCGCGGGTGACGGGGACTTAGGCGGTTCCCCGGACTCTGCCAACAATTTGACTCTGCGGGAATCGCAAAAGGTTCCCGATTCGTGGGGTCATTCCCCGCAATCCACAGCGGTCGAATGACTTTTTCCGGCTGTGGGCGGAGCTGTTGGAGACGGATCGGCGATTGCGCGTGAATCCGGCTCCCCGATCAACCCGCTTGCCTCTCCGGCCGCTTTTCCACAGGGATATGCCGTGACCACCCGGCTCCACCTCCATCTCCTGTCGGACTCGACCGGTGAAACGCTTGAGACGATCGCCAAGGCGGCGCTTGCCCAATTCGAAGGCGTCGAGACGATCAAGCATTTCTGGCCGATGATCCGCTCCGGCGCCAATCTCGAGCGGATTCTCGAAGAAATCGCGCAGAATCCTGGCCTTGTGCTGTTCACCCTGGTCAATCCGGACACGCGGCGGACGCTCGAGCAGCGCTGCCGTGCGCTTGGCCTGCCGGCGGTCGGCGCGATCGATCCGGTGACGGATGCCTTGTCGAACATGCTCGGCCAGACGGCGGTCGCCAGGCCCGGCCGCCAGCACGCGCTCGACGCCGCCTATTTCGCGCGCGTGGACGCGATCCAGTTCACGATCGCCCATGACGACGGAATCGGCTGGGAGAATTGGGAAGAGGCGGACATCGTGCTCGCCGGCATCTCGCGCACGTCGAAGACGCCGACCTCCATCTATCTCGCCAATCGCGGCTACAAGGTCGCAAACATCCCGCTGGTCGTCGAATCGCCGCCGCCGCCGAGTCTGTTCCGGCTCAAGCATCCGCTGGTCGTCGGCCTCACCACCAATGTCGAGCGGCTGATCGCGGTGCGCCGCAACCGGCTGCTGTCGCTGAACCAGGCGCCGGAAACCGACTATGTCGACCAGGAGGCAGTCGCGCGCGAAGTGGCGTTCGCCCGGCGCATCTTCGCCGACAATGGCTGGCCGGTGATCGACGTGACGCGCCGCTCGATCGAGGAAACGGCGGCCGCGATCATCAATCTGTGCAACGAGCGGCGCCAATGCGCCTGATCCTCGCGTCCGGATCGGCCAGCCGCCGCGCGATGCTCGACGCGGCCGGCGTGCCGTTCGAGGCGCTGTCGCCCGCTGTCGACGAGGAAGCGGCGAAGGCGAGCCTGCGCGCGGCGGGATGTCTGACGCGGGATGTGGCCGACGCGCTCGCCGAGCTGAAGGCGGTAAAGGTCTCCAGCCGAGACCCGGGCGCGCTGGTGCTTGGCTCTGACTCGATCGTCGAGCTTCAGGACGGGCGGCTGCTCGACAAGCCGGTGAATCGCGAACAGGCAGCCGAGCACCTCCGGCTGCTGTCCGGCCGGCGCCACTATCTCTACAGCGCGGCGGTGATCGCCGAAGGAGGCCAGCCCGTCTGGCGTTTCGTCGATCGCGCGACAATGCATGTCCGCCCGCTCTCCGATAGCTTCATCGACACCTATCTCGACCGCGAATGGGAGGAGGTGCAGTGGTGCGTCGGCGTGTACCGCGTCGAGGGACCGGGCGTGCAACTCTTCTCGCGGATTGAAGGCAGCCAGTTCACCGTCATGGGCCTGCCGCTGCTGCCGGTGCTAGACTATCTGCGCACACGCGGGATTCTGGCGTCATGACTGCATTTGCAGAGGTGATCGGCGACCCGATCGCGCACTCCAAGTCGCCGTTGATCCATGGCTTCTGGCTGGATGCACTCGGCATCCAGGCGGAATATCGGCGCTGCCATGTGCGGCCGGACGAGCTGGCCGGCTATTTCGAGCAGCGGCGCGCCGACCGGGACTGGCGCGGATGCAACATCACGGTGCCGCATAAGGAAGCGGCGCTGGCGCATGTGCCCGATCCGGGCGGCATCCGCCACACGATCGGCGCGATGAATACCGTGTTCCGCGACGAGAGCGGTGGAATCGCCGGTACCAACACCGATGCTGCCGGTTTCTGGTCGCCGATCTCTGCGCTGGACCTGTCGGGCAAGCCGGTCGTCGTAATCGGTGCTGGCGGCGCGGCGCGCGCGGTGCTGTTCGCCCTGTCGCGGGTGGGTGTGGGGCCGGTCACGATTCTCAACCGCACGCCGCTGAAGGCGGCGGGCCTGCTCGCCGCATTCGGGCTGAAGGGCAATGTCGCGCCGCTAGGGAGCGCTCTTCCGCCGGCGGCGCTGCTGGTCAACGCCAGCACGCTCGGCATGGCCGGTCAGCGGGCGCTGGAGGTCGAGCTCGCTCCCCTGCCGGATGACGCGATCGTGTACGATATCGTCTACGCGCCGTTGCAGACGGCTCTGCTGCAGGCGGCGGAACACCGCGGGCTGGAGACCATCGATGGGCTGGAGATGCTGATCGGCCAGGCAGCGCTCGCCTTCGAGTTGTTCTTCGACGCTGCGCCGCCCCGCGACCGCGACGACGAGTTGCGCGAGTTGCTGACCGCGTGAAGATCCTCGGCCTCACCGGCTCGATCGGCATGGGCAAGTCGACCGTCGCCGCGATGTTCGAGGAGGCGGGCGTCCCCGTTTTCGATGCCGACGCGGCCGTGCACGCGCTGCAGGGCCCGGGCGGCGCCCTTGTTTCCACGATCGAGGCGGCCTTCCCCGGTACGACCGGCTCCGAAGGCGTCGATCGAGCCAGGCTTGGCGCGCAGGTCCTTGGGCATCCGCAAGCGCTCGCGCGGCTGGAGTCGATCGTCCATCCGGCGGTGGCTGAAATGCGGCAGCGCTTCCTCGCCGAGCACCGGGACGCTCCGCTGGTCGTCTTCGACATCCCGTTGCTGTTCGAAAAGACCGGCGGCGCGGGCCTGGCCGCAGTCGCGGTCGTGTCTGCTCCGCCGGAGGTCCAGCGCGAGCGCGTGCTCGCCCGCCCCGGCATGACACGTGAGAAATTCGAACGCATTCTGGCCCTGCAGATGCCGGACGCGGAAAAGCGCGCGCGCGCCGATTTCGTCATCGACACCGGCGTCCCGCATGAGGACACGCGCCGCCAGGTGCGCCAACTCGTCTCTTGTCTCTTGGGACGCGAAGGCCGATAGTCGGGCGCATAATGCGCGAAGTCGTTTTCGATACCGAAACCACCGGAATCCAGGTCTCAGAAGGTCACCGCATGGTCGAGATCGGCTGTGTCGAGCTGATCAACCGCGTCGAGACCGGCCGCGAATTCCACGCCTATTTCAACCCCGAGCGATCGATGCCGCCCGAGGCGCAGGCCGTGCACGGCCTCGGCGATGCGTTCCTGGCGGGGCAGCGGCTGTTCCGCGACGTCTGCGAGGAGCTGCTCGATTTTCTCGAGGACAGCCCGCTCGTCGCGCACAACGCTGCGTTCGACTTTGCTTTCCTGAACTTCGAACTCGGTGAGTGCGGACGGCTGCATGTTCCCCGCTCGCGGATGGTCGACACGCTGGCCTTGTCGCGCACCAAATTCCCGGGCGCGAAACACAGTCTGGACGCGATGTGCGCCCGCTTCGGCGTCGATCGCAGCCACCGGATCAAGCACGGCGCGCTGCTCGATGCGCAGTTGCTGTCGCAATGTTATGTCGAGCTGACCGGAGGTCGTCAGATCGGCCTGTCGCTTGCGGAGGCGCCGGCCGCGGCCGACGCGGTGAAGCAGGACGCGATCGTCTACGACATCACGCGGACGGTCCGCCCGGCGCGGCCGCACGCCGCTTCGCCTGAAGAGCTGGAGCGGCATGCGCGATTCCTCGCTCAGATCGCCGATCCTGTCTGGACGATGGGAACGGCCGCCTGAGCCACAGGTTGACGCTCGCAGGGGCGCTTCCCTAAACGCCCCGCCCTGACGAAGGAGGTTGGGATGGACGTGCGCGTTTCCGGACATCAGGTCGACGTTGGCGAGGCGCTTCGCGCGCATGCGGAGGATCGGATCCGATCGCTTTCGGACAAATATGATGCGCGCGCGATTTCCTCGACCGTCACGCTCGGCAAGGGGCCGCACGATCACCGCTTCGATTGCGAGATCATTCTCTATGTGCCGAACGGCGTGGTGCTGAAAGGCGGCAGCCGCGGCATCGAGGCGCAGCCGGCGTTCGAGGACGCGCTCGGCAAGATCGAGAAGCAGATGCGGCGCTACATGCGCCGGCTGCGCGACCGGAGCGGCCAGCCGGCCGCCGCCGAACTCGCGTTCGACAATGCCGGCTACACGGTATTCAGCGTGTCTGAAGGGGACGGCGAGGACAAGGAGCCGGCCGACAATCCGCCGATCGTCGCAGAGACGCGGGTCGACGTGCCCGATGCCAGCGTGTCCGACGCCGTGATGATGCTCGATCTTCGCAACACCAACGCGCTGATGTTCAAGAACAGCGCCACCGGCACCTTCAACATGGTCTACCGACGAGGCGACGGCACGATTGGCTGGGTCGAGCCGCAACGCGCCTGATTCCGACCCTTTCCTCTTTCAAGGCGCACGCACAGGCTTCGCGCGCCGCATCGGACCTGCACGAATGGATTTGACCGAGTTTCTCGACGGGAATGCGATCGTCGCCGACCTGCCCGTCGCCAACAAAAAGGGCCTGTTCCAGGCGCTCGGCGGCATCGCCGAACGCACGATGGGGCTGACCGCGAAAGACGTGGTCGACCGGCTGAACGAGCGCGAACGGCTCGGCACCACCGGATTCGGCGGCGGCGTTGCGATTCCGCACGGCCGGATCGAGGGGCTGGACGGAATCCGGGCCGCGTTCGTGCGGATCGAGAAGCCGATCGATTACGGCGCGATCGACGATCTGCCGATCGACCTCGCCTTCATGCTGCTTTCTCCGGCGGACGCGGGGGCCGATCACCTGAAGGCGCTTGCACAGGTCAGCCGCAGGCTTCGCGACCGGACCTTCGTCGCCAATCTGCGCGGGGCAGTGACTCCGGACGCGATTTACGCGCTGTTCGCGCACACCGAAACGCGCGATGCCGCCTGAATCGGGTGCGGAGGCGCATTTCCGCGCCCTCGAATCGCTCTACGCCTCGGCCCCGATCAACCAGCTGTTCCGCTCGCAGCTGCACAGCCGGGAAGAGGGCGTCGCGCGGATCGCATTCGAAATCGAGCCGCGCCATCATCACGCGGCCGGCGCCGCGCACGGCACCGGCTATTTCAAGATGCTGGACGACGCCGCCTTTTATGCGGCGAACAGTCTCGTCACCGACCGTTTCCTGCTGACGACCGCGTTCAACCTGCTTTTCACCCGCCCGATCGTCGCCGGGCCTGTCGTGGCCGAAGGGCGCTGGGTCAGCGGGCGAAGGCGCGTGTTCGTCGCCGATGCGCGGCTGATCGGGCCCGATGGCGAGGAAGCGGCGCGCGGCACCGGCACCTTCATGCGCTCGCGCATTCCGCTGTCGTCGCTGAAGGGCTATGCGCCGCCCGCGTCATGACCGCGCGCCTGACCAGCCGGATGACGATCGACGCGCTGCTCCGCCGCGTCCAAGCGGCCGGCGGCTTCGCGACGGTGCTGGCGAAAGGCGACGAGACCGCCGGCGCGATCTTGCTCGTCTGTAGCGAGCGGGGGACAACGACGTCGCTGCTCGAACGCACCGTCGACCTGGACGGGCATTATCGCTGGACGCCCTGCGGCCCCCAAGATGTTGAGTCGGCAGCGGATCGCGACTCCTATATCCGGCGCCGGCGCGCGCAGGACCCGGACTTATGGTTAATAGAACTGGACGTCGCGGACGCTGAACGGTTCGCCGCTGAAATGACCTGAGTTTGTTGACGTTCGGGCTCGGCGGCCCGAAAGGCGATGCACCAGCCACGCGCCGGATCGTCGTGAAGCGGAAGCACCGCCACGGGCGATAGCGCAGTCGGGGGGAAGATCAGGGGGAAGCGCGGGTGTTTTGGCGCTCCTTCCATCGATCGACTCACCGCATAGTACGAACGAAGAATGAGCCGCATCTATCGCGCCGCGACTTTCGCGGCTGTGACGCTTTGCACTGCGTTCGGGATCGCCTGCAGCGCCCCATCCTTCGCGGAAACGGTGACCAATGCCGTGTCCGCAATGTCCAACGAACAGAATTCCCAGCCGGTTCCGGCCGTTGCCGTCGAGCCGCTCCCCGAAGTTCCCGCCGTCAGCAGCGACAGCGCCATCACGGCAGCGCCTGCCGACGACGAGGATGATTCGGACCGAATCCAGGCCCGCAGCCTCGATCAGCTGGTTTCCGAGCAGGTAATGCCGGAAACGCTCGATCGCGAAACCGAGTGCCTGGCCGCCTCCGTCTATTTCGAATCGAAGGGCGAACCGCTGGAAGGCCAGCTCGCCGTCGCCGAGGTCGTGCTGAACCGCGCCAAATCGGGCGGCCGTTTCCCGCCGTCGGTTTGCTCGGTCGTCTTCCAGAAGGGGCAGTTCTCCTTCGTGCGCGGCCACCGTTTCCCGCCGATCAAGCGCCACGGCGCCTTCTGGAAAACCGCGGTCGCGATCGCCCAGATCGCGATGAACGACGAATGGGACAGCCGCGCGTCTAACGCGCTCTTCTTTCACGCCGCGAGCGTCTCGCCGGGCTGGAACCGGGTCCGCGTCGCCCAGCTCGGCAATCACGTCTTCTATCGCTGAGACGCTGGCACGCGTTCACAGGATGTTCTAGAAGGGCGGGGTGGCAAGCCATCCCGCCCTTTTGCATTCGGCGATGACCGCGGTGGACGTCGCGCGTGGCGTGTCGCGGCTGCTGCTGCGCCACGATTATGTGGCGCTGTGCGAAGTGCCGCTCGGCAACGGCCGCCGCGCCGACCTGATGGCGGTGGACGCGCGCGGGCGGATCATCATCGTCGAAATCAAATGCTCGCGCGCCGATCTGCTCGGCGACGGCAAATGGCGCGATTATCTCGATTACTGCGATCGTTTCTTCTGGGCAGTGCCGCAAGGTTTCGATCTGTCGCCGTTCGAAACCGAGGCATTCAGCCCCGATTTCGCCGGCCTGATCGTTGCCGACCGCTACGACGCCGCGATCGCGCGCGAAGCGGCTGAAACGTCGGTGCCGGCGCCGCGGCGTAAAGCGGCGACGCTCGATTTCGCCCGCCGTGCCGCACGGCGGCTGCTCGGGCTGACCGATCCGGAGTGTGAGAGTCTCGGCTGATTAATGCGGGCCGGCGATCCCGCGCTTCGGCGCCGGCTTGATCTCGTCCATGAGCTTCAGGATCGCGTCGGAGCGTCCGTCGCGCACGGCATATTCGCGCGCCGACATGCCGCTGCCGATGTCCTTCTTCGCCGGATCCGCGCCTTCGCTCAGCAGCAGCCGCGCCATCGGCACGTCACGCTTCTGGACGGCGACGATCAGCGGGGTCACGCCCATCGAATTGCCTTCGTTCACCTGAGCACCCTTGGCGATCAGCACGCGGGCTCCTTCGATGAAGCCCGAACGGACCGCGTCGATCAGGGGCGTGTTGCCCTGATTGTCCTTCACGTCGACTCGTGCGCCGTTCTTCAGCAGGAAAGCGAGCCAGGGCAGATCGCCGTCCTTGGCGACCAGATGGATCGCGCGCTCATTGGTCGAGTAATCGGGTGTGTTCACCAGGTTCGGGCCGCCCTTGCCGAGCAGCTCGTTGGCCTTGGCGCCGTCACGGTCCTTGACCGCCTTCAGGAAATTATAGCTGTCGGAAAACTGCGCGCTGGCTGGCGCGGCAACGGTGACGGCCAGCAGCGACAGGGACAAAAACGCGTTTCGAAGCTTCACTTGATCCACCTGCACTTGATCGCTGCGGGTTAGCACAGCATTTCTGCATGTGCGATGACCTTCCGCCCCTTCCTGCTCGCCCTTCCCCTCCTCCTGGCCGGTTGCGGCCAGCAGGCGGCATCTCCGTCAGAGGCGCCGCTGGCCGGCGCGCGGATCGGCGGACCATTCACGCTGGTGAACCAGGATGGCCGCCAGGTCAGCGACCGCGACTTCGACGGCCGCTATCGCTTGATGTATTTCGGCTACACCTATTGCCCGGATGTCTGCCCGGTCGACCTGCAGCGGCTGATGGCCGGCTACAAGCTCCTTGAGGGGTCCGATCCCGCCATAGCGGCGAAGATCGCGCCGATCTTCGTCAGCGTCGATCCGGAACGCGATACGCCGCCGGTCCTGAAGCAATATGTGAGCGCCTTTTCGCCCAAGCTGATCGGCCTGACCGGCAGCCCGGAACAGATCGCCAAGGTCGCGAAGGAATATGCGATTGTCTATTCGAAGGAGCAGCAGCCGGGCGCCACCGACTATCTGATGAATCACAGCCGGGTCGCTTATCTGTTCGGACCCAAGGGCGATCCGATCGCATTGATCCCGCAGGACGGCACGCCCGAGGCGATCGCCGCCGAACTGAAGCGCTGGGTGCGGTGACGGACGGGCGTTTCTGGGACGAACTGCCGCTCGAGGCGCTGGATCGCGGGCAATGGGAAGCGCTCTGCGACGGCTGCGGCAAATGCTGCGTCCACAAGCTCGAGGACGATGTGACCGGCGAGCTGTTTCCGACCAATGTCGCGTGCAAGCTGCTGGACCGGCACAGCGGCCGCTGCTCCAATTACCGGCACCGCCGCGCCTTCGTGTCCGAATGCGTGCGGCTGACGCCGAAGCTGGCCGCGACTCTGGACTGGCTGCCCGACACCTGCGCTTACAGATTGCGTGCGGAGGGCAAGCCGCTCGCCGATTGGCACCCGCTCAACAGCGGCGACCCGGAATCGGTGCACCGGGCCGGCATGTCGGTGCGCGGCTGGACGATCTCCGAAGTCGATGCGGGCGAGCTTGAAGACCATATTCTCGAAGGCTGAGCCCGTGTTCGGGGGCAGGCCGCTGAAGGTCGTGCGCCACGCAAGCGCGCGCGTGATGCGCCTGCGCGTCGATCCGCGGGACGGATCCGTACGGTTGACGCTGCCGCGGCGCGCCTCGCTTCGCCACGGCCATGCCTGGGCCGAGGAGCAGCGGCCCTGGGTCGAGGCGCAGCTTGCAGAGCGCCGGCCCGGCCTGCGCCTGGTGCCTGGCGTGCGGCTGGAGATTGGCGGCGAGCCGCTCACGCTTGCATCGATGTCCGCTGTGCGCGGCGTCCGGCGCCACGAAAACGAGCTTCGCGTCGGCGGCGAGCCCGATCTGTTCGAGCTGCGGGTGCTGCGCTGGCTGAAGGCGGAGGCGTGGCGCGTGCTTGAGGCGGAAACCCGCACGCTCGCGGCGCAAGCGGGCGTGAGCGTCCGCCGCGTCAGTGTCGGCGACACGCGCTCGCGCTGGGGCAGTTGTTCGGCGGACGGCGATATCCGCTACAGCTGGCGGTTGATCCTCGCACCATCGTTCGTTCGCCGCTCGACGGTGGCGCACGAGGTCGCGCACCGCGTTCACATGAACCACGGTTCCGCATTCAAGGCGCTGGAGGAACAGCTGCTCGGCGAAAGCCCGTCGGCCGCACGCGCGTGGCTGCGCGCGCACGGCTCTTCGCTTCACGGATACGGCCGGCCCTGATCGGGCGGCGGCTGGCTGCGCACGCGCTCACGTACCTGGCCCGGTGAGGGCTGCGGCGGATAGGCACGCAGGTCACGCGGATCGCGCGG
>NZ_DASTXI010000069.1:0-22871 GCF_035758555.1 Sphingomonas sp. | reverse complement strand
GCATCGGAGCTTCGGATCGCACCGCGCGGGTGCTGCCGCTCTCCGCCGCCGCATTCGCCGCGCTGACGACCTCGATCGCGGCCAGCCTGTACCGCGCGTGGCTCCTGCTCCCCAGCGCCGATGGTTCGGGCGTGCCCGCGGTCGTCGCGACCGGCGCCGTCGAAGCGGCCATTTTGTTCGTCGTTGTCTGGCAATTGCGGATGCTTCATCGGCACGCGGCGCTCGCGACGAGCGTCGCCGCTCAGGGCCGATCGTCAAGAAAAGCCCGGACCTCGGCGTAAAATCGCTGCGGCTGGTCGTACATGATCATATGGCCGCTTCCCGCGACGCGTTGCAGCCTGGCGCCGTGCGCACGCGCGTAGCCGCCACGGTAAAGGCGATCGACCGCGGCGGCGTCCGCCGGAATATCTGGCACCGCGTAGACCACGGCCAGCGGCGCGGTGATCTTCGGCAGCTCGGGCGTCAGGTCCATCACCGCCAGCTCGTGCGTCGCGCGGGCGACCACGGCGGAGTCGCTGCGGCTGTTCGCCACGTCCGATCCGCCGAAGCCGCCGATCAGCGCATCGAGCACGCCGCGACCCTGAGGCGAGCTCATCAGTCCGTTGAACAACGCATCGGCCAAAGGCGCGACCTGCACGCCCGCAAAGCCGAAGCCGCTTGCCGGCGACGGCAGGATATCGACCGCCATCACCTTGCCGACACGAGACGGATAGCGCGCGGCGATCATCATCGCGACGATGCCGCCCATCGAATGCCCGATCAGCGCCGGACGCGTCAGCCCGGCCTCGACGATGTAGCGCGCGATCTCGTTCGCCACGCCGGACACGATCGGCCCGCTCGCATTGCCCCGCGCCGGATCGCCCGCGAAGCCGGCCACCTGAATCAGGTGATAGCGATAGCCGGGCAGCGCGCGCACGGTTCCGTCCCAAACCGCGCGGCCGCTGGTGAGGCCCGGGATCAGGATCACGTCGGGCCCGTCGCCGCGCACCTCAACCGACAGGCGGCTCGAGCTGAACGCAAGCGCCTCTCCGGCAAAGCCGAGCGCTGCCGCCGCTCCGCAGCCTGCGATAAAGGTCCGCCTGTCCATAGGCACGCCTCTTTGCTGCGGATTGGTTGAACCTTCGCTGACGAAATCGTGTTTCCAGCCGCATGCTTCCCGACTTAGGCAGGGCCGGATGAATCTCGACGACGATATTGCCCTTGCGCACGCCCTCGCCGATGCCGCGGGCGCGGTGATCCGGCCCTATTTCCGCGCGCGGTTCGTGCAGGAAGCGAAGGCCGACGCCTCGCCGGTCACGCAGGCCGATCGCGAGGCCGAGGAGGCGATCCGTGCTCTGATCGAGGAGCATCGGGCCGGCGACGGCATCATCGGCGAGGAATATGGTGCTGCGCGTGCGGACGCCGAACGCGTCTGGGTGCTCGACCCGATCGATGGCACCCGCGCCTTTATCGGCGGGCGGCCGATCTTCGGAACGCTGATCGCGCTGATGATCGAAGGGCATCCCGTGCTGGGCGTGATCGATCAGCCAATTTCGAGCGAACGCTGGATCGGTGCCGCGGGGCGGCCCACACGCTTCAACGGAAAGCCTGCGGGCACGCGCGCCTGTCCCGAGCTGTCGCGAGCGCTGTTCGCCACGACCGCGCCCTGGTTCTGCGGCGGGTTCGAGGCGCTGCGGAGCGCGGCCGGCGACACGCTGCTGGGCGGCGATTGCTATAATTACGCGCTGCTCGCCTCCGGTCACGGCGACCTGGTGGTCGAGGAAGGGCTGAAGCTTCACGACTGGGCCGCGCTGCTGCCGGTCGTGGAAGGTGCGGGCGGACGGATGACCGATTGGCACGGCCAGAGCCTGCACAAAGGCAGCGACGGGCGCGTGGTGGCTGTGGGCGATCCGGCGCTGCTGCCGCAGGTGCTGGAGCTGTTGGAGCGCTGATGCGCGCCTTCGCGACCTTGCTGGAGCGGCTGGTCTACACCCGCTCGCGCAACGCGAAGCTGAAGCTGATCGGCGACTATCTCAAAAGCACGCCCGATCCGGACCGCGGCTGGGCGCTGGCGGCGCTGACCGGCGATCTCGATCTTCCCGCGGTCAAGCCGGCCCTGATCCGCGCGCTGGTCGAGGAGCGCGTCGATCCGGTGCTATTCTATCTAAGCCGCGACTATGTCGGCGACACGGCCGAGACCGTATCGCTGATCTGGCCGCGCCCGGACCATGTGCCCGAGACGCCGCTCGACCTGTCGCTGGGCGCCGTGGTCGAGCGATTCCGGAGCCTGTCGCGCTCCGAGGCGCCGGCGGTGCTCGCCGCGCATCTCGACCGAATGGAGCCGGAGGAACGCTTCGCGCTGCTGAAGATGGCGACTGGCGCGCTTCGGATCGGCGTCACCGCGCGGCTCGCCAAGACCGCGTTCGCGCAGACGTTCGACCTCGATCTCGCGGCGGTCGAGGAAGTCTGGCACGGCATCCATCCGCCCTATCCGACGCTGTTCGCCTGGGCGGAGGGGCGTGGCGAGCAGCCGGTCGCATCCGAACTGCCGGTGTTCCGACCCTTTATGCTCGCGCACGCACTCGAAGACCTGCGCGTCGACATGGCCGAGTTCGCGGCCGAGTGGAAATGGGACGGCATTCGCGTCCAGCTCGTTCATGCCGGCGGCGAGACGCGGCTCTACAGCCGCGCCGGCGACGACATCACCCGCGGCTTTCCGGAAATCGCGGAAAGCTTCCGCACGCCGGGCGTGCTCGATGGCGAGCTGATGGTGAAAGGCGAGGCGCAGGGCGCGGACGAACATGGCGGGTCCGCCGCCAGCTTCAACGCGCTTCAGCAGCGGCTCAATCGCAAGACCGTGACGGCGAAGATGCTGTCCGAATATCCCGCCTTCGTCCGGTTGTACGACATCCTGTTCGCAGGGGCCGAGGATCTGCGCGAGCTGCCTTGGGAGCGACGACGCAAGAGGCTCGAAGCGTTCGCGAATGGCCTCGACCCGGACCGCTTCGACGTCTCGGCGCTGATCGAGGCCGACGACTTCACTCAGCTGGAAGCGATCCGCGCCGGCGCGCGCGACGCCACGATCGAAGGGGTGATGCTGAAGCGCCGCGACAGCGCCTATGTCGCCGGGCGGCGCGTCGGCCTCTGGTACAAATGGAAGCGCGACCCGCTCACTGCCGATTGCGTCGTCATGTACGCGCAGCGCGGCAATGGCCGGCGCTCATCCTATTATTCCGATTTCACCTTCGGTTGCTGGACCGATGACGACCAGCTGCTTCCCGTCGGCAAGGCCTATTCGGGGATTACCGACGAGGAGCTGAAATGGCTCGACCGCTGGGTGCGCAACCACACGGTCCAGCGCTTCGGGCCCGTGCGCGAGGTCGAAAAGAGTCTGGTCTTCGAAGTCGCGTTCGATTCGATCCACGCGTCCGGCCGGCACAAGTCCGGCGTGGCGATGCGCTTTCCGCGCATCGCCCGCATCCGCACTGACAAGCCGGCCGCCGAAGCCGACCGGCTCGAGACGCTGAAGCGCCTGATGACCTGAGGATCAGGGCAGCGCGACGAAATGGTCGATTTGTACGCGGAAGAGCGGCTGGATGGGCATGCCGTAGCCGCCGATTGCTGCCGGGTGGTGGGCAGCGACCGGGAATATCTCGGCCATGCTCGGCATTACCGGCGCCGGCTCCGCTACCGCGACCTTCGAAATCGTGCTGCTGGTCGCCCCGTGCGGATCGATCGCATTGCTGATGCTCTCGCCCAGCACCGACGCCACCGGCGCGATTCCGGAATGGGTCGCGCCCGGCACCTGATAGCCATAGTCGTCGATGATCAGGTCGTGCACCGTCCTGGGCGCGTTGAGATTGGGGATCAGCGACCGGATCCACGCCGCATCGTCCAGGCTGGCATTATGGCTCATCGACACGCCGGTTGCGCCCGGCTTGACGACGATCGTGTCGGCCAGATTGTCCTTCACGACGAAATTGCTGCCGTTGTGCAGGTCGATCCACATCATCTTGTGGTCGTTGGACCGCGACAGCAGCGTGTTGCCGATCACCTGCGCGCCGTGGACGCCGTTCAGGAAGATGCCGTGATACTGGTCGTTGCCGTAGATCAGATTGTTCTCGATGCGCACGTTCTTGTAGTCGAACTGCTTGGGATCGGAGATGAAGATGCCCTGCACGCCGACGCCCGAGCCCTGCATGATCGTGTTGTTCGTGATCACGATATCGGACGATCCGTGCGGCTGGCCCGTCAGCCAGAACTGGATCGCGTCGGCATGGTCGCCCCTTGCCGGGTGAAAGTCGGTGAAGCTGTTCTTGTCGATGACGACACCGTTCACCGTGCCGAAATTGACGCCGTCGGTGCGGATCGACTGAAAGCTGTTCGATGCGACGGTCAGATCCTCGTCCCGCTGGAAAAAGGCACCGCGGTAAAGGTCGCGGAAGGTCGAGCCCATCAGCTGGAAATGATCGCTGTTGGTGACGTTCAGGCCGATGCCGTCATTGGCCGGATTGTTGTCGAGCGACCCGTGAAAGGACATGCCGACCATCCTGATGTGGTCGGAATCCGTCACCCGCGAATAGTGCGTGCTTTCGTTTTCCCCGTGTCGGCGTGCATGGCCGACGTCCAGACCTTCAAAGTTGAGATTGCTCGACCGGCTGATGCCCAGATAGTCGAAATGGGCGCGGTTGCTAAGCGATGCCGACTTGATCGTGACGCCGGCGCTGAAATGCTTGTTGGCGATATTGGTCGTGCCGTAGTTGCCGCCGGCAAGGACGATGGTGTCTCCCCCCGCCGCGCGGTCGAGTGCCGACTGGAGCTGGGCCGAATTCGAAACATTGATAATGGTCATGCTGATCCCCGGAAGACGCGGACCGCCGTTCGCGGCCAGCCCCCAGCCGCGTCGGACCGGTCCGGTCCCGCTTTGGTTGATTGAAAGAATTGCCCTGCGCTGTTCAGCGCAACGACACCCGCTCTGTTATCCCCTAAAAGACATCCCTGATCGAAAGGCCAAACGGAGTCGGCAGAACACCCGCGGGTCCACTACAGATTTGGCCGATGCTTTCGATTTTGTTCTACGCCGCCCCGCACGACGTTCGCTGTCCCGGATAGAGACAAGTGTTGATGAGGGTTAGAGGCGTATCGACAAGGTGCTTACTTAGCGCGACGAGTTGCGGATCGCGGAGTCGGTACGGTGAATTCGGTCGCGTCAGTAGGCCGATTTCTGAAAAATCAGCGTGATCGCGGTGCGGCCGAGGACGTACAGATCGAGCAGCACCGACCAGTTCTCGATGTAATAGAGGTCGTGCTCCAGCCGCTTGAGCAGCTTTTCCTCGGTGTCGGTCTCGCCGCGCCAGCCATGGACCTGCGCCCAACCGGTCATGCCCGGCTTGACCTTGTGCCGGGCTGCATAGTGCGAGACGACGTCCGAGAAGAGGCGATCGCCCGCCTTGGTCGACGGCGCATGCGGACGTGGGCCGACCAGCGACATCTCCCCTGCCAGCACGTTGAACAGCTGCGGCAGCTCGTCGATGCTGGTGCGGCGCAGGATGCGGCCGACGCGCGTGATGCGATCGTCGTCCTTGCGCGCCTGCGTGATGCCGTCCGGCTCGCACCGCTCGCTGCGCATCGAGCGGAACTTCCAAATTCGGAACCGGCGGTTGTTGAAGCCTTCCCGCTCCTGCCGGAAGAAGACGGGACCAGGACTGTCGAGCTTGATCGCAATCGCGACGAGCAGGAACAGTGGCGAGAACAGGACCGTCGCCAGCGTGCCGACGGCGATATCCTCGATCCGCTTGATGATCTGGTCAAAGCCGGAGATCGGTCGCTCGAACAGCGTCATCACCGGCAGGTCGCCAAGCAGCACCACCGGACGCTGCGAGAAGGCGAAGGTCGCCAGATCGGGTGCGAGACGGATGCGTACCGGCGTGATCGCCAGCTCCGCTACCACTTCCTGCAGCCTTTTCTCCGCCGACCAGGGCAGCGCCACAATCACCTGGTCGACCAAACCTTCGCGGATCCGGGCGATCAGGTCACCGAGATTGCCGTACAGCGGCAGCAGCACTTCGCGGTCCGGCAGCCGCTCCGGCAGGCGATCGTCGAAGAAACCGACCAGATCGATCGTCAGCTTGTCGTTGCCGAGGATATATTTGGCGAGCCGATCGCCCTGCGATCCTGCGCCGAAGATCGCGACGCGGTGGTTGAATACGCCACGCTTTTTCAGCCGTCGCATCCAGGCGGTGCCGCCAGCCCGGATCGCGAGCAGCACACCGCCGCCCATCGCAAACCAGGTAATCGCCCAGCCGCGCGAGAAATCCTCCGACACCTTGAGCAGAAAACCCAAAGTCATCAGAAACATGCCGGTCGACAGCCAGGCGGTCATCACCCGCGCCCAGCCGGTGCGCACGGAAAAACGGGTATCGATGTCGTAGCAGCCAGTCACTTCCGCCAGCGCGGCGTAGAACAGGCACGCGATCAGCGCCGCGTTGCTGTACGATCGAGCCAGCCCGATCGGGACGGAATCGAGCGCCACCGCAGCCGAAATCCAGGCCGTCAGGGCCACGCTGATCATTTCCAGCCCGCGCAGCAGCAGGATGCCGACCTCGAGCAGGACGGGCGAACGCGACGCACCCTCGCCGCCCGCATCGGGGCGGGGGCTGACCGGTGACCCGACCTTCGCCGTCGTTTCCTGCAGCATCGCGTCCCTGTTCGATCCGCCGGTGCCGGGCTCCGGCCGTCCCCCTCTCGCCGCGGCGTCCATCAGGCTTTGGCGACCGCCGCCATCCGATGCGCCTTTTCGGTGGTGATCAGCGCCGGCCTGACGACCGGTGCCACCGCGTTCAGCAGATCGGCCGCGAAACGCTCGTTCAATCCAAAACCTTCGGCATCGTCGCCGCGCATGTTGGAAATGCGCACGAGCACGCCGTCCGGAATCACGCCCGACAGCGCGATGCGGAATTTCATCTTTCGCTGCTCGGTATTGCTGGTCGGCAGATATTCGCCAATCCGTGTCCAATAGCTGATCCGTTCCTCGCGGCCGGGCGAGGTTGCGACCAGGTTGCGCCCGGGAACGACCACGCCATGGCCCAGGTCGAACCGCGCCGGCTGGCTCTCCGCGATCGTGAAGCCGAAGGCGGGATAGCACACTTCCGGCCGATGCAGCTGCAGCGTGTCGCTCTGCGTATTGCCATAGGCGATCAGCAGCATGACCAGGCCGTTATCGGGCCCGGCATAGATGCGGCCTACCGACTGGTTGTACAGGCGCGCGGCCAGGCTGTCCTCGCTCTGCGGCGTGACGATTCCGTCCGCCTCGCGCGCCTGCCATGCGCCGAACGATTTGGGGATCAGCTTTTCCAGCTCGCGGTCGCCGAGCAGCGTCACATGCCGGTGCGGGCGCAGCCCTTCGGCAGCGGCCGCGGTGGCGAAGCAGGCGCCGCCGATCAGCAGGTCGCGTCGATTGATCATGCGCTGGTCCTCGTCAGCATCCGGCGCACCGGGCTCATCAGTCCGTCGACCAGGAAAATCCCCAGCAAGGCGGTGGCGAACATCACCAGCCCGGCGGTCGAATGAAGGAAGCCCTGCGCAGCGGCGTTGCCGAAATGATAGGTGATCAGCACCAGAATGATCACGCGCACCAGGTTGGCGAGCAGCGCCACCGGCACGATCCACAGCATCAGGAACAGCGCGTAACGCCACGAGGCATTGTGCAGGATGTAGATGTAGAACAGGCTGATCGCAGTCAGGCTGATCAGCGAGTTAAGGCCCGCACACGCGTCCTCGACCAGCAGCTGGTACTGGGCGACGTACAGCGTCACGCCTTCCCGCACGATCGGATAGCCGGCATGCGACAACAGCCAGGTCGCGGTGTAGGACACATATTCCTTCATCGGCGCGGTTAGTGTCGTGATCACCCAGTTGGGCAGCGGCACGACGAAGCAGAGATAGAGTATCGGGAACCACATCCGTCGCACTGCCTCGGCGCCGAACGACGCGTAGAAGACCGCCACGCAGATGCCCAGAAAGGCAAGCGCCTGGAACACCAGGAAGTCGAACGCGCGGCCGAACACGTAGAGCAGCAGCGACGGAAGCAGTACCGCGAGGACGATTCCGGTCCGGCCCGGCCGCTGGATGCTGAGCATTTCCTGCCAGCGCCGCGCGAACAGCCAGATGCCGGTCGCCAGCACGATCGGACCGTGCACGCCCGCCTCCCCGGTCCAGGAACCGGTGGCGACCGCGATCAGGGTCGGGATCGCCAGTACGGCAAGGCCCAGGAACAGCGGCCAGTGCCGCGCCAGGATCTGCGACGCGGGCGTATGCGCCCGGACCGGACGAGTGGCCATGTTCATCTAGAAGCTGTTTAGGATGGAGCCGACGACCAGAGAACGGTCGGCACGCAGTTGTTTGGCCAGCGTCTTCGTATCCTCGAAATAGGTCTTGTGCTTGCGCGACACGATCAGGCTGAAGCCTGCCATCGTGGCGACGCGCAGCGCGTCCGAGCAAATCTTCGCCGGCGCGGTATCGAAGATCGTCAGATCATATTCGCGGAGCAATTGATCGACCATGCCCCGGAACCGCGCACCCGAAAGCAATTCCTGTGGGTTAGGGGGCGCCTCGCCGCCGCCGATCACCGCCAGGTTGGACATCAGCTCGGTGTCGACGATCTCGGCCATCGGGATCGAATCGTTGGCGAGAAATTCGGAGAGCCCCGGCATCGACAGCGGCAAGCCGCACAGATCGGCGATCATCGGATCGCGCAGATTGGCATCGACCAGCGCCGTCCGAACGCCCGCCTGCGCCATCGCCACCGCCAGGTTCAGGGCGATATAGGTGCAGCCGGATTCGGCAGCGGCCGAGCAGATGGCGAGCGAGCGGCGGCCTTCGCGCAGATGCTGCGCAGCCAGCCGGGTGCGGAGCGCGCGGATCGCCTCCGCCTCAATCGAGTGCGGGTCGTTGACCATGACCGATTCGATCGGTGCAGGCTCGGTGGTGCTCAGCTCGTAGCCGTCGCGCTTCGGGGCGGGGCTAGCATCCTGCTGCTCCATTTCCTGGAGAGCGGTCTTCATGCTCATTTGTGTCAGGCCTCCGCCAGTGAGCCGTCGGCGCCGGCGCGCCTGCGGTCGATCAGTCGCAACATGCGCGACGTCAGGCTGTTTTCCGGCCGGGGCTGGCCGACAACGGCCAGCACCGGCGCGCCGCTCGCGAACTCGAGGTCGTCCTCGCTGCGCACGCGCCGCGCGAACAGCTCGACCAAAAGCGCCAGCAGGATGCCGAGCACCAGGCCAAAGCCAATCGAGCCGATGATGATCAACGGCTTGTTCGGCCAGACCGGCTCATCGGGCAGGTTGGTGTTGCCCAGCGGCTCCATGTTGGTGTCGTTGGATTGCGCGATCGACCGCATTTCCGCGGCCTTGGCGGCAAGCTTCTGATACTGGTCGCGCTTGACCGCGATCTCGGCGTCCATCTGGCCCAGCTGGTCCATCTTGTCCGCCTGAGCCATCACCCGTTCCTTCTGCGCCTGATAGGCGCTCTGTATGTCGGCGCGGGTGGTGCCGCCGATCACGGTGCTGCCGCCGGAGCCTTGCGACTCCATCGCCGCCAGCTGGCGCTTCAGCGCCTGCATGGTGGGATGGTTCGGGCCCAGCGTCTGCTGCGCCTGCGCGATCTGCTGCTTCAGCATCGCGACCTGGGGGTTGCCCTGCGCGGCCACGACCTGGCCCGGCGTGGGAACCGTCGACGCGCTCGACAGCGCATTGAGCTTCTGGGTCTCCAGATCGAGCGTGCCCGGCTGATAAACGATGCCGTTTTCCTTCGCGAACTTGGTGCGCTCCTGCTCGGCCGTGGAAAGGGCGGCCTGCGCGCGCTGCGCCTGCTCCTGGAACATCGCAAAGCTGCGCTGGGCGGTGTTGGTGCGCTGCTCGCGGTTGAGTTTCAGGAACGCCTCGCGGACCGCCTGTGCCAGGCCCTGGGCCTGTGCCGGATCGGTGCCGCGATAGCTGATCTCCATGATGTTCGCCGAATCGAACTTCGCGGTGGTGCTGTCGACGATGCGCTGGGCCAGCCAGTCGCGGATGTCGCCGCCCGGTCGCCCGGCGGCTTCGAAAGCCGCCTGGTTCGCCGGATCGGTCGCCCAGCCGAGATCGTCGACCACCAGCCCTGCCGTCTGGACGTCGGTGATCAGGTTCACCTGCGTGCCGAGATAGGCATTCATCATCTGCTGCGACATCTGGCCGGTCAGCGGATCGGGCTTGGTGATGTCGACGCGCACCCGGTTGTGCGCTTCATAACGCGGCGGGAGCAGGAAGACGGTAACCGTCGCCGCGAAGAAACAGGCCAGCAGGGTAGCGAAGATGATCGCCTTGCGTGCCGCCAGGATGCGAAGAAACTGAACGAGACTCATGCCACGCTGTCCTTAGAAGAATCGCTCGCCCACGGTGAACACGTCGCCGGCCTGGACCTTCATGTCGAGATCGACCTTCTGCTCCTGCCCGTTGCGATACAGCTTGATGCGCTTGATCGAACCCGACGGGGTCAGGCCGCCGCTGCGCGCAATCACGTTGCGCACCGTCATGTCGCCCTTGATCGGGAACTGGCCCGGCTGGTTCACCTGACCGTAGATGTAATAGAGGTCGGCCTCGGGCACGTAGATCTTGTCGCCCGGGTGGACCAGCGGGTCGTCCTCGGGCCCGCCGGCGGCGAGCTTCTCGAAATCATAGTCATGCTGCTCGCCATTGGCGCGGGTCAGCGTGACATAGTCGGCGCCGTCAGGCCGGATGCCGCCCGCGCGGGCGATCACTTCGGAAAGATGGTAGTCGCGATCGACGGGCTGCAGGCCGGTCTGGCCCACCGCTCCCAGCAAGGTGACATAGCGGCTGGCAAAGCTCGATATTTCGACGTTGACGACAGGCTTCGCATAATAGCCGCCGGCGCGAAGCTTGTCGGCGAGCTTGGAGGCTAGCGTCAGCGCGGTCTCGCCTTCGACCTTCTGCTCGCCGATGAACGGCAGCTGGATCGTGCCGTTGGCCTTGATGCGGGCCCGCGTGGTGAACTCGGGCTGGCCGAGCACGGTGACTTCGATGATGTCGTCGGGGCCGAGCACATAGCCCGCTTCGAGATCCTTCTCCGCCTGGGTCTGGCCCGCGGAAGGCCGCGGTGCCTGCGTCTGCGCCTGGATCTGGGCGGCGGCCGCCGGCGGCAGGCCAGCCGGCGCAGCAGGTTGCTGCGCGCCCGCCGCCGCCGAAACGAACAGAAGGGCCGAGCCGAACAAACGCATCAGAATCTTCATCATCACCTCATCCCGATCAGCGGCCAAGCGCCAGGCTGATGCCCAGGGTCGCCGACGTATTGCTATAGCGGAACAACGGGTTGTCCGCGGACCGCCTTTGATGACTGACTAGACCGTTCAGCCTTATCCGTCGATTAAGATTGTAAACGAAGCCGCCATAACTGCGCGTGAACTTGTCTTTGGACACGAACGTGATCTGATCGATCGTCTGGACGGTCTGGCGGAAATTCTGCTTGGTCAGCGCCGAGCCGAAGTTCAGACTGACCCGCTCGTTCAGCCGATAGGTGGCGTTCAACGAATAGACTTCGCTAACGGAGAGCGAGGCCAGCGCGTTGTTGGACAGATTGGCCGACCGGGACGCCGCCAGATCGACGCTCAGGCGCGTGGTCGGAATGACGTTCAGATTCAGCGAATAGACAGCGCCGCGGAACTTCTGGGCGAAGATCGCCTTGGGATTGACCCAGCTGTAACCGATCGAGGCCGACCCGGACAGGCGGGTACCGATGCTGCGTTCGAACCGCGCGCCTGCCGAATAGCTCGTCGTCCCATCATTGGGAATGCCGGGAACGTCGAATGGCAGGCCGAGGATGTTGCGGTTCAGATATTCCCCTTTCGAATAGGTGCCGTAGACCGATATCCGCCCCAGCGCAGGTCGCTGGTAGCCGATGCTCAGGTCGAACGTGTCCTGGTTCGAATCGTTCAGCTGGAACAGCTCGCGGCTGTTCCTGGTTTCGGCATGGCGATAGCCGATGCTGGGGGAGATGCCGACCGCACCGGCGCATTGCGCCTGCGCGCCGATCGACCTGAACTCGGTGGTATTGTTGCGCCGGACCAGCTGGTCCTCCTCGACCACGAGTACGTCGCCGGCGTTCGACAGCGACCTTGTATAATTGCCGTCGAGCCCGACCGAGCAGGTGGACGTCAGCTGTGCGGTGCCGCCCAGACCCAGGTTGATTCGTTCGCGGTCGCGCCCGGTATTATGGATGTAGAAATCATAGCCGAGCGAGCCGCGGGCATAGACCGACTGCCGGCCGAGCGGCAGGTACAGGTCGAGCTGCAACGACGGCGTGAATGAGAAATCGTCCTTCGACCGGCTTTCCAGCCCATGCTGCTCGATGAAGGCATCGCTGAGACCGAACACGTTGCTGTCATAGGTCGCATCGACATTGGCGCGGATGTTGACATGCCGTGTCGGTGCTCCGGGCCGACCGGCGGAGCCGACGACCGGCGGCCTCGCCGAGTTTTGCGCGATCGCCGATTCTCCGCACCCGATCAGGAGCAGCGCCGCCCAGGCATTCTTGTTCAAACCCTTTTCCCTCTCGTCCTGCGCCTCGAGAATCGGTTTGGATCTCTCGGCTATCCCCCGGCTGGCGCAGCCGCAATCTTCCCCCTGAACGCACGAGCCGATTATCGGTGCCTGTGGCTATTCAGCGACACTGTTCCGCTAAGCTGCGACCCGTTTATATCATCTAAACCTTGTCTGGCGCACCTCTGTGCGTCGAAAAGGCGAACAGGGGAAGCTTTGTCATCGGCGCCGTTCGATGATAGCGGAGCGGCTTGTTCGCACGGGTGGTGGCATGCAGACGATTTACGATTGGGTGACGGTCGCGATTTTTGCAGGACTGATCGTCGTCTTCCTGCAACGGTCGGTCGGCGAGGGAGAGCCGCAGGATTCGATCCTGAGCTATCTTCCCCCGGCGATCGGCTGTGCGGTCTCGAACTGGTTCGGCAACAAGGGCGTCGAAGACGGCGACGCAGCCTATCACGCCATTGCGGCGTTGGGCATCCTGGCCGTGCTGGCCTATACTTATTACGTCATCAAGCCGTTCCAGAGGCGCGGTTAAGAACGGCGGAATTCCGCCGTTCAGAGTTTTTGCGAGGTTGGACAGTGGCGTTTTGGAACAGGATTTTCGGCTGGTTCCGGAAGGATCGGTCGGCCGCGGCGCAAGGCCGGCCGGACCGGGCCGAGCTGCTCGAGCGGCGCCGTGCGCGGCAGGCCATGCTCGACGCCGCGCGCGAATCCGAAGAAAGTCCCGTCGACCGCTCCGACTTCCCCATGTTCCGGTCGACCGCGATCGACCGCACCGGCGCGCGCGGCGAATCGTCGCGGCTGACCAAGGCGCGGCTGACGCTGCGCGACGTCTTCACGCCGGCCCAGCCGGTCACCGAACGCAGCAAATTCGCCGGCCGCCTGGGGGTGCTCGCGCGGCTGATCGAGATTCTCGAGGAACAGCGCAGCCACGTCGTCATCTATGGCGAACGCGGCATCGGCAAGACCTCGCTGGTCCATATCCTGGCCGATATCGCACGCGAATCGCGCTATAACGTCGTCTACGCCTCGTGCGGCGCTTTCTCGGATTTCGAGGATATCTTCCGCGCCGTTCTGCGCGACATACCGCAGCTCTACCTCCGCGATATCGATCCCACCGCGGTCGGCGAGAACCAGGGCTCCTTGGCGGACCGCCTGCCCGACAACTTCGACGCACGGCAGCTGGGCGAACTGCTCGCGCAGGTGACGGGCACACGCGTCATCATCGTCCTCGACGAATATGACCGCGCCGAAAGCGACCAGTTCCGCCAGAGCGTGGCCGAGCTGATCAAGAACCTGTCCGATCGCGCCGCACGCGTGCAGCTGGTGCTGGCAGGCGTCGCGTCGAACCTGCAGCAGCTGATCGGCTACATCCCCTCGATCCGGCGCAACATCATCGGCCTGCCGATGCCGCGCCTATCGAACGAGGAGGTCCGCGCCCTGATCCGGATCGGCGAGAAGAGCGCCGGCGTCGAGTTCGACGAAGAAGCGGCGAAGGCGATCGAGCAGCTGTCGAACGGCTCGCCTTATCTGGTCCGGCTGGTCAGCCATCACAGCTCGATGATCGCGCTCGATGCCGAGCGGCTGCGCATCGAGCTCGACGATGTGTGGGGCGCGCTCGACAAGGTCGTCGACGAAGCGGCAGGGCGGATCGATCCGCGGCTGATCGCGGCGGTCGAGCCCTATCTCGACCATCAGCACGGCTCGATGATCTATGCGGCGGCGCGCGCGGCGAGCACGCCCGACGGCTGGTTCACGCCGGAGGATGCGATTTCGCTCTGCGAGAATTGCGCGCCGGAGCGGATGATCAAGGATCTGAACGAGCTGACCCTGGCCGGCGTGCTCGAACGCGCCGCCGACGGGGACGCCGCCCGCTACCGCTTCCGCGAGGAGCCGCTGCCCACCTATCTGTGGATGCGCGTCGCTCGCGACGGCAGCCGCGAGGAGCGGGAAACCAGGGAGCGCGCCAGCCTTTCGCGCTGAAAACCGGATCGAATATTGGAAACAGGGGCCGGCGCAGCGCTGCGCCGCAATGTGCAGGACTGAATGGATTCTATGCAGGTCAAGACCGCGGTCGTGGGGCTGGGCAAGATGGGCGTGTCCCACCTCTCCATCGCCAACGCCATTCCCCAGCTCGACGTCGTCGCCGTGTGCGACTCCTCGGCGATTCTCGGCCAGATGGTCGAGAAATATACCGGGCTCGATTGCGACACCGATTTCGAAAAGGTGCTCGCGACGCCGGATCTCGCCGCCGTCATCATCGCCACGCCGACGCGGCTGCACGAGCGGATGATCGCTTCGGCGCTCGACCGTGGCCTGCATGTCTTCGCCGAAAAGCCGCTGACCCTGTCGGGCGACGCCAGCGAGGCACTCGCGGCGCGCGCCGAGGCGGCGAAGCTGGTCGCGCAGGTCGGCTTCCACTACCGCTTCGTCGGCACCTTCCGCGAGGCGAAGCGCCTGCTCGACGCCGGCGCGATCGGCCGCGTCACGCACATCATGGCAGAGGCCTATGGCCCGGTGGTGCTGAAGCCGAGCAACAAGACCTGGCGCTCATCGGCGCAGGAAGGCGGCGGCTGCCTTTACGACTACGCCGCCCACCCGCTCAATCTGATGAACTGGTATTTCGGCCAGCCGACCGACTGCACCGGCGCTATCCTCGCCAATCCGCTGTCGGCCGAGGTCGACGACGCGGTTTATGCGACGATGCGTTTCGGCGGCGGCGTGACCGGCCAGCTCTCGGTCAACTGGTCCGACGACAGCGTCCGCAAGATGACGACGCGCGTCTCGATCTGGGGCGACAGGGGGAAGATCTACGCGGACCGGCAGGAGCTGCAGCTGCACTGCAACGGCACCCCGCCCGAGGGTTATAACAAGGGCTGGACGGTCAAATACATCACCGAGCTGACGGAGCCGGTCAGCTTCTATCTGCGCGGCGAGGAATATTCGGCGCAGCTGGAAGCGTTCGGCGCCTCCATTCTCGACGGGCGCCCGGTCGAGAACAGCTTCCGGAGCGCGGCCGAGACCGATCGCACGATCGAGATGATCCGCGCCGCCAATGCCGGCGAACGCGCCGCGGCGGAGACGGTGCCTGCGCGCAGCCGCGGCCGGTTCTTCGGGCTGGGGCGCTGATGGCGAAGCCTCCGCGCCTGCTCGCGGCGGCATCGGGCGGCGGCCACTGGATCCAGCTGCTCCGCCTGCGGGAATCGTTCCGCGGCTTCGACACCGCGTTCGTGTCGATGTTCGACAGCTATCGCCCGATGGTCGACGGACACCGCTATTACACGGTGCCCGACGCCTCCCGTTTCGACCTGAAGGGTTTTCTGCCGGTCTTCTGGCGCGCGCTGAAGATCGTCGCCCGCGAACGGCCGCGCGCGATCGTCACCACCGGGTCGGCGCCGATGCTGAGCTTCATCCTGCTCGGCCGGCTGACGGGCGCGCGCACGCTCTGGGTCGACAGCATCGCCAATTCCGAACGCATGTCGTCATCGGGCCGGCTCGCGCGCAAGCTCGCCCACCGCACCGTCTCGCAATGGCCGGAAGTGGCCGCCGCCGAAGGCGTCGAATGCTGGGGCAGCGTGCTGTGATCTTCGCATCCGTGGGCTCGATGCTCCCTTTCGACCGCTTCGTCCGTGCGGTCGACGAATGGGCCGCCGCACACCCCGAAACCCCGGTCTTCCTCCAGATCGGCGCCGGCGCATACGAGCCGCAGCATGCCGAATGGGCCCGGATCGTGCCGCATGCGGATTATGCAAAGCGCCTGCGCGAATGCGACCTGTTCGTCGCGCATGTCGGCATGGGATCGATCCTGCAGGCGCTGGAAGCACGCAAGCAGATGCTGCTGATGGTGCGCGACCGCGGCCGCGGCGAGCACACCACCGACCACCAGCTCCACACCGCGCGGCGCTTTGCTGACACGCCAGGCCTTCGGATCACCGAGGACGAAACCGAGCTGAAGCAGCTGATCGGCGAACTGCTCGCCCACCCGCTTCCGTCCGGCGACGCGCTGCCCAGCGCCGCGCCGGCCGCTTTCATCGATCGCATCAGCGGGTTTCTCGCGCCCGCCCGCCAACACTGACAGGACTTCACGCGATGGACCGCATCCTTTTCGGCGACAACCAGTTCTTCGGCGTCAATCACATGTCCGAGGAAAAGGCGCGCCAGCAGCTGATCCGTTTCCAGCCGCTGGACGCGATCCTGGACGTGCTGCAATCGGCGCTGAAGGCCGGTGTGCGCGGCTTTTCCTGCACCACGCACGACCGCATGGCCGATGTCGCCGCCGCAGTGCGCGCCGACCCCCTCAAGTGGGACGGTTTCTATTTCTGCCCCGGCATGCCCTACGCCCACAAATATGCGAATGCAGTGACGGAGCACGGCTATTTCGACGCGCTGAAGCAGGTGCTGCCGAACGAAGGCGTCGTCAGCGCGATCATGCGCGGCGGCAAAGCGCTCGTCACGCGCGACGTCGAAACGCTGATCACGATGCTGGTCGATGCCGAGATGAAGATGTTCTCGGGGCTGCCGACGCCGATCGTGTTCCTGCAGAACGTCGTCACCGACCTGGTACTGGGGCTCGGCTATCACGACGCGTTCCGCGTCTTCGCCGAGCATGTGAAGGCGAAATATAATGCCGAAGCCGGCTTCTTCACGATGAACCTGCCGATGCTCGTGCCCGCCCTCGAAAGCGTCGGCGTCACCAACCCGATCGTCTGCGCCAATGTTAACAAGGTCGGCTTCCGCATGTCGGGCGGCATCGACGGCTATCGCAAGGCGCTGGACGAGCGGCCGGCACGGGTAATCGCGATGTCGGTGCTCGCCTCCGGCGCCATTCCCGCGCGCGAAGCGATCGAATGGGTGACGGGCGAGCACTATGTGAAATCGATCCTGTTCGGCGCGTCGAGCGCCGGCAACATCCGTTCCACCGTCGAACTGATCCACGAATATGACGCGAAACGCGCCCCGCAACTGGAAAGCGCGAGCTGAATACATTTCGCGACCTTGTTTTGATTGTGCGGAATTGGCGGCCGCGAGTATAGCGTCTCGCCAAGGCAAAGGGGGCGCGTGAGGGAAGGCGCGCCGATGAGGAGAACATGATGCGTAAGACTATCGCTACTGCTTTGATGGTCGGGACGGCCTTGCTCGTCGCCGGCTGCGGCAAGAAAGGCGGCGAGGGGGAGCTCGAAAAGGGCCAGGTCGTCGCCACCGTCAACGGCAACGACATCACCGTCCATGAGCTGAACGCCGAGCTTCAGGGCGCACAAATCCCGGCGAACATCGCGCCCGACCAGAAGAAGCAGATCGAGCAGGCCGCGCTCCAGCAAGTGGTCAACCGCCGGATTCTCGCCGACATCGCGCGCGAGCGCGGGCTGGACAAGACGCCGATGTTCCTGCTCCAGGAGCGCCGCGCCGAGGAGAATATCCTGGTCCAGATGCTGCAGCGCCAGATGAGCGGCGCGATCAAGCAGCCGACCCAGACCGAGATCGACACCTTCATCGCGCAGAATCCGGACCTGTTCGCGGAGCGCAAGATCTTCACGATCGACCAGATCCAGTTCGAGGCGCCGCGCGATCCGGCGGTGCTGAAGAAGTACCAGCCGCTGACGACGATGGACCAGGTCGAAGCGATGCTGAAGCAGGACGGCCTTCAGTATAAGCGGGCGCCCAGCAAGCTCGACGTCGCCACCGCCAGCCCGCAACTGGTCGAGCAGGTGTTGAAGATGCCGAAGGACGACATCTTCCTGATCCCGGCCGGCCGCGTGATGGTCGCGAACAAGATCACCGACACGCAGGTTCAGCCGCTGACCGGCGATCAGGCCAACCAGCTGGCGACCTCGCTGCTCCAGCAGCGCAAGTTCCAGGATCTGCTGAAGCGCGACCTGGAGCCCAAGGTGAAGAAGGCCGAGAGCGAAGTGAAGTACCAGGCCGGTTTCGCCCCGCCGAAGAAGCCGGACGCTCCGACCAAGTGATCCTGAGGCCCAGGCAAGCACTCCCCTTCGCATCGCGGAGGGGAGTGGTTAGGGTGCGGGCGTGCTGATCGACCGCGACATCACGCCCGGCCGGGGGCTGCGCCGTGACGGCTAAGCGGCTGGGCGTCGTCATCGTGGCGTTCAACTCGGCCGACGTGATCCTCGACTGCCTCGACAGCTTGTTCGCGAGCGATGCCGCCGATCGGCTCGACGTGGCGGTGGTCGACAACGCCTCCAGCGACGATACGCGGACGGCAATTGTCGAATGGGCGGCGGGCAAGCGCAGTGCGCCCCACTTGGATGGCGTGCCGGGCCAGGCCGCGCCGGCACCGAAGCCGATCGCGATGGAAACCGTCCGTCCCGGCGAGACCGGTTCTGCGCCGCTGACGCTGATCCTGTCGGACGTGAACGGCGGCTATGCCTATGGCGTGAACGCCGGGCTCGACTATCTGCGCACCCGCGACGGGCTGGCCGGTTACTGGGTGCTCAATCCCGACAGCATCGTGCCGCCGGCGGCACCGGGCCGCTTCCTCGCCGCGCTCGGCTCGGCGGACCAGGGCATGTTCAGCAGCCGCTGCCTCTATGTCGAGGCGCCGGAGACGATCCAGACCGACGGCGGCCGCTTCAGCCGCTGGACCGGCGTGTGCACGTCCGTGAATGCCGGCCGGCCCGCCGCCACGACGCCGCTCCCGGACGGCGCGACGCTGGATTTCGTGACGGGCGCCAACATCGTCGTGCCGCGCGGCTTCCTCGATCGGGTGGGGCCCATGCACGAAGATTATTTCCTCTACTACGAGGAAGTCGACTGGGCCTGGCGGCGCGGCGGCCAGCCGATAGCGATGGTGGCGGGCGCCGAAATCTACCACCGCGGCGGCACCTCGATCGGCTCAAGCAACGGCATCCGCCAGGCGAGCCCGTTCGCCGACTATTTCAACCAGCGCAACCGCATCTGGTTCGTGAGGCGCAATTTCCCGATGCGCACGCCGATCGCAGTCGGTTGGGCGCTGGCAAAAGCGGCGCAGGCGCTGCTGCGCACCGGCACGTCGCAGGCGCGGGCGATCCTGGCCGGCGCGCTCGACCTGCCGCCGCCGCAAGCCGTGGCGGATCGGATCGCGGACCCGGCGGCGCGGCGGCTGGCCTTCGGCCGCCATGCGGGCAAGGGAGCGAACCGGTGAAGCGCTGGAAGCGATCGCTGCTGGTCCGGCTCGCAAAGCTGCGCGGGCAGGAGCCGCCGCTCGATTATACCGCCAAGCGCCTGCCGCAATTCGATGTCGGGCGCGGCACCTACGGCAATCCGCGCGTGTTCAGCTATCCGCACGATGCGCGGCTGAAGATCGGGGCGTTCAGCTCGATCGCCGCCGAGGTCAGCATCTTCCTGGGCGGCAACCATCACCCCGAATGGGTCTCCACCTTTCCGTTCGGCGCGATGTGGCGCGAGCACGAGCATCCGGATCAGCCGGCAAGCCGCGGCGATGTCGTGATCGGCAACGACGTATGGATCGGGCGGGGCGCGATAATCATGTCCGGCGTGACGATCGGCGACGGCGCGGTGGTCGGGGCCGGCGCGCTGGTCTCTCGCGACGTGCCGCCCTACACGATCGCGGCCGGCAATCCGGCCCGCAACCTGCGCCAGCGCTTTGCGCCCGAGATCGTCGAGAAGCTGCTGGGCATAAGATGGTGGAACTGGCCGGACGATCGCATCCGCCGCGCCGCCGGCATGATGCAGAGCCCGGATATCGAGCGGTTCATCGCCGCGGTCGAGGCGGACGAGATCTGATGCTGCTGAGCATTGCCATCCCCACCTTCCGCCGGCCGGACATGCTGGCCGAATGCCTCGATTCGCTGCTGCCCCAGCTGCAGGACGGGGTCGAGCTGCTGGTGGTCGACAACGATCCGGCCGCGAGCGCAAGGGCGACGGTCGAAGGCTATGGCGAGCCGAGGCTCCGCTATGTGCACGAGCCGCGGCCGGGCGTGGTGCAGGCGCGCAACCGGGCGGTGGCGGAATCGGCCTGCCGCTATCTCGGCTTCATCGACGACGACGAGATCGCCCGGCCCGGCTGGATCGCGGCGCTGGTGCGGCACGCCGAACTGGGGCTGCCGGCAAGCTTCGGCATGGTCGTGCCGCGCTATCTGGGTCAGGTCGCGCCGGGGCTCCAGGCGCTGCTCGACGATTTCTACACGCGCGATCTGAAACGGCCGGCCGATGCCGACGTATCGGACAAATGGATTCACGTCGGCACCGGCAATTCGCTGTTCGACAAGGCGCGCTGCTTCACCGGGTCGGACCCGTTTTCGGCGCGCATGAACGGCACCGGCGGCGAGGATGTGTGGCTCGTCCGGTCGCTGGTCGAGCGCGGCGTGCCCATTCACTGGAACCCGGCCGCCGTGGTGGAGGAGCAGATCCCGCCCGAGCGGTCGAGCCTCGGCTATGTCCGCGAGCGCAAATATCGCCACGGCCAGCAGCGCATCGTGATGATGCTGGGGCCGGGCGGCGCAAAGGGCTGGGCGAAGGCGGCCGCCTGGATGGGCGTCGGCGCGGTTCAGCTGACGCTGCACGGCGGCCATGCGCTGGCGCTGCGCGCGCGCGGCAAGCCGGATTGGCGCGGCGCCGCGGTCCGCGCGAGCGGCGGTCTGGGCAAGCTGGTCTGGTGGAAGCTGTGGGACAACCGGCCTTATGGCGGCGGAGCGGGCGGAAGCTCCTGAGGCTGGTCGCCTTCACAGAGTTGCGGTAACCCCGGAAAGTCGGATCGGGAGTCGAGAGTGGCGAGTTTGGGTGCCTGGGCAAGGAGCATGGCGACGCCTGCGACCGCGCTGCCCAGCTATCGGCAGGAACCGTCGCCGCTGCGGCGGCTGATCGTCAAGACGATCTTCTATGTCTGCATTATTTTCATGGGCCTGTTCTACGGGCTCAGCATCGTGCTGCTGCCGCCGGTCCTGCTGCTGTATGTCAGCTTCCCGATCCTGCTGCTGCTGGCACTGCTGCTCTGGGCAATGCCCGACGAGAGCCGGGGACCGGTTGCGCTGATCAGCCTCGGGCTGTTCGGCTTCAACGTGGCGCTGTTCTTGTGGCCGGATTACGTGGCGGTCCAGATTCCGGGCTTCGCCTGGATCTCGTTCCGGCGGCTCTGGTCCTGGTTCCTGGGCGGCGTGCTGCTGCTGTGCCTGGCGATGTCGAGCGAGATCCGCCACAAGCTGCGCGACCGGATCGACGTCACGCGTCCGTTCTGGATCATGGCTGGGCTTTACTTTCTCTGGCACTGGCTGACGATTCCGATGAGCGGTGCGGCATCCCGCTCGGTGAACATCTCGATCAATCAGTTCTTCATCTGGGCGATTCCGCTGATCGCGGCCGTCTATCTGTTCGACAATCAGAAGACTGTCCGCCGCTGGGAAATTCTCGTGCTGTTCGCGGGCCTGGTGAATTGCATCATCGCGGTGCTCGAGGTTGAAAACGGCCAGTTGCTCTGGGCGGGCCATATCCCCAGTTTCCTGCGCATCCAGGATGAAACGCTGCAGCGGATCCTGGAAGGCGCGGTGCGCGACGGGCATTATCGCGCGACCTCGGTGTTCACCGTGTCGCTCTGTCTGGCCGAGTTTCTGTCGGTGCTGGCGCCATTCGCGCTGCGGCGCGCCTTTGCGACGAACCGGCTCGGCCCGATCGTGTTCTGGCTCGCCTTCGACGTGATGCTGTGGGGCGCGATCCTCCTGACCCACTCGCGCCTCGGGATCATCGGGTGGCTGGTCAGCCATGCCGTGTTCCTGCTGCTGTGGGGCTGGAAGCGCTGGACCACGAAGGCGCGGGACCTGATCGGCCCGGCGATCAGCTTCGCCTTCCCGTTCGGAGCAACGGCGCTGCTGATCTCGATGTTCGTCGTGCCCGCGGTCCGCGTCCGCACGCTCGGCGGCGGTTCGACCGGCTTCAGCGACATGGCCCGTCAGGATCAGTTCGAGAAATTCTGGCCCAAGCTGCTCCACAACCCCCTGGGCTATGGCAGCGGGCAGAGCGGCGTCGTGCTGGATTACCATCTACCTGGAGGGCAAATTACCGTCGACAGCTATTTCATCACAACCGGCATCGATTACGGCCTGGTCGGGCTGACCTGCTTCTTCGGCATGTTCATGTACACCTTCTACCTGATGGGTCAGACCTATCTGACCTCGGAGAGCAAGGAGGCGGAACTGGCGCTGCCGATCGCCTGCGCCATCGCAGTGCTGTTCATCATCCGGCTGGTGCTCAGCCAGTCCGACAACATGCCGCTGATCTTCATCGTATTAGGCATGGCCATCGCGCTCTACGCGCGGACGGTCGGCCTGCCGCGGCGGGCTGCGCTCCGTAGCC
>NZ_DASTXI010000045.1:0-5881 GCF_035758555.1 Sphingomonas sp. | reverse complement strand
CGGGTTGGCGCTCTCTGGCACGGTGCACTGGATGTTTGACCGTGGGCTGATCAGCCTTTCAGATAACCTGGAAATTCTTGCGTCGCGGCAGGCGAATGATCCGGACGGCATCCGGGGGTTGGTCAACAAGACCGGGCGCGCGCTTCCGCCGATTAGGCCGATGGATCGGCCGCATCCGCACTTCTTGGCTTGGCATCGGGAGCATTGCTTTAAGCAGTAAGAAAAAGCTGGACCCCGGATCAGGTCCGGGGTGACGAAGAAGGGGGCGCGGAGTTAACCCGCGCCGTCGGCCGTGCCTGCCCTCGCGCAGCTCGGCGGCACGCCGGCCGGCCTCTGCCGGCTCTTCGCCTAAGTCCGGCGGCGCTACACGCCGGCGGCCTTACGCTCGGCGGTCATAGCGACCAGTACAGCTCCCTCGGCCAGCGGTCGTGGTCGCGGGCGGCGATGATCTGGGCCATGATCGCGTCGGCTTCGTCCTGTTCGGGCGGGTGGACGTCGTCCAGCTCGTCTTCGTCATCGTTGCCACCATCGTCATCGTCATCGTCATCGTCATCGTCGTCCAGCGCTTCCGCGTCTTCGTCGATCAGGCGGGCCCAGGCTTCGTCGGCGCGGGCCTGGGCGGCCTTGTGTTCGGCGATGATCCGGCGGGCCCAGGCGGCGCGGGCCTGCTTGCGTTCCTTGTCGAGGCGGTCTTCGTTGTCTGCCTGTCGGGCCAGGTCCGCGAGAGCCTGGAGGGTCAGGTGGAGGGGCATGGTTTGGCTCCTGTTTGAAACAAGCGGAGAAGGTGGACCCCGGATCAAGTCCGGGGTGACGGAGGGAAGGGTCAGTCGTCGGCCGCTGCTTCGTCGCCGGCATCGCAGTCCGGTTCGGGGACGGGCCCTAATAATGCTCCACAGGGCTTGCCGTTGACCAGCTCCCACGACTGGCGGAACGCCGGGTCGGACTGGCAGCGTTCGTAGACGGCGCGGCGTTCCGCCGCCTGTTCGCCGCGGACGCGGATGCCGAAGACGTGGAGGCGCTTGACCAGCTCCGC
This sequence comes from Sphingomonas sp., assembly GCF_035758555.1. Classification (GTDB taxonomy): domain Bacteria; phylum Pseudomonadota; class Alphaproteobacteria; order Sphingomonadales; family Sphingomonadaceae; genus Sphingomonas_B. The sequence goes on along the minus strand of NZ_DASTXI010000045.1, from coordinate 4,848 downwards.
CAGCACTTCCTCTTCCGACGGCCGCCGCTGCCCGCGGTTCGGCCTTGCCGTTTCGGCGCGCGCGGCGGCGGCTTCGCGGGCGACCGTGTCCGGATGGCGGGTGCCGCCGTGCAGGTTCGCGCCGTATTTGCTGGGCATGTGGTGCTTCAGGATGAACATCAGCAGCCGATCGTTGTACCAGCGTTTTTCGCCGACCTGCTCGCCCTTGTAGAAGACCGGCACGGCGACGCCTTCCTTCGCCCGCTCGATCGCGATGTCGGCGAGCGACTGGACGCCGAAATCCAGCGCGGCATCCCAGGCGGCGCGGAATTCCTCGGCGCCCTTCTGACGGCGCAGATAATAGGCGCCTTCGGGGCTCATGTTGATGCGCTGTGCCGCATGCTTCACCGATCCGGTTTCGGCGAGGCCAGCGATGAAGGCGCGCTGGCGCTCCGGCGTCCAGCCGTCGTAGCGGTATTTGCGAGGGACCGGGGCGAAATCCGGCAGCGGCGGGCGGCGATCGGGCGGGACGGGAGCGCGGTTCTGCATGATTCGCATGCGATAACCGATATGGTTAGGTGTAGGACAGAGAAAACGGCGCGGGAGTGAATCCCGCGCCGTCGGTCGCGCTTTGCGCGCCGGCCGAGCGTTCGCCCGGGCGGCTTCTAGGCGAGCACGCGCTCGCCCAGGCGCCTGGCTCCGCTGCGACGCCGCGCGATGCCGCCGACCATGCCGAAGCCGGCGATCATCATCGCCCAGGTGGCGGGCTCCGGCACCGCCGTCAGGATCTGGCTCTGGCTGTTGGCCGAATAGAGCAGCTTCAGCGAGCCGTTGGCGGGCGTGCCCCAGACGCCGTTCACGATGTCGTCGAGGTACGACTGCGCGAGCAGGCGGGCGCCGTCGCTGTTGCCGCCCGACGAGCGGAACGTGCCGGTCGCAAAGCCGTAGCTGGCGGTGTTCTCGTTGACGATCTCCCAGGTCGCGAGCTGCACGGCGGCGGCGACCTGCGACTTGTTCGGGGCGGCGGCGATCAGCGCGTCGGCATTGCCGATCAGCGTCAGCAGCCGGTTCTGCTTCGTCGCGTCCGGGATCAGCGTGGAGACCGGCGCGAAGTCGAACGTCGCCGGCACGTGCAGCGTGTGGAAGATGTCGACGCAGTAGGTGAGGAAGCTCGCCGGATCGCCGCCGGGCTGTTCGGTGCCGGTCAGCTTCAGCCGGCCGATGCCGACATTGAGGCTGAGATTGGTCGGCGTGTACTGGATATTGCCGGTCAGCTGGCCGGGCACGAAGGCGTAGCCGGTGATGGTGTAAGCGGCCTCGGCCCCGCTCGGGATCGCAGCGGCCAGCAGGGCGGCGGAAAGCAACAAACGCGTCTTCATCTTGACGACTCCCCTATGCAACACGGGGCCTTGTGCCGCATTCGGGAAAGGGGCGTGGGGAACCTTATGGTTAACGCTGTTTCAATCGGGGACTGTGCCGCGGCGGGACGGATGTTCGACGTAAGCGAAGTGCGTGGGCTGCTGGTGGCGGCGGCGCGGGAGCGGCGGGCGGTTTCCTATTCGGAGATGCTGGCGTGCCTGGGCTTTCGCTTCACCCGCCCGAAGATGCGGGCGCTGTGCGCGGTGCTGGGCCGGATCGACGAGGCCGGCGCGGCAGCGGGCGAGCCGGAGCTGGCGGTGCTGGTCGTACGCGAATCGGACGGGCTGCCGGGCCAGGGCTGGTGGGTGGCGCGCGCCGACCCGCTGGGCCACGAAGGCGACTGGACCGGGCCCGCGGCGCGCGCGCTGGTGCGCGAGCTGCAGGGGCAAGCGTTCGATTATTGGGAGGAGCACGGATGAGCTTTCAGGGCAAGCGTGTGTGGATCACCGGCGCGTCGTCGGGCATCGGCGCAGCGCTGGCGGCGGCGTTCGCGAGCGAAGGCGCGCGGCTGGTGCTGTCGGGCAGACGGCGCGAGGCCCTCGCCGAGGTCGCGGCGCGGGTGCAGCCGGATGCGGCGATCCTGCCGTTCGAGGCGACCGGCTGGGCGGCGCTGCCGGGCGTGGTCGAAGAGGCGGGCGCGGTCGACGTGCTGGTCAACAATGCCGGGATCAGCCAGCGCAGCCTTGCCGTCGACACGCGGCCCGAGGTCTATCGCACGATCGTCGAGACCGACCTGCTGGCGCCGATCTGGCTGACCCAGCTGGTGCTGCCGGGCATGGCCGAGCGGCGGCAGGGCCATATCGTCGGCATCAGCTCGGTCGCGGGACGGCTGGGGACGGTGCTGAGGACCGGATATTGCGCGGCCAAGCACGGGCTGATCGGCTATCTCGACGCGCTCCGCGCCGAAGTCGAGCAGGCCTATGGCATCCGCGTGACGACCGTGCTGCCCGGATCGGTGCGGACGCAGGTGGCGGCGAACGCGCTGCTGGCGGACGGATCGGCGCGCGGCGAGTCCGATCCGAATATCGAGGCAGGGATGGGCCCGGCCGAGTGCGCGCGACGGATCCTGGCCGGCATCGCCGCAGGCGCGCGCGAGATCCTGGTCGCCGAGGGCGCCGAGGCGCACGCGGCCGCACTGCGCTTCAGCGACCCCGAACGGCTGTTCGACATGCTGGCAAGGGAAGGCGCGCGGCTGGCGGCGGAGCGGGAGAAAGGCGGACGGCCCGAACCCGCAAAGGTCGGGCAGACGATCGCCGGCTAGGCGACCGGGCGCGCGAGCACCGGCTCGCCGCCGGCCGGGATCAGCGCGATCTTGCGCGTGCCGCACCAGAGCTCGCAGGTCTCTTCGGGAAACCGGGCACGCGCGCTGGCGATCGCAGCCTCATCGTCCGCTGCCTCGAATTCGTGGCGGCGCTGGATGCGACCCTTGGGGTCCAGGCAGTAAAGCTTATACTCGGCCACGCACAACGACCCCCCGACGATGCCGTTCTAGCACAGAGCCGAGGCGGAATCTGTCTGCCAGCCGACATAAGGACGTGTGATCGAACGCACGGCAGAAGCGGCCCGGCGTGTTAACATCTCCTTTCGCAGGGAGGTTAACGCGATGAGACCCACATTGATGCTGATGGCGATGATAGCCGCTCCGGCGATGGCGGCGCCGGCACCGCGCTGGACCGCGGTCGGCGCCGGGGCCGGCGGCGGCGCGATCGAGATCGACCGCGGCTCGCTCAACTGGCGGCCGCTGCAGCGCGCCTGGTGGCGCATCCATTATGCCCCGGCCAAGGCGGACGGCACCGTCGAGGAACGGCATCTGGAGCTGGTCGACTGCAGCAGCGGCGAATCGGCTGTGATCGAGACGGTCTCGCTCGACAGCGCAGGCCGGGTGATCGCCGACCAGCGCGACGGCGAGGAGCTTGCGGCGCAGCGCATGGACCCGCCGACGCCGGGCACGGCCGGCGAGACGGTGGTGGAGGGCGCGTGCCGGCTCCGCCCGCCGCCACCGCCGCCACGTCGCAAGCGCCGGTAGGTCAGGCTGGCACGCGGTTGCGCCGGGCCGGCATGAATCGCGGGTTGCGGAGCAGGCCGGCGGAGACGAGCGAGACCAGCACGCCGACCGGGAAAATCTCCGCGAAGGTCATCGGCAGACGGAACAGCGGGTCCCGATATTGGGTCTCGAACGCGCGCATTTCCGCGGCATAGCGCGCGAGTTCGGCCGCGCTGGCGCCCGACGCCTTCTTGTCCGCCATCAGCGCGGCCGTGTAGCTTTCGATGAAGCCCGACGCGGTCGTCGCCTGCGCCAGCTCCCACGCCAGCACGTAGAAAATGCCCGCGACCAGGCTGATGCCGAGCCCCATGCCGAATGCCGGCCAGAAGCCGATCACGCCGCCGCCCGCATCGTCGCGCTGGCGCTTGATGCCCACAAAGACCAGGCTCAGCGCGATCAGCATCGTCGTGTAGCCGATCAGCATGCCGAGATAGCCGTGCGGCATGCCCCATGGCGCGGCCGTGGTCGCGTAGAGCATCGCGCCGACCGCCAGGCCGGCCATGGTGCCGTAGATCAGGATTCGGTCCAGCATCGCACCCTCCCCTTGGTGAGGGCCCGAACATGCGCCGATCGTGCGGCGACGCAATCGCCCGAAAGGGTGATTCAGGTGCGATCGCCCGAAAAACTCAGCGCAGCAGCCCCAGCTCGCGGGCGCGGGCGATCGCTTCGGTGCGGCGGCGCGCATCGAGCTTGTCGAGCAGCCGCGCGACATGCGTCTTCACGGTGTTGGGCGAGACATGGAGCATCGCCGCAATTTCCTTGTTCGAGCAGCCGTCGGCGAGATGCCGCAGCACCTCGAGCTCGCGCGGACTGATGCCGAGCGCCGCCACCGCGCGCGGATTGCCGTCGAAGTCGGCGGGTGCGGGACGGGCAAGCACGCGCATGCCGATCGCAATGCCCAATGCAAGGAAGGCGGCGGCAATCAGGAATCCGTACAGCTCCCCGGTGCGCGTACGGGCGAGCCGCTGATAGTCGAGCCATTGCAGCACAAACGTGCCGACGGCGAGCAGCACGCCATAAGCGGCGATCCGCTTCAGGGCAGGCACCGGCATCGGCGGCAGGCTAGCGCCGGACAAGCACGCACTCAATCGCGGTTGCCGCAGGTGACCGCTTTCGACCCTTTGCGGGCTTTAGCTTCTCTCCCCTTGCGGGAGAGAATAGCTTTGCTTGGCAGCTTGCTGCCTAGCAAAGCTTATAGAGGGGTGCGGCGCTTTGCGCCGCGCGCGCCTGCGGCTCGCCCCCTCTCCCCGCTCGGCTGCGCCGAGTCGCCCTCTCCCGCGAGGGGAGAGGGGCTGAACGTCTGCAAACGACCCATTGCGGACGTTGGATCGCTCTGCCCTTCGTCACCCCGGCCTTGAGCCGGGGTCCCGCTTCTTCTGATTTTTTGGCCAGCGGCAAAGGATCCA
>NZ_DASTXI010000022.1:0-13352 GCF_035758555.1 Sphingomonas sp. | reverse complement strand
GTCGAGGGGCGATGGCTGAGAGTCCGAGCGTGCGCCCCTCGACTACGCTCGGGACGAGCGATGCTACTTTTTCTCGAGTAAATTCATCGCAGCCGTCACCATAGCCTCGCTCCCGGTCGCGATCACCTTCTCCGCATCGGGCGCCCAGAAAGCGCTGTGCAGCGACGGCAGCTTGGCGGTGTCGCCCTTGGCCGCATCCCATTTCGCCTGCGGCACGCCGCCGACCCAGAAGATCGTCGACTGGATGTGCTCGGGATCGGCTTCGCGATATTCGGGGAAATCCTCGCTGACCATCACCGGCTTGGCCTGCTGCACCCGGTCCTCGCCGAAGCGCGCCTTGAAGGCGGCGCCGAGCCGATTGGTCAGCGGTTCGTCGTTATAGGTCGAGATACCCGACGTACCGAAGGTCGAGACGACCGGCATCAGATCCTCGGGCATGCCGGCGGCGATCGCCTCGCCGCGCGCGATCCGCTTGATCCCGTCCAGCAGATGCTGGCGCGTCTCCTTCGAATAGCTGCGCACGGTCAGCTGCAATTTCACTTCGGAAGGAATGATGTTGTGCTTGGTGCCGCCATGGATCGAGCCGACCGTCACCACGACCGCATCCTGCGGGTCGATCTCGCGCGACGCCAGCGTCTGCAGAGAGGTGACGATCCGCGCGGCCAGCACGATCGGGTCCTTGGTCGTCGCGGGGGCGGCGCCGTGCCCGCCGACGCCTTTCACCAGAATGTCGATCGAATCGACCGCCGCCATCGCGTAGCCCGGCGTATAGCCGATGCTGCCCGCCGGCCCGGACGCGGAATCGTGGAAGGCGACGACATATTGCGGCTTCGGGAATCGGGTGAAGAGCCCGTCCTTCAGCATCGCGGTGGCGCCCGCATTGATCTCCTCGGCCGGCTGGCCGATCATGATCAGCGTGCCCGACCAGCGGTCCTTCATCGCTGCCATCCGCCGCGCGGTTTCGATCCAGGCCGTCATGTGGGTGTCGTGGCCGCAGGCGTGCATCACGGCCGTTTCCTGGCCGTCCGGGCCGATCGCCTTGACCTTGCTGGCAAAGGGCAGGCCGGTCTGCTCGGCGACCGGCAACGCGTCCATATCGGTGCGCAGCATCACCACCGGACCCGGGCCGTTCCGCATCACCGCGACGACCCCATAGCCACCGACGCCGGTCGTCACCTCGAATCCCGCCTTTTTCGCTTCGGCCGCGAGAATGGCGGAAGTCCGCTTCTCCTGTCCCGAAAGCTCCGGGTTCGCGTGCAGGTCGCGATAGATGGCGATCAGCCCCGGCATGTCCTTCGCGATATCGGCACGGACGCTGTCGGGCTGGGCGAGGGCAGGGGCGGCGAAGAGCAGCGGAAGCAAGGCAAGGGCGCGCACGGGTTTCTCCAGATGATTGCCCAATCCCGTTCGGGCTGAGCTTGTCGAAGCCCCACCTTTCTTTCCGGCATTGGACAAAAGAACAAGGGAGGCCTTCGACAAGCGCAGGCCGAACGGCGTTTTATGAGCCAGACTTAATGGTGGCGGGCACCAGCTCGATCACGTCCATCACGCTTTCATAGTGCGGGTATGGCAGGATCAGCCGCCAGCGGCCGTCGCCCAGATTTTCGATGGCGCCGACCATGTCGCGTTCGGCATCGCGGCCATAGTCGATCGCGCGCTGCTCGTCGCCCAGCACCAGCGTTCCCAGGAACACCAGCTTCTGCCCGCCATCAAGGATCACGCCGACCGGCCGCTGCGATCCGGTCAGCTTGCGGAAGCTCGCAATCCCGGCTTCGTCGGCGATCCTGCAATCGAACGCCGGATAGGTGACATAGGCGAGCCCGCCCTTGCCCTTGGCACCCAGCTTGATCACGCGGCAGCGATAGTCGCCGGCGGGCGGCCCGCCTCCGGCCACCGCGGCGTCGGGCTCGAGCAGCCGGCCTTCGCGCGCGATGTCGGCTGCATGGCCGCTCGCCTTTGCTTGAGCCAGCCCCTCGACAAAGGCGGTGCGCCACCGGCTCAGCCGTTCGCGGTCGGCGGGCGTGGCCACGCGGCGCCAGTCCAGCGACAGTTGAGCGGCGGCTGTCACGCGGTCTTCATGCGCGCATGCGCCCAGCGCGAGCGCCGCAACCAGCCAAGCCTTGTTCATGCGACCCTCTCGTTTCCCGCGAGCTTATCGCGCGCGGGCGAGAGCGCCAGCGGAAAAGCTCAGGCCGCCGTCCAGCCGCCGTCCATCGACAGATTGGCGCCGGTGATCTGCGCCGCCTCGTCGCGGCACAGGAACAGCGCCAGCGCGGCGACCTGCTCGGGCTGAACGAATTGCTTGGTCGGCTGGGCCGCCAGCAGCACGTCGTTCATCACCTGCTCGCGGGTCAGGCCGCGGGTGCGCATCGTGTCGGGGATCTGGTTCTCGACCAGAGGCGTCCAGACATAGCCGGGGCTGATGCAATTGACGGTGATGCCGTGCGTCGCGGTCTCCAGCGCGACCGTCTTGGTCAGTCCTGCGATACCGTGCTTCGCCGCGACATAGGCGGACTTGTTGGGGCTAGCGACCAGCGAATGGGCGGAGGCAGTCGAGATGATCCGCCCCCAATTCTTGGCCTTCATGTGCGGGATTGCCGCGCGCATCAGGTGGAAGGTCGAGGACAGGTTGATCGCGATGATCGCATCCCATTTCTCGACCGGGAATTCGTCGACCGGCGAGACATGCTGGATGCCGGCATTGCTGATCACGATGTCCGGCCCGCCGAGCGATTCGGCGCAATCGCCGACCATCGCCGCGATCTCTTCCGGCTTCGACATGTCGGCGGCCGAATAGCGGGCCTCCGCACCGCTCAACGCCGCCAGGTTCGCGCGCTCCGCCTCGATCGCTTGCGCGTCGCCGAAGCCGTTGATCATCACCGCCGCGCCCTCGCCGGCAAGCGCCTTCGCATAGGCGAGGCCGATGCCGGAGGTGGAGCCGGTGACGATCGCGGTCTTGCCTTTGAGGAACATGCGGAACTCCTATTTGCGGGTAAGATCGAAGGCCGCGGTCCGGCCGTCGACGATGTTGCGGGCGAGCAATTCCGCCTTGTCGATCGTCTCCATGACGGCGGTGTGGCCTGCGGCCCAATGCTCCGTCATCGAGCGGGCGGAGAATTCGTAATCGCGCGATCCGCCTTCCCAGGCGGATGCGCGGTAGATCAGCTGGACGACATTGACGGGTTGCTCGGCCGCCTGGGCGCGAAGCGCCTCGACATCGGGATCGTCCTTCAGCTCGGCCGGCAGCTTGCGAAGCACGCGGCGGACCAGTTCCCGTTCCTTGCGGAGCTTCATCAGCTGGTTGCTGACCTGCCGCGTCCGGCTGGAATAGCGGATTTCCTTCTCGCGCGCGAAGACGTCGAGGATCGTGCGCGGCGCCGGGCCGGCGGCCGGAAACAGGTCGACCTGGAAGACCAGCATCGGCTCGCTCTGCGTGTCGAGCACGTCGGCGAGCGGCGTGTTGGAGACGATGCCGCCATCCCACCACAATTTGCCTTCGATCTCGACCGGCGGCAGGCCCGGCGGCAGCGCGCCCGAAGCCATGATGTGGCGCGCGTCCAGCCGCTCCTTGCGGTTGGAGAAATAGCGGAAATTGCCGCTCTCGATCTCCACCGCACCGACGGATAAATGAACGGGCCCGTCGTTCAGCAGCGTCCAGTCGATCAGCCGGTCGAGGGTCTCGGCAAGAATGGAATTGTCGTAGAAGCTGAGCGCGCCGGGCGTGCCGGGGGCGGCGAAGACCGGCGGCACGAAGCGTGCGCCGAAGAAGCCGGGGACGCCGGTCACCGCCACGAACGCCGCCGACCATTCGTGCACCAGCTCGCGCCAGTGATCGTCGCCCGGGATCGGAAAGCTGGGCAGCCAGCTTGTCACCAGTTCCCAGAATTCGCGCAGGCGGGCGACGCGGCGCTCGGGCAGGTTGCCGGCCAGGATCGCGGCGTTGACCGCGCCGATCGATATGCCTGCGATCCGGTCGATCTCGATCCCCTGCGCGTCGAGCGCTTCGTAGACGCCGGCCTGATACGATCCCAGCGCGCCGCCGCCCTGCAGCACCAGCGCAACCTGATCCGGCAGCGGCATTGCCGCTCGCCTGCGATTCGGTCCTGCATCCGCCATATCGCTCCCGTAACCTTGTGAGGTAAGGCAGAGCAACCGATTGCTCGGACGATCATTGAGACGGCGGAAGGGACTTCACATGCGCCTCGACGATTACCGGACCAGCGACAATGTCGGCGATCAGCGCGGGCAGAGCTTCGGCGGCGGCTTCGGCGGAGGCGGCGGGCTCGGGTTGATCCTCGGCCTGGTCGGCAGCCGCTTCGGCATCGGCGGGGTCGCCGTGGTGCTGATCGGCGCCTGGCTGCTGGGCCTGTTCGGCAGCGGTGGCGGACAGCAGTCGATCTCGCCTCAGGAGCAGGCCGGCGGCAAGACCGCGGCGCAGATCTGCTCGGTCGACGCGGCCAGCCGCTTTTCGTGCCAGGTGCTCGCCAGCACGGAAGACACCTGGGGCCGCATCTTCCAGCAATCGGGCGCGCGCTACACGCCCACGACCCTGATCTTCTATTCCGGCCGGGGCCAGTCGGGCTGCGGCGCGGCGCAGTCCGCGATGGGCCCGTTCTACTGCCCGACCGACAAGAAGGTGTATCTGGACACCGACTTCTACCGCGAGCTGTCGCAGCGCTTCGGCGCGGCCGGCGATTTCGCCCAAGCCTATGTGATCGCGCACGAGGTCGGCCACCACGTGCAGGACCTGCAGGGCACGCTCGAACAGGCGCATGAGCTCCAGGCCCGCTCCGGCGAGGCGGAGGGCAACGCAGTCCAGGTCCGCGTCGAGCTGCAGGCCGATTGCTATGCCGGCGTCTGGGCGGCCGCCAACCGCAATCGGCTGGAGCCCGGCGACGTGGAGGAAGGCATGCGCGCCGCCCACCAGATCGGCGACGACGTGCTCCAGCAGGCAAGCCAGGGCCGCGTCGTCCCCGAAAGCTTCACCCACGGCACCGCGGAGCAGCGGATGGCGTGGCTGCGCAAGGGCATCCAGACCGGCGACCCCGCCCAGTGCGACACGTTCAGCGGCGCGATCTAGGCGGGGTGTAAGGGTTCGGCAGAAACGAGCGCCTTACCGGCTGCGGATGAACGTCCGGATATCGTTCGCCAGCTTGTGGCGATCCTCGTCTCGGACGTACATCATATGGCCCGCATCGTAGTAATGGAACTGGATGCGGTCCTGCGGGAAGCCGGTGCGGGTCAGCGCATATTCGGCGCCGTAGAAGGGCGTCGCGAAGTCGTAATAGCCCTGGCCGACGAAGATGCGCAGACCACTATTCTCGCGCAGCGCCTGGCCAAGATAGGGCGCGACCGACTTGTAATAGGTGCCGTCGCCGCGGTCGCCCAGGTCCCAGTCCCAGGGCTGGACCGATCCGATCGTCACATACGAGCGGTCGGACTTGAAGCCGAGGTCGCTGCGCACATAGGCATTGATCGCGGCGGTATAGCCGCCGTCGATGCCGTAGAAGCTCGGATCATTGTCGAAGCCTTCGCCGGCATTGTCGCGGTCCTTGCCGGTGTAGCGGCTGTCCAGCCGGCCGACGACCAGCCCGCGATCGCGCAGCAGCTCCTTCCAGAAGCGGCCCGGCGACACGCGCAGGTCGGTGCGCTCGACATATTGCTCCGACAGGCCGGTGTAGCGCGCGACCTTGGCGCGGATCGCGTCGCGCTCCGGTCCGGTCAGTGCCTGGCCTTTCATCAGCGCGGTGATGTATTCGCCCGACGCGAATGCCTTCGCCTCGGCAACGAACTCGGCGACCGTGGCGGGCTTGTTCGGCACCTTGTCGTGATACCAGGCGACAGCGGCCATCGACGGCAGGGCGATCACATAGGCCATGTCGTTGCCCTCGACCTCGGCTTGCGCGCCGAAATCGAGGATCGTCGAAATGAGGATGATGCCGTTCAGCGAAACGTCGTTATAGCTGCCCTCAAGCTGGTGCGCGACCGCAGCGGAGCGGGTGGTGCCATAGCTTTCGCCGCCCAGGAACTTCGGGCTGTTCCAGCGGCCATTGTCGTTCAGCCACAGCCGGATCACCTGGTTGATCGACTTGGCGTCCTTGGTGACGCCCCAGAATTCCTTCGGATCGGTCTTGCCCAGCGCATGGCTGAAGCCGGTGCCGACCGGATCGATGAAGACGATGTCGGTCACGTCCAGCAGGCTGTCCGGATTGTCGACCAGCGGATAGGGCGGGGCGCCGTCGTCGGTGCCGTTGGACGGAATAGCGACCCGCTTGGGCCCGAACGCGCCCATGTGCAGCCAGACGGAGCCGGAGCCCGGACCGCCGTTGAACAGAAAGGTCACCGGTCGCGACGGATCGCGCGGTTCCTTGACGTAGCTGTAGTAATTGATCGCGGCGCGCGGGGTGCCGTCCTCCGCCTTCAGATAGATTTCGCCGGCGGTGGCGGTGTAGTTGATCTTCTGCCCGCCGAACGTGCCGCTGTGGTGCGTGACGACCACCTGCGGCGGCGGGATTTCGCCCACGGCCTTCTCGGCCTTCGCGTCGTCCTTGGGCTTGTCCTGCGCGAGCGCAGGGGCGGAGAGCAGCGCGGCGGCTGCCAGCAGAAATGCCTTGGTCATGGTCCCTCCCGGTTTGCGGGCGGTGGTAGGAAGAAGCACGCGCTTCGACAAGCGCTTGCCGAACCGGCTTGGGAGATCGTCGACGAACGACTAGATGGCGGCCATGAACATCACACATCTCGGCCAGCCGTCGAAGCTTCCCGAGCGCCCGGAGGACGCGGTGCTCGATTATGTGCCCAACCCGCGCCTCGGCCGGCCCTATCTGGTCCGCTTCACCGCGCCGGAATTCACATCGCTATGCCCGGTCACCGGCCAGCCCGATTTCGCGCACCTGGTGATCGACTATGCGCCGGACGCAACGATCGTCGAATCCAAGTCGCTGAAGCTGTTCCTGGCCTCGTTCCGCAACCACGCCGCCTTTCACGAGGATTGCACGGTCGGCATCGCCGAACGTCTGTTCGCGGAAATGAAGCCGCACTGGCTGCGCATCGGTGGCTACTGGTACCCGCGCGGCGGCATCCCGATCGACGTGTTCTGGCAGTCGGGCGAGCCGCCCGCCGGTCTATGGCTGCCGGACCAGGCCGTCCCCGGCTACCGCGGCCGCGGGTGACTCTCCGCTGACATTCGTGTAAGCTGCTCCGCATGAGTAGCGCCGTTTACGATCACCGGATTCGCATCCTTCCCGCCGACATCGATTTCATGGGGCACGTCAACAACGCGCGCTATCTGAACTGGGTGCAGGAAGCGGTGATCGATCACTGGCGCCGCTTTGCCCCGGCCGAGGAAGTCGCGGCCAAGCTCTGGGTCGCGCTGAAGCACGAGATCACCTACCGCAAGCCGGCATTCCTCGACGATCAGGTGGTCGCCAGCGTGGTGCTGGAAAAGGTGGACGGCGCGCGCGCCTTCTACGCGACGCTGATCAAGCGCGGCGAAGACGTGCTCGCCGAGGTCAAGTCAAGCTGGTGCTGCCTCGATGCGACCACGCGGCGCCCGGTGCGGCTAGCCCGGAACGTGATCGCCCGTTTCCTGGGCTGACGCGGCGCGCGCCGTGCGGCGATAGAGCCACACCGCGATCGCCGCGAACAGGATCGGCGCGACGATCAGCGCGGTCGGTTCGAAGCTTTCCGGCGTGACGCGCAGCGGGGCGCTGCTGCCGGTGGCGACGACCAGTCCGGCCAGCGCCACGCCGAACAGGCTTTCGCCGACGATCAGCCCGGTCGCGAGCAGCACGCCCATCCGCTCGGCGCCTTCGGGATCGCGCTGGCGGTGCGCCCAGCGGTCGTAGAACCATCCTCCGACCGCGCCGACCACGACCAGCAGGCTGGTCTGCATCGGCAGGTAGATGCCAAGGCCCACTGCCAGCGGCGGCAGGCGCCAGCCGAGGCGGGGCCGCCCGGCAAGGGCGAAGTCGATCGCGACGATTACGGCGCCCGCAATCGCGCCATAGCCGATCATCCGCCAGTCGAGCGTGCCGCCGAGCACGCCCTGCGCCAATGCCGAGATCAGCGCCGCTTGCGGCGCCGGCAGCGCGTTCGGTCCCGCGCCCGGCGCACCGGCAAAGCCATAGGCCTGGTTCAGCAGCGACAGCACCGGCGGGATCACCAGCGATCCGAACAAGACGCCGAAGATCAGCGCGACCTGCTGCCGCCACGGCGTCGCGCCGACCAGCTGCCCGGTCTTCAGATCCTGGAGATTGTCGTTGGAAATGGTCGCGACGCCGAACACGACCGCCGTCACCGTCAGCGCATAGACGACCAGCGGCCCGCTTTCGCCGCTCTCGCCCGCAACCGCGCCGACCAGCAGCGCGGCGGCAATGATCGACAGGATGCCGACCCCGGAAATGGGGCTGTTGGACGCCCCGATCAGCCCGGCCATATATCCGCACACCGCCGCGATGAACGCGCCGGCCAGCACCACGAACACCAGGCTGCCGCCGATCACCAGCGCTTCGTTGCCGATCGCGCCGATCTGGGTGCCCAGCAGCACGCCGATCAGCACCAGCGCGGCGAGCGTCGCAACCGCGACGATGCCGATCGGAATGTCGCGCTCGTGCAGCGGCAGCGCGCCGCCGCTGCCCTTGCGGTGCGCGGATGCGGCGAGGGCGGAGCGGATGCCGCCGACGATCGGGCCCAGGATGCTGAGCAGGGTCCAGATCGCCGCGACGCCGATCACGCCGGCGCCGAAGAAACGCACCTGATCGCCCCACACCGTCAGCGCGATGGTTTCGGCCGGGCCGGGCACGCCGTAGGTCAGGATCGGCACCGCGACCGCCCAGCCGATCAGGATGCCGACGCCGATCGCGACGCCCACGGACAGTCCGACCAGATGCCCCGCGCCCAGCAGCGCGAACGACAGGCCCGCCGAAATGCCGGTCGCGCCGCTGCCGATGCGAAAGAAGGTCGCGGCCTCGGCCAGCGCGATCTTCATCGCCGCGAGGAGCGCATAGCCGGCGGACGCCAGCGCGCCCGTCGTGATGATCTTCAGTCCCGCCCGGTTGCCGCTCTCCCCGACCTTCAGCACCTCGGCCGCGGCAACGCCTTCCGGGTAGGGCAGGTGGGTGTCGACGACCAGCGCGCGGCGCAGCGGAATCGAGAACATCACGCCCAGGAATCCGCCCAGGAAAGTGATCAGCGCCGTCGTCCAGAACGGGAAGTCGGTCCAGGCGCCGATCATCACCAGCCCCGGCAGCACGAAGCAGATCGCCGCCAGCGTGCCGGCCGCCGACGCGACGGTCTGGACGATATTGTTTTCAAGGATCGTGCCGTTCGCGAATGCGCGCAGCAGCGCCATCGAGATGACGGCGGCCGGGATCGACGTCGCGAAGGTCAGGCCGACCCGCAGCCCCAGATACACGTTGGCGGCAGTAAACAGCAGGGTGATGACGCCGCCCAGGATGATGGCGCGGACGGTGAGTTCTCGGCTTTGGGTCAAGGACGATCCGTGATCAGGTTGGATCCGCAGCCTTAGCGCCCTCGTTTGCGCAGGGATAGAGCGCCGACCCCTGGCGATCAGGCGAAGGCCGCCGCTGCCCTGCGGCCGCGAACCGCGGCACCCGTCACGCCGAAGCCCAGGATGAGCAGCGCCCAGGCCGCCGGCTCGGGCACGGCCGCCCCCGGCTGCAGGGTGAACGCCAGACGGGTCGTGTTCAGCTGATTGTCGCCTGGGTCGCCGGCGACGCCGGCCGCACGGGTGTAGAGGCGCGTGAAATTGTCGCCGCTGCTCGTATAGAAATTATAATCGAACGGCGCGTTCGCGACGGAAAAGCCGACGCCGCTCAGCGTGAAATAACCTTGGTCGGCGAACAGGTAATTGTCGGTCGGTTCCCCGCCGAAATTGGCGCCGGTCGGCAACAGCGACGTGATCGCGGCGCCGTTGAAGCTCCCCGAAATTCCGGTGATGGTGTAGGCTTGCCGTCCGCCGACCGTCGTTGTCCCGCCCGTCGTCGTGAACGTGCCGGCGGATGCCTGGCCGCCGCCCGAAGCCGTGAAGGTGAACGTCCGCGACGCAGGCACGATCTCGTCCAGCGTGAAGGCCAGTTGGGTCGTGTTCAGCTGATCGTTGCCGGGATCGCCGGCGACGCCGGCGGCGCGCGTGTAGAGGCGCGTGAAATTGTCGCCGCTGCTCGTATAGAAATTATAATCGAACGGCGCGTTCGCGACGGAAAAGCCGACGCCGCTCAGCGTGAAATAACCCTGGTCGGCGAACAGGTAATTGTCGGTCGGTTCCCCGCCGAAATTGGCGCCCGTCGGCAACAGCGACGTAATCGCAGCGCCGTTGAAGCTCCCCGAAATTCCGGTGATGGTGTAGGCATTGCGCCCGCCCACCGTGGTGGTCGTATCCGTGGTCGTGAACATGCCGGCCGATGCCTGACCTCCGCCCGATGCGGAGAAGGTGAACATCGCTGCGGACGCAGGCGCAGCGGCAGCCAGGCCGATCATGCCCGCCAAGATCGCGACAAGTCTCATGAGCCGCCCCCAATTTCGCGGTTTGCACTGCAGCCGGAACAAGGCCGACTATAATGGCTTACAACACAGGTTAAAACTGAAATATCCGCCGATTGTCCTGTTCCGGGACGGGCTCCGCTCGGGATTATCCGCCGCTCTTGCGGAACAGGATCGTGCGGCCATGGCGCTGCATCACCAGCACATCGCCGTCGATGCCGAGCGGTTCCTTGTCTAAGGCAGCGATGCCGAGATCGTTGGGCTCGAAGCGGAACACGATCGAATGGCCGCCGGGCGTCAGCGCATAGGCGGGAAGGGGCTGCTCGAAGACCGGCAGGTCCGGCACCAGCGCCGCGACCGTCTTGCCGGGCGGCACCGGCAGCCGTCCGTCCTCGTCCACCTCGACAAAGGCCGGCGCGCTCGCGCCTTCATACGTCACCGCCATCGTCAGCGACGATCCTTGAAGCAGGTCGGGATCGGACAGCGCGACATGGATGGAGCCATCCGCCGCCGGCTTGTCGCTGACCACGGCAAAGCGCGGCGGCTTTGGTTTCGGTTCGGTGGTCAGCAGCAGCTTGCCGTCCGCCTCTACCCATCGCCCCTGCGCCTGCTCGTCCAGCGCGCCATAGCTCAGCGCATAGGCCAATTTCCCGTCCGGCCGCAGCACCAGCCGCGCCGCCATTTCGGCCTGCGACCCATCATAGACGCCGTGCATGACGGCCGCGGCGGCGGGCGAGCCAAAGGGCAAAGCCGCGAATACCAGTGCCGCCACCTGGGGGTAGATCGGAGCCAACCCCGCCGACCTCACCGCAACAGATTCCCCAGCACGCCGCGCAGCAGCCCGCCGACCAGCCCGCCGTCGGAGCGGCGCCGGCTCGTGCCGCCGAACACGGCCCGGCCCAGCTCGTTAGCGACCTGCCGCCCGATCGAGGACGAGGCGGAACGCGTCGCCGAGACGATGATCTTGTCCATCATGCCCGGCTTCGCCGCCTCGCGCTCGGCGGCGATCCGGGCGCGTTCAGCCTCCTTCGCCTGGCGCGCGTCCTCCCTGGCCTGGAGCGCCGCCGCTTTCTCGGCCTCGGTCTCGGCCTTGGCGGCCGCCGCCGCCGCGGCCGCCTCTTGCGACTTGGCGGCGAGCAATTCCTCCGCCGACTCGCGGTCCACGACGGCGTCGTACTTCTTCCCCACCGCGTCAGTCTCGCGCAGCACGCCGCGCTCGACCGGCGTCAGCGGGCCGACGCGCGAGGCGGGCGGCTTGATCAGCGTGCGCTCGACCGGCCTTGGCGCCCCGTCGGCTTGCAGCAGCGACACCAGCGCCTCGCCGACCTTCAGCTCGGTGATCGCCTTCGCCACATCGACGCCCCGATTGGCGCGGAACGTCTCGGCGGCGGCGCGGATCGCCTTCTCGTCCTTGGGCGTGAAGGCGCGGAGCGCATGCTGCACGCGGTTGCCGAGCTGCGCGGCGACCGTATCGGGCACATCGACCGGGTTCTGGGTGATGAAATAGACGCCGACGCCCTTGGACCGGATCAGCCGCACCACCTGCTCGACTTTCTCCAGCAGAGCCGGAGGCGCCTCGTCGAACAGCAGATGGGCCTCGTCGAAGAAGAAGCAGAGCTTGGGCTTGTCCGGATCGCCGATCTCCGGAAGCTGCTCGAACAGCTCGGACAGCAGCCACAGCAGGAAAGTCGCGTAGAGCTCCGGGCTGGCCATGAGCTTGTCGGCGGCCAGGATATTGACGACGCCGCGGCCCTCGTCGTCGGTCGCGATCAGGTCGGCGATCTCCAGCGCCGGCTCGCCGAAGAAATGCTCGCCGCCCTGGGACCGAAGCTGGAGCAGCGAGCGCTGAATCGCGCCGATGCTCTGCTTCGAGACATTGCCATAGGTGACGGTCAGCTCGTCCGCGCGTTCGGCGCAGTGGCTCAGCATCGCCTGCAGGTCGTCGAGGTCGAGCAGCAGCAGCCCGTCCTTGTCGGCGACATGGAAGGCGATCGTCAGCACGCCTTCCTGCACTTCGTTCAGTCCCATCAGCCGGGCCAGCAGCAGCGGGCCCATTTCGGACACGGTGGTTCGGATCGGATGGCCCTGCTCGCCGAACAGGTCCCAGAGCTGGACCGGATTGTCGGCATAGGTCCAGTCGGTCATGCCGATCTCGGCCGCCCGCGCTGCAAAGGCTTCGTGCGACTTCGCCATCGGCGAACCGGCCATGCCCAGTCCGGCCAGATCGCCTTTCACATCGGCGACGAAGGTCGGCACGCCTGCTTTCGAGAAGCCTTCGACGATACCCTGAAGCGTCACCGTCTTGCCGGTGCCGGTCGCGCCCGCGATCAGTCCGTGCCGGTTCGCTCGTCCGAAATTGAGGATCTGAGGCTTCCCGCCACCCTGCCCGATGAAGATGCCCTCGTCCGCCATGCGCTGGGTGTAGCGGGGAGCATGATCACGTAACAAGCCTCTCCCCTTCAGGGTGGAGGGTCGGCGCGCGAAGCGAGCGGGGAGGGTAAACAGATCAGTCGTTCTTGATCTTCAGCGCGCCGGCGCGTTGCCGCGCTGGATCAGCATCAGCACGGTGCCGCGCCCGGCTCATCTGGACCGTTTCGATCTGATCGTGATCACACGTATGTTGTAAAATGGTAGCTAAATGTCGAGCGGGAAAAGGAGATGTAGTCCATGCCTATGCTCGGAAGGAAAATCGCGCTCTTCTCCAGTTTGGTTGCGACCGCCTTCGTGCCGCCTGCCTTCGCCAGCGCGTTGTCGGTGAAATCAACACCCCTGAGCTATGGCTGCGCTCCGCCCTGCGTCGATGTGACGAACAGACCGGACGAGGGATGTCTGTGCCCAGCCAATTATGATCA
>NZ_DASTXI010000217.1:0-9726 GCF_035758555.1 Sphingomonas sp. | reverse complement strand
CTCGTCCAGCAGCCCGCGATAGCGCGGACCGAACAGGATCATATGGTGCGGCAGCTCCGGAAACGTGCCGCGCACCCCGAAATGCACCAGGAACAACGACGGCGAGAAGCGCTTCTTCTCCAGCCGCCGCCCCTCGCGCCGCCCGCGCGCGTTCGGCAGCAAATCGCGATAGCTGTGCACGATGTCGGCGTTGGAGGCGACCGCGTCCGCCTCCGCTCGCCAGCCGCTGGCGGTGCGCACGCCGGTCACGTGGTCGCCCGCGCTCTCGATCTCCACAACGGGGTCGCCCAGCCGCAGCGTTCCGCCGATCCGTTCGAACTGACGCACCATGCCCGCAACCAGCCGGTTGGTGCCGCCTTTCGCGAACCACACGCCGCCGTCGCGCTCAAGCTTGTGGATCAGCGCGTAGATCGCGCTGGTCGTCATCGGATTGCCGCCGACCAGCAAGGTGTGGAAGCTCAGCGCCTCGCGCAGTTTCTCGTTGTGCACGAAGCCCGAGACGACCGAATAGACCGACCGCCAGGCCTGATAGCGCGCCAGCGCCGGCGCCGCCTTCAGCATCGACGTAAAGTCGAGGAACGGCGCGGCGCCGAGCTTCACATAACCTTCGCGGTACACGCCCGCCGCATAGTCGAGGAAGCGCCGGTATCCCGCCACATCGGCCGGGTTCAGCTTCGCGATCCCGGCCGTCAGCTGCGCGTCGCCGTTCGAATAGTCGAACACCGTGCCGTCCGGCCAGGTGAGGCGGTAGAAAGGCGCAACCGGCACCAGCTCGACGTCCTCGGCCATGTTGTGGCCGGTCAGCGCCCACAGCTCCTTCAGGCAATCGGGATCGGTGATGACGGTCGGTCCGGCATCGAAGATAAAGCCGTCCCGCTCCCAGAAATAGGCGCGCCCGCCCGGCTTGTCGCGCGCCTCGACGATCGTCGTCTGCACGCCCGCGGATTGCAGCCGTATAGCCAGCGCCAACCCGCCGAACCCCGCGCCGATCACGATTGCGCGCTTCATCGCTTGAGCACCGCGGCAAGGGCACGGCCGACCGGCACCGGCGGCTTCCCGGCAAGGATGCGCACCTTATCGGCCAGTGTGGTCTGCCCGGCATAGAAGCGCCCGATCAGCGGCTCCGGCAGCCGGTAGAAGCGCTCCAGCACGTGGTAGCGCTGCGCCGGCTCGGCCGCACGGAACAGCATCGTGTCGAGCAGCCGGTAAAAGCCGCGGGCCTGCCACGCCCGTTCGGCATGCTCCCGCGTCAGCCGCGCCAGTGCTTCCGCGGACAGGTCCGGCGCCGCCGCAATGGCCGACGCCAGCCGCACTGCGTCGGGCAGCGAGTAGCCGGTGGTCGGGTGGAACAGCCCGGCGCGCATCCCGGCCTTGGCGATGGCTTTGCCGGTGGAGCGCCAATAGGCGTCGAAATCGCCTCCGATCACCACCGGCAGCACGCCCGTTTCCTCGCGTTCCCGTGCGGCTACCCGCCAACCCTGCGCCGCCGCATAGGCCTCGATCCGCGCGCCGATCGCGGCCACGTCCAGCCCGGGCGTGTCGCTGTAATAAGTGTCCTCGACGAACACGCATTCGCGATCGAACGGCAGCAGGTAGACGAACCGGTAACCGTCGACCTGATCGACCGTCGCGTCCATCACCACCGGCCGCGTCAGGCCGTGGCCGCCCTCGACGCGCAGCACGCGCCCGACGAATTTCTGCCATCCAAGATCGAGCGTGCCGAGATCGCCTGCGCCCCGCGCATCGATTGCTGCGCCGTCCGGTTCGCCTTCCTCGTTCAAGCGGACGGCCGGCAGCCGCTCGCGCAGCACCCGGTCGAACCGATCCGAATCGATGGAATTATACCCGGACGAAAGCACCCGCCGGTGCCCCGGAAAGCGCACCTCGTATCCGTCCCAGCGGTGCGACACGAACGGCTCGACGATCCATCGGTCCGCATCGGCAATGTCGCTGTCGAAGAACGACCAGATGTGATTGCCGCCCAGCGCCGCCCCGCGCTCGACCAGCGTCACGCGCACCTCCGGCCGGCGCTGGCTGAGCGCAAAGGCGATCAGCCCACCCGCCAGCCCGCCGCCCAGGATCGTGATGTCGCCCTCGCTCACCCTCAAGCCCTAGCCGCAACGGCGCGGCCCGCCAAACTGTTGCCCCGTGCCATCTGCGCTGCGAGAAGAAGGGCGGGAGGAGAGGGCATGGATCGCAGGCAGGTCGTGAAGCTGATGGCGGCGGCGCCTGCGCTGGCCGCGCTTCCCGAGGCGGGGTTCGCCCGGCCAGAGCCCGCGGACTGGGACGCGCTCCGCCGCCGGCTGGGCGAGCGGCTGATGGTGGTGCGCTCGCCGCTTGCCGAATGCGCGCGCTCGGGCGGGAAGGGCGCCGATGCGCTGTTCGCGAAGCTGAAAAATCCCTATTATCTGGGCGACGAACCAGGCCTGACCCAGTCGCTCGGCTGGACCGATGCCTGGACATCGCAGCCCAGCGACTATGCGGTCGCGGCGGAAACCGCCGCCGATGTAGCGGCCGCCGTGAATTTCGCACGTGAGCACGGCGTCCGGCTGGTCGTGAAGGGCGGCGGCCACAGCTATTTCGGCAACTCGAACAGGGCCAACTCGCTGCTGGTCTGGACCCGTCGGATGAATGCCGTCGCGCTGCACGACGGCTTCGTGCCCGACGGTGCTCCAGCCGGCACAGCGGCGCAGCCGGCCGTGTCGATCGGCGCCGGCGCAATTTGGGGCGACGTCTACCGCGCCGCCTCGGTCGAGGCTGGCCGCTATGTGCAGGGCGGCGGTTGCCTGACGGTCGGCGTCGGCGGCTTCGTGCAGGGCGGCGGCTTCGGCAGCCTGTCGAAGACGTTCGGCACCGGGGCCGGCAATCTGCTGGAGGCGGAGGTGGTCACCGCAGACGGGCAGGTCCGCACAGTCAATCGCTGGCGCGATCCGGACCTGTTCTTCGCGCTGCGCGGCGGAGGCGGCGGCACGTTCGGCGTCGTCACGCGCGTGACGCAGCGTACCGATCCGCTGCCGCCGACCATCGGCGCGATCCTGTTCTCCGTCGAGGCGCAGAACGCCGCCGCCTGGCGCGCGTTGGTCGCACGAACGATAGCCTTTTATGCCGAAGCGCTGTTCCGGCCCGAATGGGGTGAGCAGCTCCGCTTCACGCCCAGCCGGCGCCTCGGCGTGTCGATGCTGTGCCACAGCCTCGACGAGCAGGCGATCCGCGCCACCTGGGCGCCTCTCCTGTCATGGCTGAAGAGCCGGCCGCAGGATTACAAGCTCGCCGGCGAGCCGCTGGTGCTGGCGGCGGATTCGCGCCATTTCTGGGACCCGAAATTCCTGCGCGCGCTGCCGGGCGTGGTGCTGCCCGACGACCGTCCCGGTGCCTCGCCCGACCATGTCTTCTGGGCGACCAATCGCGGCGAGGCGGGGCAGGTGCTCCACGCCTACCAGTCCGCCTGGCTGCCGAAGGACCTGCTTGCGCCCGCCCGCCAGCAGGCGTTGGTCGATGCGATCGTCGCCGCCTCCGCCGAATGGAGCTTCAGCCTGCACACCAACAAAGGCCTCGCCGGCGGCGCGCCCCAAGCGATCGCGGCGGCCCGCGAGACGGCCATGAACGGCCAGGTCGCTGACGCCTTCGCGCTGCTGATTTGCGCTGCCGAGGGCCCGCCCGCCTGGCCCGGCATTCCCGGCCACGAGCCCGACGTCGCGACCGGCCGCAAGGAAGCAGCCGCCGTCACTCGCGCGATGGCGCCGTTCCGCAGGCTGGTGCCGGATGCCGGCTGCTACATGTCCGAATCCGACTATTTCCGCCGCGACTGGCAGCGCGCCTATTGGGGCGACAATTACCCCCGCCTGCTCACGGCCAAGCGCAAATACGACCCGGGAAATCTGTTCACCTGCCACAATTGCGTGGGTGCGTCCGACTAGCCCCTCTCCCCGGCGGGGAGAGGCGACTCAGGCCGCATGCCGGAGCGGGGTGAGGGGCCAGAGCGACGTGCAGCGAGCGCGGCTCGCTTCCCCCTCACCCTCCCAAGCCTGTCGGCTTGGGCGCTCCCTCTCTTGCAAGCGGGAGAGGGGCTATAGCCGCCACGCGCTTTGCATTAAGACGCGGCATGACCCCGATCCTTCTTTCCGCGCTTGCGATGACGGTGATCGTCGGCGTCCGCTATCTTGCGGTGAGCGGGGCCTTCGCGTTTGCGACGCGGGCGGTGCGGCCGGGACTCTATGCCGGACTCGGGCCGCAGATCGGGCGGGAGATCGGGTGGTCGCTGGCCTCAGCCGCGATTTACGGCATTCCCGCCGGCGTCGTCGCCTGGGGCTGGCAGGCGCGGGGATGGACGCGGATCTATACGGATCCGGCCGCCTGGCCGCTCTGGTGGATGCCAGTGTCGGTGCTGCTCTACCTTGCAGCGCACGATAGCTGGTTCTACTGGACGCACCGATGGATGCATCGGCCGGGCGTGTTTCGCGCCATCCACGCCGTCCATCATGCCAGCCGGCCGCCGACGGCATGGGCGGCGATGAGCTTTTCGCCCTTGGAGGCATTCACTGGCGCCGTCGTCATCCCGGCGCTGGTTTTCCTGATCCCGATCCACGCCGCGATGCTGGGGGTGGTACTGGCGGTGATGACCGTGATGGGCGTCACCAATCATATGGGGTGGGAGATGTTTCCGCGAGCCTTGGTGCATGGCCCGTTCGGCCGCTGGATCATCACCGCCAGCCACCACCAGCGCCATCACCAGCATTATCGCTGCAATTACGGCCTTTATTTCCGGTTCTGGGACCGGCTGTGCGGCACCGATCGCGGGCTCGGGCGCTTCGACGACGCAACTGATCGGCAGGCCGGACGTTGCGCGTCCGTATCGGAAGCATAAGGGTCGTTTCGTGAAGCCAGTCCTGATCGCCGTCGCCGCGTTCGCCGCCGCTCCCGCCGCCGCCCAGACGGCGGTCGACGATCCGCTGCTGAAGGAGACGGTCACGATCGCCGCCGGGGCGGCGTACATTCCCTCCTATGTCGGCTCGGACGATTATCTGGTCGTGCCCGCGCTCGGGGCGCGCGGCAGCATCTCCGGCTTCAATTTCCAGTTCCGCGGCACAGAGGCGAGCGTCGACCTGATCCGCAACCGCGATCCGCACGGCATCGATTTCCAGCTCGGCCCGGTCGCCGGCGTGAACCTGAACCGGACACGATCGATCAAGGACCCGCAGGTGAAGGCGCTCGGCAAGCTCGACACCGCGATCGAGCTCGGCGGCTATATCGGCATCGCCAAGACCGGGGTCATCACCAGCGCCTACGACACGCTCAGCGCCAGCGTCACCTACACTCATGACGTCGCCGGCGCACACGACAGCTATCAGATCACGCCTTCCGTCACCTACGGAACGCCGCTCAGCCGCAAGGCCTATGTGCTTGTGTCCGGCTATGCCGACTATGTCGGCAAAGACTATGGCGACTATTATTTCACCGTCACCCCTGCGGGCGCTGTGGCGAGCGGCCTGCCGGCGTTCAGCGCGCGCAAGTCCGGCATGCTCGGATGGGGCGCGACCGCACTGGTCAACGTGTCGCTGACCGGCGATCTGACCGGCGGACTGTCGCTGGTCGGCGGCGGCGGCTATTACCGCGTGCACGGCCGCTACGCCCGCTCGCCGATCGTCGCGATCGCAGGCGACCGCGATCAATGGTACGGAGGTCTGGGGCTGGCCTATACGTTCTGAACGTCTCCGGGGGGCCGGGAGAAATGGTATGCGTTCGTCTGCTTTCCTTGGAATCGCGCTGCTGACGGTAGTCGGCGCATGCGGCGGCGACGGTTCGAGCCAGATGCCGGGCCCCAGCCCGACCGCCACGCCGCTCCCGACTCCTGCTCCGACACCGGGCCCGACCGGCACGCCGACTCCCGGCCCCAGCCCGACGCTCGGCTCGAAAGTGGTCGAGTTCTCGTTCGTCAACGACACCAACGGTTTCCGGGCAGACTATTCGGATTTCGTGCCGGGCCAGGAGCCAATCATCGCGTTCCGCGCCGAGCCGGAGCAGCTGCCCCCGCCGCTCGCCAGTCTCTCCGGGTTCGCGGTCTCCGCGCCCAATCCCTCGACCGACCTGTTCATCTATATCTGGAAGCCGGTGACGGGCCTTGCCCCCAACACCCGCTATCAGGTGACGGTCAGCCTTCGTTTCGCGACCAATGCGCCGCCGAATTGTCCGGGCAATCCCGGCGAGAACGTCACGATCAAGGCCGGCGCGAGCGCAGTGGAACCGGCCAGGGTCACCCAGCTGAATCGCGTCACCGTCAATTTCGACAAGGGCGATCAGGCGACCGGCGGCACCGACGTCGCGGCGCTCGGCGATTTCACCCAGACCACGACCGCCGGCACTTGCGACCAGCCGCTCTACAGCGAAAAGACGCTGACGACCGGCGCCACCGCTCCCGCCGTCACCAGCGACGCGAACGGGCAGCTGTGGCTGGTGATCGGCGCCGATTCGGGCTTTGTCGGGCGCACCAGAATCTACTTCCTGAACGGCGAGGCGACCTTCTCGCCGCTGGTCGGCTAGCCCCCGCTAAGCCTGGAGCGGCAGCCGCATCGTCGCCCTCAACCCGTGCTCGCGGTTGGCGAGCGTCAGCGTGCCGCCATGCGCGTCGACGATCGCGCGGGCGAGGGCGAGGCCGAGGCCCGCGCCCCCGGTGTCGCGGCTGCGCGAGCCCTCCAGCCGGGTGAACGCCTCGAACATGCGCTCGATCTCTTCGGGCGGAATGCCGGGGCCGTCATCGTCGACCTCGACCACCGCCCAGGCCGGCTCGCGGAGCACGCGCACCCGCGCGCGCTCGCCATATTTGAGCGCGTTCTCGATCAGGTTCCTGAGCGCGCGCTTCATCAGGCTCGGCCGCATCGGCACCGTCAGCCGGTCGGTCTCCTCGACGGAGACGTCGGCGCCCAGATCCTCGAATTCCTCGGCGACGCTGTCGATCAGCGCCGGCAGGTCGACTCGCTGCTCGGCTTCGCTCGGATGACCGAGCCGGGCGAGCGACAGGATGTCGTCCAGCGTCTTGTTCATGTCGTCGATGGTCGCCGCCATCCGCGCGCGCTCGCCTTCGTCCTCGACCAGCTCGGTGCGCACCCGCATCGAGGCGAGCGGCGTGCGAAGATCGTGGCCGATCGCGCCCAGCATCCGGTCCTTCTCGTCCAGCATCGCGGTGATGCGCGTCCGCATCGCGTTGAACGCCGCGATCAGCCGGCGGATGTCGGACGGGCCCTGCTCGGCGATCGGCTCTGGCGCGGTGCGCCGGTCGAAGCGTTCGGCGGCGTCGCGCAGCTCCGCGAGCGGCCGCGCCAATCGTCCGCCGACCCACAACACCGTCAGCAGGATGAAGCCGTAAAGCACGAAGGTCTGGAAGATCAGCCCGCCGAACACGCCGGCGTGGAGCGGCGGCAGCGGCGCCGCGGTCGTCACCCAGCGCGAGGGCGCGATTTCGGCCGACACGACGATCACGCGGCGCTGCAGCACGGCCGACTGGCGCAGCAGCCGCCCCTTGTCATCGACCTGCACCTGGAACTCGCGCGCGGGAATCTCGGCCGCCTCGATATGGCCGACGCGAATGCCGACCTGGCCGAGCATTTCACGGGCAAAAGCGGCGACATCGGGCCGCAGCTCCATTTCCGGCCGGATCGGGCTGGTGGTGGAGGCAAGCGACCCGCGCAGCATTTGCGGCGTGGTCGCGCCGGTGCGAGTCCGCTGCACCGATTCGGCCAGCCGCGCGATCGCCAGCGTCGCGGTCTGCACATAGGTCTGGCGCTTGGTCGCCTGCAGCAGCAGCACGAAATTGACCGCCTGCGCCACGCCCAGTGCCAGCGCCATCAGCAGGGCAAGCTGCGCGCCGAGGCTCCGGGGCCAGACGCGCCTCAAAGCCGCGTCACGTCGGCGGCCAGCGTGTAGCCGCCGCCCCATACGGTCTTGATCAAACCCGGATTTTTCGGATCGGCCTCGATTTTCCGTCTCAATCGGCTGATGTGGTTGTCGATCGCACGGTCGAACGCGTGCGCCTCGCGGCCATAGGCCAGGTCGAGCAACTGATCGCGGCTCAGCACCTGGTGCGGGTGGGTGGCGAAAGCGAGCATCAGGTTGAACTCGCCGGTCGACAGCGGCACCTGCACGCCGTCGGGGTCGACCAGCCCGCGCTCGCCAGCTTTCAGCACCCAGCCCGCAAAGGCGTAGCTGCCGGTTTCGGGCGCACGCTGCTTGATGCCGGCGCCGCGCCCGGTCCGCCGCAGCACCACCTTGATCCGCGCGACCAGCTCGCGCGGGGAAAACGGCTTCACGACATAATCGTCGGCGCCCATTTCGAGCCCGACGATGCGGTCGGTCTCCTCCGCCATTGCGGTCAGCAGGATGACGGGCAGCTCCGACGTCTCGCGGATGTGCCGGCACAGGCTGAGGCCGTCCTCGCCCGGCATCATCACGTCCAGGATGACCAGGTCGATCGCATAGCCGTGCAGCCGCTCGCGTGCCTGCCCGGCGTCGCCGGCCTGCGTCACGCGAAAGCCGTTGCGGTTCAGATAGGTCGCGAGCGGCTCGCGGATCGAGCGCTCGTCGTCGACCAGCAGGATGTGCGGCTTGTCGTCCATGTCATCCTTTCCAAGCAGGCTTGCACAGGAAAGGAAAGGGCGGACGAGGCAGGGTCGACCTCGTCCGCCCCGGCTCTCCGGCGGCCGCGCCACAGGGGGAAGACGCGGATTGGCCGGACGGAGGCATCCGGAGGCGCGTTACTTGCGCTCGGAATGCTCCCGCATCGCGGCGTGAGCCTGCTCGCGCTCCGCCGCGCTGATCGTGCCATCGTGGTTCGCGTCGGCCCGGTCGAAATGCTCGAGCGCGCGCTTCTGGAATTCGTCGCGGCTGATCGCGCGGTCGCCGTCCGCGTCCGCCATCATCGCCATGTGCCGCATCATCGGCCGGCCGCGTCCGTGCATCGCGGCGAGCTTCGCTGCCCCCGCATTCCATTCGTCGCGGCTGATTGTGCCGTCGTGATTGGCGTCGGTGCGGTCGAACATGTCGGCCGCCATCTTCGCGTGCATCGCCTCGCGGTCGGCGCGGTCGAGCCTGCCGTCCTTGTTGAGGTCCATCCGGTCGAAATGGGCGTTCGCCATGGCGACCACCTGCGCGCGGGTCATGTCGCCCGTCGGGTGATCGCCCATCTCGTGCGGCTGCCCGGCCGCCAACGCGATCCCGCTGGTCAGCGCCAGTGCGCCAAGCGCCGAAATCATCAAAGCCGTCGCCATAACCCACCTCCGATGCTGCCGGTCTAGGCGGCAATGGTCGCGGGAGTTTGTCGGTGGCGCCGCGATTATGTCGCGATTTGTCGCGGAAAGCGGTGGAGCGGGTAACGGGGATCGAACCCGTATCACAAGCTTGGAAGGCTAGTGCTCTACCATTGAGCTATACCCGCCCGAAGGCGAGGCGCCGCTTGCCTTACCGTCGCCGAGTCGTCAATGCCGCCGCATGCGTAGCGATGTGAACCTGACCGCCGACCGTCCCACCTATGTCACTGATCTGGAATGCTCGGCGAGCGGGCAGAAATATCCCGCGGACACGCTCCATCAGCTGTCGGACGCGGGCAAGCCGCTGCTGGTTCGCTACGATCTTGAGCGGCTGGCGCGCGAATGGTCGCGCGAAGACGTGGAAACGCGTCCTTCGGACCTGTGGCGGTGGCGCGAGCTGCTGCCGGTGCGGCGCACCCAGGATATCGTC
>NZ_DASTXI010000206.1:0-2909 GCF_035758555.1 Sphingomonas sp. | reverse complement strand
CAAGCTGGCAGCCGACATCCCGTCGCTCGACGACCGGCAGGTGATGGCGCGGATGATCGAGCTGATCGCCGCCACCGGCGAAGGCCATACCCGCCTGACCCTGCCGCTCCCCGAAAGCGCAGGGGTGTTCCTGGGCCATGCCAAGACCGAGGCGCCGAAGGTGCCCGTCTTCGCCACGCTGCCGATCCGGCTGACGGCGGCAAGCGACGGCTATCTGGTGACGGCCGCGGCACCGAAATACCGCAAGCTGGTCGGCGCCTCGCTGGTGTCGATCGACGACAAGCCTGTCGCCGCGATCGAGGCGGCGATGCTGCCGCTGGTCAATGGCGACA
The DNA here is from genome assembly GCF_035758555.1 of Sphingomonas sp. Lineage (GTDB taxonomy): Bacteria > Pseudomonadota > Alphaproteobacteria > Sphingomonadales > Sphingomonadaceae > Sphingomonas_B. The sequence continues at coordinate 2,577 of NZ_DASTXI010000206.1, read as the reverse complement.
ATGCCGGCATGAAGCGCGCCTATCTGCCCAGCTTCATCATGCTGCCCGACCTGCTCCGCGCCCGCGGCGTGACCGCGGGCACGGACGCGCGCTGGCGGTTCCGGCTGTCGAACGGGCGCGAGGTCGGGGAGCGCCTTGCTGCTCTGCCGGACGGCGCCGATCTGGCCTGGGCGAAGGAGCCCGAGACGCCGATCTTTGGGCTGGAGACATTGGACGGCGGCATCGTCGTCGCGCGGATCTCGGAAATCGGGAACGCGCCCGGCCAGAGGCTCGCCGCCTTCGCCGACAAGGTTTATGCCGCGGTCGATGCGGCGCCCGACGCGCGGCTGGTGATCGACCTGCGCGGCAATCCGGGCGGCAACAACTTCCTGATCGATCCGGTCGTGCGCGGCGCGATCGCGCGTCCGGCGCTTTGGAAGCCGGGCCATCTGTTCGTGCTGATCGACGCGAAGACTTTCTCCGCCGCGCAGAACCTCGTCAACGCGATGGAGCGCTGGACGCCCGCCGTGTTCGTCGGCGAGCCGACAGGAGGCGCGCCGTCCAGCTATGGCGATTCGAAGCGCATCACGCTGCCGGAATCGGGCCTGACGCTGCGCGTGTCGAGCCTCTACTGGCAGGACACCGGCCCGCTCGACAAGCGCGACGCGACCGCGCCGCACGTCGCGGCGCCGCGCACCGTCGCCGACGTGCAGCAAGGCCGCGACCCCGCGCTGGCGGCGGTGCGCTCGCTGACCCAGCCAAAAGGCTCCGCGCAGGGCAGCTGGGCAGCGCCGTTCACCTATGCCTATCGGCCGGCGACACTCCGCGTCCGCTTCGGGCCGGACGGCGGCAGTTTCGCCGTGCCAGAGGTGAAACTCGCCGATACCCCCTTCGAGAGCGTGACGCTGACCGGCAGCGACGTGACCGCGACCGGTAAGGTCCGAGAGTCGGTCTTCACCCTGCACGGGCAATCCACGGCGGGCGGCCTGATCGGCTGGCTGGACGTGAACGGCCGCCCCTACCCCTTCGTCGCGAAACGCGCGGGCGAGTAGCGCGGTTCGCGACCTGATCGACTCACATCGCTCGTCCCGAGCGAGCCAAGCTGGCATGTAATTCAGCTATTCGAGCTCCAGGATCACTGCGTCTACGGCGAGGCTGTCGCCGGGCTTCGCATCGACGCGCTTGACCGTGCCTGCCTTCTCCGCGCGGAGGATGTTCTCCATCTTCATCGCCTCGACGACGGCGAGCGGCTGGCCTGCCTCCACCTTGTCGCCCTGGCCGACGTTCAACGACACCAGCAGGCCCGGCATCGGGCAGAGCAGGAAACGCGACAGGTCGGGTGGCACCTTGTCGATCATGTGGGTCGCGAGCGCGGCAATGTGCGGCGGCCAGACGTCGACCAGATGCGCCGCGCCGCGGGTCGTCAGCTTCCATCTGCGGCCCTTCCGCTCGACGCGCACGGCAATGGGCTCGCCGTTCAGCTCGCCTTCGAACAGCGCCTGTCCCGGTTCCCAATCGCCTTCCAGATCGATCGGGTCGCCCTGTCCGTCGATGATCGCCGACAGGCTGAGCTCATCGCCTTTGAAGGAGACATGCATCTGGCGGCCGTCGATGCGCACAATGCGCTCGGGCGAAAGCTCGGGCCCGCCGTTCAGCTGCCCGTCGATGTCGCCGGCGCGAGCGTCGGCTTCGAGCCCGATCATCGCCGCGACCGCCGCCAGCCCCTCGATCAGTCGGCGGGACGCGGGCGCGCCGTGGAAGCCTTCCGGATACTCCTCGGCAATGAAACCCGTCGTCAGCTGCCCCTCGCGGAAACGGGGGTGCTGCATCAGCGCAGAGAGGAAGTCGATATTGTGGCCAGGCCCGTCGATCTCGAACCGATCGAGCGCGGCAATCTGAGCGTCGATCGCCTGCTCGCGCGTGGGGGCCCAGGTGATCAGCTTGGCGATCATCGGGTCGTAGAAGATGGAGACTTCGCCGCCCTCGCGCACGCCGTCGTCGACGCGTGTGTAGGGTGCTGCCCCGTCGTGCTCCTGCGAAAGCAGGAGCCCAGAGTCACCCGCTCCGAGCCCGTCCATCTGGGCTCCTGCTTTCGCAGCAGCGCTGTGTCCCGGTGGGCGGTATTGGACGAGGCGGCCGGTCGAGGGCAAAAACCCCCGATACGGATCCTCCGCATAAACCCGGTTCTCGATGGCCCAGCCGTTCAGCTTCACATCGTCCTGCGTGAATCCCAACGGCTCGCCCGCCGCGACGCGGATCATCTGCTCGACCAGATCGAGGCCGGTGATCGCCTCCGTCACCGGATGCTCGACTTGGAGCCGGGTGTTCATTTCGAGAAAGTAGAAGCTCTTGCCGGTCGGGTCCGCGCCCGAGACGATCAGTTCGACCGTGCCGGCGCTGTAATAGCCCACCGCCCGCGCCAGCGCGACGGCCTGCTCGCCCATTGCCTTGCGCATTTCGGGCGTGACGAAAGGCGACGGCGCCTCCTCGACCACTTTCTGGTGCCGCCTCTGGATCGAGCATTCGCGCTCGCCCAGATAGACGATGTTGCCTTGGCTGTCGCCGAGCACCTGGATTTCGATGTGGCGCGGGCTTTCG
>NZ_DASTXI010000201.1:0-9772 GCF_035758555.1 Sphingomonas sp. | reverse complement strand
CTCGATGCGGATGTTGGTGCGGGCCTGGCCGGCATTGGCATCGGCGACCATCAGGTCGATGGGCAGGCCGACTGCAAGGTTCGCGCGCATCGTCGAATCGAAGCTGAGCAAGCCGAGCTTCACGGCGGCGTTCAGCGGCGTGTCGTAGTGGAGTGCGCGGTCGAGGATCGGCTTGCCGTATTTGAGCTCGCCGATCTGCAGATAGGGCGTATCGGGCGCGCACTCGATCGTGTTGCCGGCCGAATAGACGAGAAACAGCCGCGAAGGCTCGCCGTTGATCGAGCCGCCGACCAGCAGGGTCGCGTCGAAGTTGATCCCCGGCTGCGCCAGATCCTGCATCGAATCCCGCACCTGCCGCAGCGCACGGCCGGCGGCGATCGCGGCATCGTAAATGCTCTGGAAGCTGCCCCAATTCTCGTATTTGCCGGTTTCCGGATGGGCGAGGCCCTTGGTCACGCGCTGGATCGCGCCTTGGGTGGTCGAAAGGCTGCCGGCCGAGGCAACCGCGATCAACCGCTTGCCGTCGTTCCCGTAAAGCCGGAGCTTGCGATAGGTGGAGATGTTGTCGACGCCCGCGTTGGTCCGGGTGTCCGCCATCAGCACCATGCCTTCGCGGACCAGCATCCCGATACAATAGGTCATTGGACTGGCCCCCTATCCCTGGCTCTGCTTCATCGCGTCCGCGGCGTGGACATGAACGTGCATCGTCTCGACACCGCCGCCGCGCCGGGCGCCGCGGACCGGCGCCGCATCGAGATAGTCGAGTCCTGCCGCGACGCGCAAATAGGCATCGGTCGCGCAGATGCCGTTCGCGGGATCGAAGGCGACCCAGCCGAGATCGGGCACCAGCGCCTCCGCCCAGGCATGGGCCGCTTCCTGCGCCGGATCTCCTTGCCGCGCGAGATGGCCCGAGACGTAGCGCGCCGGAATGTCGAGCACGCGGGCGGCAGCGCAGAAGATGTGCGCGAAATCCTGGCACACGCCGCTTTTGCCCGCGAACGCCTCGGCCGCCGGCGTGGCGACGTCGGTTTCGGCCGTATCGAAATCCATGTGCTCGTGTACCGCGGCATTCAGCACGTGCAGCGTTGCGATTGCCTCCGTCCTCTCGCAGCCGCGCGCCATGTCGACGATCGCAGGATCGGGCCGGGTAAGCTCGGTCGAGCGCAGATAGACGAGCGGCGGCAGCGTCTCCGGCCCGCGATAGACGCCGTGCGCGTCGGTCACGTCCGCTTCGCCGGTGACCGTCACGGTCAGCGAGGTCAGCGGAGCATCGGCGTAGAACATGGTGAGCCGGTTGCCGAACGCGTCGGTGCCTTCGCGCATCGTGCCGTTCACGTCGGTATCGACGCGCCAGCTGCGGATATATTGCGCATCGTGATCGCGCGGGGTCAGCCGCAGCGCCTGCACGACGTTCGCCGCCGGCAGGGTGTACGAATAGGTTGTGCAGTGGTCGACCAGGATTCTCATAGGAACAGATATTGCTCCTGGATCGCATGGCCGAGCGCGTTGTTCTCGGCAATGAACTCGCCGATGAACTCGTGCAGACCCGATGCGAAGATCATGGCCATGTCGCCCTGGGCGAGGCGGGCTGACATCGCGACGGCCTGGCGGTGGGCCGGGCCGCGCTTGCCGGTCGAGCGGGCGAGATTGTCGAGATAGCGGACGAGGTCGCTCGCGCAGGCGGCGAGCGAGCGCGGCATGCGGCGATTGAGGATCAGCAGATCGGCGACCAGCCAGGGCTTGATGCTGTCGAAATAGACGTGGCGGTAGGCGGTGAGCGCCGAAACGGTGCGCAGGATCGTCGTCCACTGGAAATAGTCGAGGCTGCCGCCGACCGGCTCGTCGCGCGGCAGCAGCAGATGATATTTGACGTCGAGCAGCCGCGCCGTGTTGTCGGCGCGCTCCAGCGCGGCGCCGAGGCGCAGGAACCAGTATGATTTCTCGCGCAGCATCGTGCGGTGCGTGGCGCCGTCGAACAGCAGCGCCGAGCTCTTCACATGCTCGACAAGCCGGCTAAGCGCGGCGCGGGATTCCAGGGTGGTTCCAAAGCCCTGGATCTCCAGCCAGGCGGTGTTGATCGCTTCCCATACCTCGACCGTCAGCGCCGTGCGCACGGCGCGGGCATTGTGACGCGCCCGCTCGATGCAGGTGCGCATCGACGAGGGATTGGCGGGATCGAGCGCGAGGAACGCGGTCGCGCTGCGCTCGGTCAGTTCGGGATGGCGCTCGGCGTAGAGCGGCTCGATTCCCGCTGCCGCCAGCGCGCTGCTCCACGCACCGACCGCGCCGCCATAGCTGGAGGGAAGCGCCGCAAGCCGCAGCGTCGCGTCGATCAGCCGCGAGATGAAGTCCGCCCGCTCGACATAGCGCCCCGCCCAGAACAGGTCGGCTGCGGTGCGGGAGAGCACTAGCCGCAGCCCGGCGAGGGCGCGCGCCCGCGCCCCGACTCGGGCAAAGCCGGCCGGCGGGCGCAAGCGTCCGTCCGACGACGCGGCTTTGCCGCGGCGACTCGTCCGCGCCTACCCATCCAGCACCCACGTGTCCTTGGTGCCCCCGCCCTGGCTGGAGTTCACCACCAGCGATCCTTCCTTAAGCGCCACGCGCGTCAGGCCGCCGGGCACGATGCGCACGCCCTGCGCGCCGGTCAGCACGAACGGGCGGAGGTCGACATGGCGCGGGGCGATCCCCTCGTCGACCAGCGTCGGGCAGGTCGAAAGCGCCAGCGTCGGCTGGGCAATGAACCCTTCCGGCTGGGCGCGCAGCCGGGCGGCATATTCGTCGATCTGGGCTCTGGCCGCGTGCGGCCCGACCAGCATGCCGTAACCGCCCGAGCCGTCGACCTGCTTCACGACCAGCTCGTCCAGATGATCGAGCACATAGGCCAATGCTTGCGGCTCCCGGCACCGCCAGGTCGGGACATTCTTTAGGATCGCGTCTTCGCCTGAATAGAAGCGCACGATGTCGGGCATGTAACTGTAGACCGCCTTGTCGTCGGCGATGCCGGTGCCGACCGCGTTGGCAATGGCGAGATTGCCGGTGGCATAGGCGCTCATCAGCGCCGGCACGCCCAGCGTCGAATCCGGGCGGAACACGAGCGGATCCAGATAAGCGTCGTCGACGCGGCGGTAGAGCACGTCGATGCGCTGCGGCCCGTCGGTGGTGCGCATGTAGAGCACGTCGCCCTGCACCAGCAGGTCGCTGCCCTCGACCAGTTCGACGCCCATTTTATCGGCGAGGAAGCTGTGTTCGTAATAGGCCGAGTTGTGGAATCCGGGGGTCAGCACCGCGACCGTCGGTTCGCCGCGGCAGCGCGGCGGCGCCACCGATTGCAGCGTGCTGAGCAGCAGCTCGGGATAGGTCTCGACCGGCGCGATCCGGTGCCGGTCGGTCAGCTCCGGCAGCAGCCGCAGCATCACCTCTCGGTTTTCGAGCATGTACGAAACGCCGGAAGGCGTGCGCACATTGTCCTCGAGGACATGGAAGCTGTCTGGCCCGGTACGGACGATGTCGATGCCGGCGATGTGCGTGTAGATGCCGTGCGGCGGCGCCCGGCCGATCGCGGGGAGGCAGAATTGCGGATTCCGCAGCACCAGCTCTCCGGGAACGATTCCTGCCTTGATGATCTCCCGCGACCCGTAAATATCGTTCAGGAACGCGTTGAGCGCATTGACGCGCTGCACCAGTCCCCGCTCGAGCCCGGTCCATTCGTCGCCCGACAGGATGCGCGGGATGATGTCGAACGGAATCAGCCGCTCGTCTGCCTGCGCGTCGCCATAGACGGCGAAGGTGATCCCGATCCGGCGGAAGAACAATTCGGCCTGGGCGCGGCGGGTCTGGAGGTAGGGGCCGGGCGTTTCGTCGAGCCAGGCGCTGAGCGCGGCATAGGCCTGCCGCGGCTCGCTCCCCATCTCGTCGAACGCCTGGGCCGTCACCCCTTCGTCCCCCTGTTAGGGCAGGGAGATTGAGCGGGGCCGCGCCGGATCGCAAGTGCTAAAAAAGAAGCGCCGCCGCCCGGCCGGACAGCGACGCAACCATCACCCCCTTTTGGTGACTCAGGCGGCAGCCGCAGCCCTGCGGTCGCGCCGCCGAAGCGCGCAGCCTGCGAGCCCGAACCCGCCGAGCATCAGCGCCCAGGTCGAAGGCTCAGGGACCGGAAGCACCGCCGGCACCGTCACAGCGCCGAGCGTATAGATCGCGGTGTTCGAGCCGCCGGGCAGGCCGTCGGGATTGTTCTTCGTGGTCAGCGTGAAGAACGCGTCGGCGATCTTGCCGGCAAAGGTCGAGCGGGCGCCGAGCCCGTCGAAATCGAACGGCGAGAACGGGCCGCCGGTGTTGCGGAAATCAGCGCCGACATAAGTGAAGACCAGGTTCACGACATTGGGATCATCGTTGAAGCCCGGCGCGACCAGGCCAGACGACGAGGTCAGCTCCGTCGTCCCGACCACATCGGCGCCCGGCGTGAAGATCGATCCGTCGATATAGCCGTTGAAGTCGTAGATGATCAGCCGGTCGCCGCTTCGGACACCTTCGTCCGGTCCCAACGTTCCCTGATAGGTAAAGGAAAATTCGTTCGCGCCGTTCGCGGTGACGCTGGTCAGGGTCATCACCGCCGCACTTGCCGGGGCAGCCATTGCCGCCGCGGCCGCGGCCATGACAAAACGCGACTTTTTCATACACAGGTTCCCTTTTTGCGACCCGTTTCAGTGCGGCCCTTGGCGAGCCGTCACTCGGGATCCAGAACGGATCATACACGATACAGTTCATTTGTTGTTTACCTTTTTGCCCGTTTCGGACCGGCTGCTGTTTCGGTGCGGGACACGGCGTTGACCGCGCGCGCGAAGCGCTCCAAGGGCGCAATCGATGCGCTTCTTTTCCGACAACGCCGCCGCTGCCCACCCCGCGGTGCTGGAGGCTCTCGCCGCCGCCAACAGCCTCGACACCGCCTATGACGGCGATCGCTGGTCGAAACAGCTGGACGGCGTCTTTTCCGGCCTGTTCGAAACCGAGGTGCGGGCGCTGTGGATCGCGACCGGGACGGCCGCGAATTCGCTGGCGCTCGCGGCGCTGTGCCCGCCGTTCGGCGGCGTGATCTGCCACGGCGAAGCGCACATCAATGTCGACGAATGCGGCGCGCCGGAATTCTTCACGCACGGCGCGAAGCTGCTGCTGGCTGACGGCGACGGCGCGAAGCTGTCGCCGGACGCGGTCGAGGCGGTCTGCGCCGGCATCCGCAACGACGTGCACCAGGTGCAGCCGCGCGCATTGTCGATCACCAACGCGACCGAATATGGCCGGGTCTACACGCCGGACGAAGTGGCGGCGCTGGGCGAAGTCGCGAAGCGGCGCGGCCTCGGATTCCATATGGACGGGGCGCGGTTCGCCAACGCGGTCGCGCATCTCGGCTGCTCGCCGGCCGACCTCACCTGGCGCGGCGGCATCGACGCGCTGAGCTTCGGCTTCGTCAAGAACGGCGGCATGAGCGCGGAAGCGCTGGTCTTTTTCCGGCCCGAGCTGGCCGAGGCGACGCTCTACCGCCGCAAGCGCGCCGGACATTTGTTCTCGAAAGGCCGCTATCTCGCTGCGCAACTCCTGGCGATGCTGAAGGACGATCTGTGGCTCCACAACGGCGGGGCCGCCAACCGCGGCGCCGCGATGCTGGGCCAGGCGGCGGGCGATCGGCTGATCCACCCGGTCGAGGCAAACGAGGTGTTCCTGCGCGTGAGCGCCGACGAGGCGGCGAAGCTGCGCGCGCTCGGCTTCGACTTTTACGATTGGGGGCCGGGTGCGGCGCGGCTGGTGATCAGCTGGGATCAGGACGAAGCGGCGATCCGGCCGCTGGCGGAAGCGATCGCGGCGCTGTGAGCGAGGCGCCGCTGCCCGGGCGCGTGCGCGCGCATGTGCTGGTGCCGTTCGTCATAATCACGCTGATCTGGGGCTCGACCTGGCTCGTCATTCGCGATCAGCTGGGCGTGGTGCCGCCAAGCTGGTCCGTCACCTACCGTTTCCTGACCGCAAGCGTGGCGATGTTCGCCTACGCGCTCGTCACGCGCACGCCGCTCCGCGTTGCCCGGCGGGATTGGGGGCTGGTGCTGCTGGTCGGCTTCACGCAGTTCGTGCTGAACTTCAACCTGGTCTACCGCGCCGAGCAATATGTGACGTCCGGCCTGGTGGCAGTGGTGTTCGCGCTGCTGCTGGTGCCCAACGCGGTGCTGGCGCGCATCTTCCTGAAGCAAGGGCTGTCGCGGCCGTTCGCGTTCGGATCGGCGGTCGCGCTGTTCGGCATCGGCCTGCTGTTCGCGCACGAGCTGAAGCTGGACGGCGCCGACAATGGCGCTGTGTTCCGGGGCATCGGTCTGACCCTGCTGGCGGTGCTGTCCGCGTCTGTCGCGAACGTGCTGCAGGGAACGGAGCGGGCGCGGCGCCTGCCGGTCGCGACGATGGTCGCCTGGAGCATGGTGGTCGGTACCGTGGCGGACGGCGCGATCGCCTGGGCGACCGCCGGGCCGCCGGTGCTCGACGCGCGGCCCGGCTATCTCGCCGGGGTGCTGTATCTCGGACTGGCGGCGTCGGCGCTGTCGTTCCTGCTTTATTACCGGATCATCCGCGAGATCGGCGCGGCGCGCGCGGCCTATTCGAGCGTGCTGATCCCGATCCTGGCGATGGGCTTTTCGACTTGGTTCGAAGGCTATCGCTGGTCGGTGACGGCTGCGCTCGGCGGGGCGCTGACGCTGGCAGGGCTGATCGTCGCGCTGAGTGCCCGCAGGCCCTCCCGGTAGGACGGATAGACCGGCTGCCAGCCGAGCAGCCGTTTGGCGCGGCCGTTCGCGATCCGGCGGTTCTCGGCGTAGAAGGCGCGTGCTGTCGGCGGCAGGTTCTCCGGCGGCACGACGGGCGGCATCGGTGCGCCGAGCAGTCGCGCGGCATACGCCGTGACCTCGTCCTGCGGGGCGGGGCAGTCATCGGCGATGTTGTAGGCGCCGGGCGGTGCGCCGAAGCCGGCGATCACGGCGGCGACGATATCGTCGACATGGATGCGGCTGAATACCTGGCCGGGCAGTTCGACGCGGTAGGCGGCCCCGCTCACGATCCGGTCGAGCTGAGAGCGGCCGGGGCCGTAGATGCCGGGCAGGCGGAAGACATGGGCGCCGAGGCTCAGCCATTCGCGGTCCGCTACCGCGCGCGCCGAGCGGCGGCCGTGTCCGACGGGTGCGCTTTCGTCGACCCAGGCGCCTCCGGTATCGCCATAGACGCCAGTCGACGACAGGTAGCCGATCCAGCGCGGTGCACGGGCGAGGGCGGGGCGATAGCGGCGGAGCACCGGGTCGCCGTGCTCGTCCGGCGGTACGGTCGAGAGGATATGCGTCGCGGTCGCGAGCGCGCTTCCGGCATCGTCGATCTCCGCCCGCCCGATCCGCGCGACAGTCCAGCCGCGCGCCCCGACCGCCTCGGCGAGGCGCGCGCCGACATAGCCGGGGCCGAACAGCGCGAACCGGCTCAAGGCGCCTCGTTCAGGTGCTTCGCCTTCCACTGCATCGCCCGCCGCACCCGGTTTTCGCCCGACGGATGATCGAAGAAGATGAACTCCTCGACCGGTCCCGGCGAAATCTTGCGGTATTCGCTGAGCTTCATCGACACCGCCGCGAACCCGTCCGGCTCCTGCGCCGCATCGAGGCCGAATGCGTCCGCCTCCGCCTCGTCGGTGCGCACGATCGTGTTCAGCACCGGGGTCAGCAGCAGGAACAGCACCGACGTGATCGCCATCAGCAGCGGCAGCGATGCCGGATCCTCGACCTTGGTCACGCCCCAGCGCTGCCCGTAACGTGCCAGCAGCCGCGGCGCGCTCCACCAGAGCAGCACGAACAGCAGCAGGAACACGGCCGTGAACGCGATCAGGTTCCGCCAGACATGGCCGAGCACATAATGCCCCATCTCATGCCCCATCACCGCCTTCACCTCGGCCGGCGAGGTGCGGTTCAGCAGATTGTCGTTGAGGCTGATGCGGATCGTCGGGCCGAGACCGGAGACGTTCGCGGAAATGCGCTTGGTCTGCTTCGACGCGTCGAAAATATAGACATTCTCGGCCGGAATATGGTTCGCATGCGCCATGCCCAGGATCTGGTCGCGCAGCGGGCCTGCCGCCATCGGCTTGTAGGTGTTGAACAGGGGCGAGATGAACACGGGCGCGATCACTGCGCCGACCATGATGAAGGCGGAGACGACCAAAGTCGCCCACAGCCACCAGCGCCGCGGGCTGCGGCGGATCACGGCGAAGATCGCCATCAGCAGCAGCGGGAAGATGATCAGCTGGATCAGCAATCCCTTCAGCTGGTCGCCGCCCCATTCGCCGAAGCTCTGGTTGGAGAGGCCATATTGATGCTCGCGGAAGAAATCGGTGTAGATCGACCAGGGCAGGGTCAGCAGCGCGGTCACCACGACGAAAGGGAGGGCATAGAGCGCGGGACGGAGCCAGCGCCGCTGCGTGACGCGGCCTGCCCAGCCGCTCCACTTGGCCGACCAGCCGAAGCGCAGCTCGATCCACGAAACCAGCACTGTCACCACGGCGCCCCACAGCAGCAGCCAATAGCCGCCTTCGAAATAAGCGTCGGACTTCGCGCGCGCGGCGCCGTTCAGCGTGGCCAGATAGGCCTGGGTTGCCGCTTCCGGATCGAACGCCGCGGCCGCAAGTGTCGTCAGGATCATGTCGTTCGTGCCTCCCCGCGCGGATAGCTGCCGCGGTTTCAGTCCGTTGTCGAGCAAAGACCGTATCGGATGTTACCAGATCGGACCGATTCTGCGGGTTCCCGCAAACCTTCGTTAACCAACGACCCCTAGTCTGAAGCGTGGGGGGAGCGTTGCGCATGCTGATGACTGCGGTCGAAGGAGAAACCGCGCGCGCGCTGTCGCCGCCGGTCGCCTGGCCGACGCTGGCGATGCTGGCGCTGATCGCGCCGCTCCATGTCGCTACGGTCGCGTGCGGCTTGTCCGGGGCCGCCTCGCCCTGGCTGCTGACGCTGCCGCTCGGCATTTCCGCCTATCTTCACTACACGCCGGCGCACGAGGCGATCCATCGCAACATCGTTCGCTCGCGGCGGTTCGATCCTGCGAACCGGCTGATCGGCTGGTGGGCCGGGGTGTTGCTCGGCATGAGCTGGCCGCTGCTGCTGCGCACCCACCACGCGCATCACGCCCACACCAATGGCGAACGCGATCCCGACGCGTTCGTGCAGGGACCGCTGTGGCGGCTATTTCCACTGGCGGCGCTGTCGGTGGTCACGAACCTGGTGCCGATCCCCGCCTGGCGCATGATCTATGGACGCGAGACGCCCAATCTCGGCTATCTCGATGCGTGGAAGGTGATGCGTGCGCGGGAATGGCGCACGCATCAGATCGCGCACGGCCTGATGTGCATTGCGGTGTGGGTCGCGGTCGCGCTCGGCCACGGCGCGGAGATCTTTGCGCTGTATGTCGTGCCGGCCACTGTCGGGCGGCTGCTGATGGGCATTTTCCTCAGCTGGCTGCCGCACCGGCCCTTCGCTGCCGGCGACCGCTACCATGCCACCGCCCTTCGCCGCGGCCGCCTGCTCGCGATCGCCAGCATCGGCCACAGCCTGCACCTGGTGCATCATCTGTGGCCGCGCGTGCCGTTCTACCGCTACGGCCGCCTCTACCGCGCGCTCTCGCCCATGCTGCACGACCGCGGCGTGCGGGTGCGGTAAGACTATAGAACCTCGAACAGGCCGGCCGCGCCCATGCCGCCGCCGATGCACATGGT
>NZ_DASTXI010000235.1:0-2887 GCF_035758555.1 Sphingomonas sp. | reverse complement strand
AAATGCCGGCATTGGCATAGGCGATGTCGAGGCCGCCGAAGCGGTCGACCGCGGTCGCGACGAGTTGCTGCACATCGGCTTCGGAGCCCGCATCCATCTGCATCGCGATGACGCTGTCGCCGCCGATCATGTCGGCTGTTTCGCGGACGGCATCGCTCTTGTCGCCGATCACCAGCTTCGCGCCCTCGGCGGCGAAGCGGCGCGCGGTCGCGCGGCCAATGCCGGAGCCGGCGCCGGTGATGATCGCGACCTTGCCCGCCAGCCTCATATCGTCTGCCCTCCGTCGATAACGATCGTCTGCCCGGTCATGAAGGCGGCGGCGGGCGAGGCGAGGAACACGGCGGCGCCGGCGATCTCGTCCGGCTCGCCGATGCGGCGAAGCGGCGCGCCCTGGGTCGATCGCTTCAGCGTTTCCGGATTCTCCCACAGCGCGCGGGCGAAATCGGTCTTGATCAGCCCCGGCGCGATGCAATTCACGCGGACATTGTCGGGCCCGAATTCGTGCGCAAGGTTGCGGGCCAGCTGCATGTCGGCCGCCTTGGAAATGCCATAGGCGCCCAGCACGGCCGTGCCGCGCAGCCCCCCGATCGAGGAGATGATGACGATCGCCCCGTCGCGGCGTTCGCGCATTTCCGGCGCCACCATCGCGATCAGCCAGTGATTGGCGATGATGTTGTTGGTCAGGATCTTCTGGAACTGCTCGTCCGCGATGCCGTCCATCGGCCCGTAATAGGGATTGGACGCGGCGTTGCAGACGAGGATGTCGATCCGGCCGAACGCGCGCCGCGTCTCGTCGACCAGATGCTGCAACCCGGCCTTGTCCGAGATGTTGGCGGCGACCGCGATCGCCTGCCCTGGATGCTCCGCGTTGATCGCGTCCGCGACCGCGTCGCACGCGTCCTGCTTGCGGCTGGAGACGACGACCTTTGCGCCATGCTCCGCCATCCGCTCGGCAATGGCCTTGCCGATCCCGCGCGACGAGCCGGTGATGATCGCGACCTTGTCGGTAAGGTCGAAGAGTGTGCTCATGATGCCCCCGCCAATTGCGCGAAATGCCAGGCCGATTTCGCGAGGGACGGCACGCGCGCGGCGGTCGCTTCGGCCTGGGCCGAGGCCGCGGTGCCGTCGACGATCCGTTTCTTGATGCCCTGCACGATGCCGGTCAGCCGGAACAGGTTGTAGGCGAAATACCAGTTCAGGTCGGGCACGCCGCTGCGGCCGGTCGCGGCGCAATAGCGCTCGACCGCCTGCTCCAGCGAAGGGATGCCGAGCGCGTCATAGTCGAGGCCCTTCACGCCGGAGCGGCCTTCCGGCTCGGTTACCCAGTTCATCAGGAAATAGGAGAAGTCGGCGAGCGGATCGCCGAGCGTCGACAGCTCCCAGTCGAGCACCGCGATCACGCGCGGCTCGCTGGCGTGGAAGATCATGTTGTCGATTCGGTAGTCGCCATGGACGATCGAGACACGCTCCTGCGGCGGCACCGTCTTCGGCAGCCACGCGATCAGCTTGTCGACCTCGGGAATCGTCTCGGTCTCGGACGCCTTGTACTGCTTCGTCCAGCGCGCGACCTGGCGCTCGAAATAATTGCCCGGCTTGCCGTAATCGCCGAGCCCCACGCGTTCGTGATCCGTATTGTGCAGCGCGGCGAGCGTGTCGATCATTGCGTGATAGACGCCGCGCCGCTGCTCGGGCGTGTAGCCGGGCAGCGACCCGTCCCACAGGTTCCGTCCGTCGGCGAGCCCCATGATGTAGAACATCGACCCAATGACGTCTCGGTCGGTGCACAGGCCATAGGGCCGTGTGACCGGAAAGCCGGTCGGATACAGCGCCGCCTGCACGCGATACTCACGGTCGACGGCATGAGCGGACGGCAGCAACGGCCCGAACGGCTGGCGGCGCAGCACATAGGCCTGCGCGGGCGTGTCGATGCGGTAGGTCGGGTTCGATTGCCCGCCCTTGAAGCGACTGAGCGCGATCGGCCCCTCGAAGCCCTCGACATTGGCCTCCAGCCAATCCGTCAGCCGCGCTTCGTCCAGCCGGTCCTTTTCCGGCACCTTCATGGTGCCGACCATCGTCGTCTGGGCGTTCGACTGACTCATGCCCTGGCTCCGTTCGTATCGAGCGAAGTCGAGATACGCTTCTCGACTTCGCTCGAAGCGAACGGGAAAAGATCGATCTGACTCACTCGAACACCACCACGGAGCGCGTGGTATCGCCTTTCCGCAACTGGTCGAACGCGTGGTTGATCTCGTTGAGCGGAACGCGTTCCGCGATGATCGTGTCGAGGTCGAGCATGCCGCGCATGTAGAAGTCGACCAGCCGCGGGATTTCGACCGGGAAGCGGTTGGCGCCCATCAGCGCGCCCTGCAGCTTCTTGCCTGACAACAGGTCGAGCGCGGTAAGGCCCGTCTGGTGCGTCAGCGGCATCATGCCGAGGATCGTCGCAGTGCCGCCACGCCTCAGCACGCGCACGGCCAGCTCGCCCGATTGCGGGCGGCCGACCGCCTCGATTGCATGGTCGACGCCGCCTTTGGTCAGCTCGACGATCTCGGCGACCGCGGTTTCGGATGCCGCGTCGATCGCGTCGGTCGCGCCCAGCTTTCTCGCGATATCACGCTTTTCCGGCACCGGATCGACGGCAATGATGCGGCCGGCGCCGGCGATCTTCGCGGCGTTGACGACCGCCAGTCCGACACCGCCGCAGCCGACCACCGCGACCGTCTCGCCCGGCGTCACGTCGGCGGCGTTGAACACCGCGCCCGCGCCCGTCGTCACCGCGCAGCCGATCACGCAGGCGCGGTCCAGCGGCATCTCCGGATCGATCGCGACGCAGGCATGCTCATGGACGAGCATCTGTTCGGCATAGGCCGACAGGTTCAGCATCTGG
>NZ_DASTXI010000142.1:0-6854 GCF_035758555.1 Sphingomonas sp. | reverse complement strand
TCATGATCGCGTCCGAAATCTCCTCGTTGCTGTAGGGATTGACCAGCAACGCCTCGCTCAGTTGCTCGGCGGCTCCCGCGAACCGCGACAGGATGAGGACCCCCGGATCGTCTGGCGACTGGGCCGCGACATATTCCTTGGCGACCAGGTTCATGCCGTCCCTGAGCGGCGTCACGAGACCGATCTTGCTGGCCCGGTAGACCCCGGCCAGCACGTCGCGCGGATAGCTCTGGTTCACGTAGCGGATCGGCACCCAGTCGAGATCGGCATGGGCGCCGTTGATCCGGCCGGACATGCCCTCCAGCGTGCTGCGGATCCGCTGGTAGCTCTCGACGGCTCCGCGCGACGGCGGCGCGATCTGCAGCAGGAAGACTTCCTTTCGTTCCTCCGGATGATCGATGAGGAATCGCTCATAGCCGGCGAAACGCTCTTCCAGCCCCTTCGAATAGTCGAGGCGGTCGACCCCGACGATCATGGCCCGGCCGACCGCGCTCACGCGCATCTGCTCGCAGGTCCGAAGCGCCTGCGGGCTTTCGCACATCTGCGCGAATTCCTGCGCATCGATACCGATCGGGCACGCGATCAGCCGCACGCTGCGGTCGCCCAGTCTCGCCGTATCGCCGTCGATCACGGCGCCCATCTCTTCGCGCGCGAAATCGCAAAAGGATTGCAGCCACGCCTCGGTGTGGAAGCCGATCACGTCATAGGCGAACATGGATTCCACCAGCGCGTTCGCTTCAGGAAGCGTCAGCAGCAGCCGCCGCGGCGGCCAGGGGATGTGGAGAAAAAAGCCGATCCGGTTGCAGACGCCGCGCTTCCGCAGCTCGGCGCCCAGCGGCATCATGTGATAGTCCTGCACCCAGATCGCGTCGTTCGGTTCGATCAGCGGCTGCACCGTGTCAGCGAAGCGTTCGTTGGTGCGCTGATAGCCGCCGGCGAAATCGCGTTCATATTCGGCGAGGTCGATCCGGTAATGGAACAGCGGCCACAGCGTGCGGTTCGCATAACCGTCATAATATTCTTCGATGTCGAGGTCCTCGAGATCGATGGTCGCCGTGGTGACCCCGTCGTCGCGCTGAAAGTTGATATGGCCCGTGAACTGATCGGTGCGCTCGCCCGACCAGCCGAACCAGATGCCGCCCATCTCGCGCAGCGCGGCGGTCAGCGCCACCGCCAGTCCCCCCGGCTTGCCGGAGCTGGAGGCAGTCGCCGCGACGCGGTTCGAGATGACGATCAGCCGGCTCATCGGATGACACTCCATGGCTTGCTCAACAGCCCCGCGCAGTTGATCAGGCCCACCAGCGAATAGGTTTGCGGATAGTTGCCCCACAGCTCGCCGGTCGCGGGATCGATATCCTCGGACAACAGCCCCGCCTCGGTGCGTCGGCTCAGCATCTCCTCGAACAGGGCGCGCGCATCGTCGGTCCGGCCGGTCGCGTGAAGGGCCTCGATCAGCCAGAAGGTGCAGACGTTGAACGCCGTCTCCGGCAGGCCGAAATCGTCCTCGGTCGAATAACGCAGCATGTGGCTGCCGCGGCGCAGGCCTTCCTCGACCGCAGCGAGCGTCCCCTGAAACCGCGGATCGCCGGGCGGCAGAAAGCGCAGCTCCAGCAGCTGCAACAGGCTCGCATCGAGATTGTCGCCGTCGAACGTCGCCGATAGCCAGGTGGGGTCTTGGCGCAGGGCCGCAGTCTCGATCCGCGACCGGATCGTCTTCGCCCGATCCCGCCAGAAGCCGACGCGATCTTCGAGGCCGAGCGCGTCGGCGGCATTGGCCAGCCGGTCGCAGGCCGCCCAGCACATCGCCGCCGAATAGGTGTGGACATGGCTGCGCGTGCGCAGCTCCCACAGCCCCGCATCGGGCTTGTCGTAAGCCGCCCAGGCGCGGTCGCCGACCGTCTCCAGCGCGTGAAAATCGTCGAGCCCGCCCATGCGGAACAGCCGCTGGTCGAAGAAGCTCTGCGTGTTGGACAGCACGATCTGGCCATAGGCGTCGTGCTGGACCTGCTCATAGGCCTGGTTGCCGACGCGGACCGGCCCCATGCCACGATAGCCGGTCAGCGCCTCGGCCACGCGCTCGTCCAGCCTCGCCTCGCCGCCGACGCCGTAAAGCGGCTGGATGTGCCCGCCTTTGGCATTGTCGACGATGTTGCGCAGATATTCGAGATAGGTTTCGAGCACGTCGAGCGCGCCGAGCCGGTTCAGCGCCTGCACGGTGTAATAGGCATCGCGGATCCAGCAATAACGATAGTCCCAGTTCCGCCCGGAATCGGCGTGCTCCGGGATCGAGCTGGTCAGCGCCGCCACGATCGCGCCGGTCTCTTCGTGCTGGCACAGCTTCAGCGTGATCGCGGCGCGGATCACCGCTTCCTGCCATTCGAGCGGCGTCGCCAGCCCGCGCACCCAATGCCGCCACTCGTCGACGGTGCGTTCGAGCATCGTCTCCAGCGAGACCTGAAGGTCTTCGGAAAAGCTCTCGTCCGGCCCCAGGAAGAAATAGAGCGGCCGCTCGACGCGAAACAGCCGTTCGTCCTCGATCCAGCCGACGGGCGCTGTCGTCGTCAGCCGCAAGGTCCCGTCACCTAGAAGATAGCGGATGTGGTTGCTCCCCCGCGTGCGCGGCGCATCTTCCGCACCCCAGTTCCGCGCCGCTCTCAGCCGGATCCGGACGCGCGGCGATCCGCGCACGGCGCGCACGATGCGGGCGAATGCGACCGGCCGGTAGGTGCGGCCGGACCGCCTGAACCGGGGACAGAAGTCCACCACCTCGATCGCGTTGCCCTGCCCGTCGGCGTGGCGCGTGACCAGGACCGGCGTGTTGCGGATATAAGCCTGGCTGGTTTCGACGCAGTCTTCGAGGTCGATTTCCCAGAACCCGCGTGCGCCCTCGCCCGCGCGCGGCGCGGCGTCCAGCAGCGAGCAGAACACGGGCTCTCCGTCCACGCGCGGCACGCAGCCCCAGACGAAGCGGCCCGCGCGGTCCACCAGCGCCGACACCTGGCAATTGCCGATCGGCCAGAGGTCGAGCGTCGCGGTCACGCGGCCGCGTCCTCCAGCCATTCCCGCACTGCCTGCGGATCGGGCAGATAATAGGACGCAGCCGTCTCGCGCGGCTGCCCGACCAGGACGCCCGCACCGCCCAATTCCCGGCACATCTCGAAACCTGGCTCGTCGGTGCGGTCGTCGCCGACGAACACGGGCCTTGTGCCGGCCATCGGCGGCCGCGCCATCAGCCGCTTGATGGCAACACCCTTGTTGCCGCCGCCGACCCGCAGCTCCACCATCATCTTGCCTTCCTGCAGCTCCAGGCCATGATACGCGGCAAGACGGACGGCGAAGGCCAGCGCCTCGTCCTCGACCGCCGGCGCCATCCGGTAATGAAGAGCGACGCCATAGCTCTTTTCCTCGACCAGCATGCCGGGATCGCGATCTGCGAATGTGCGAAGCTGCAGCGCCGCCGTATCGAGCGCAGGCGGACGGATTGGCTGCGCCAGAACGCCGTTCCAGCGATGCTCGTTACCGTGGCTGCCCGACAGGGCGAGGTTCTGCCCGACGGGACCGAGAATGCGGTCGATCTGCTCGATCGAACGGCCGCTGACGATCGCCAGCCGGCCCTCCAGCCGGTCCGACAGCCGGCCGATCAGGCGCACCAGCGCCTCATCCGCGGCAACCTGGTCAGGTTCGTCGATCAGTTCGAGCAGCGTTCCGTCCAGGTCGAGGAACAGGCTCGCGCCGAGCAGCAGCGTCCGGTCGGGACGCGTCAGTGCGATTCCGTCATCGGCTGGGATAATTACCTCCTTGTCTCTGGAAACGCCGTTGCACCGAACGACGAACGCGAAAGTTCCGCCGAACGAAGCGGAGGCGCAGTTTCCAATTTCGGATGCCCCATTTTGCATATTCTCGCCCACCGGGTCAAAGTTCCGATCGTCCGCCCGGACCCGTGTGATGGATCAACCCCAGTCGCCGGATCAGCCAGGGCATCGTCAGGCCCTGCGCAAAGATCGAGAAGGCAACCACCGCGAACGCCACGGCGATGATCTCCTGGCGTTCCGGAATCTCGGGCGGCAGCGCCAGTGCCAGCGCAAGAGCGAGCGCACCCCGCAGGCCGCCCCAGAACAGGACGTGCTGATAGTCGCGCGAGATGCGGAGTTCCGATCGGGAAAAGAGAAGGCTGAGCGGATAGACCGCCACTGCCCGGCCGAGCAGGCTGATGCCGATCGCCGCCAGGGCCGCGCCTCCGATCGCGGCGAGCGGCTGGCTTGCTTCATGCCCGCCGATCAGGATGAACACGAACGAGTTCGCCAAAAAAGCGGCATAGGCCCAGAAGGAAAGGACATGGCCCCGGCCGCCTTCCGAAATGGCGCCGCGCCAGCCCAGATTGCCGACCACCAGTCCAGCCGCAAGCGTCGCCAGCACGCCCGACATGTGCAGATTTTCCGCGAGCATGAACGAGCCATAGGCGGCAATCGTGGTCAGCGTGATCTCGACCAGATGATCCTCGGTTCGTCCCGCCACGAGCAGCAGCGCACAGGCGACGACCGCGCCGCACGCGATGCCGCCGAAAACCGTCAGCAACAGGGAGCCTGCAATCGCCCCGACGCCGGGCGTGCTGCCGGCCGCCAGTCCCGCGAGCACCGCGAAGCCGACCGCGGCGGCGCCGTCGTTCAGCAGGCTTTCGGATTCGACGATCAGGGCCAGGCGCGGCTCTGCCCGCATCTCCCGGAAGGCGGCGATCACCGATACCGGATCGGTCGCAGCGATCAGCACGCCGAACAGGCCGGCGCCCAGCCAGCTCCAGCCGAGCGCCCAATGCGCGCCGGCGGCGACGAACGCCCCGGCGACAAGAACGCCGGCAAAGGCGAGCACTGCCGTCAACGGCAGCTCGCGCCGAAATCGCTGCCAGCCGAGCTGCAGCGCGGCCTCGAACACCAGCGGCGGCAGGAACACCGAGAAGATCAAGTCGCGGCTGAGCGGCAGGTCGATGCGCAGCGGCAGCAGCGCCAGGACGATGCCCGCCAGCACCAGCCCGACGCTATAAGGCACGTGCAGCCGTCGCGAGGCGATCGCGACCAGCGACGCCGTCATCAATATGATGCCCAGCGTCAGGATCTGAGGTTCGGCCATTCAAGTCTGAACGACTGAACGGCCGGGGAGACCAACCTCAGCGGTCGTGCGTCATTTTCGTGCCGCGATCCATCTGTCCACCTGGCGTTCGAGGATCGACAGCGGGAGCGAGCCCGAGCCGATCAGCAGATCGTGGAAACCCTTGATGTCGAACTTGGGGCCAAGCTCCCGTTCCGCCTTGTGGCGCAGCTCCATGATCTTCAGCATGCCGATCTTGTAGCCGGTCGCCTGTCCGGGCAGCGTGATGTAGCGGCGGACTTCCGAACGGGCCTGGTCCGGCGAGGCGCGGCCGGTGTTGACCATATATTCGACAGCCTGGTCTTCGGTCCAACCCTTCTCGTGAATGCCTGTATCGACCACCAGGCGCGCTGCGCGGAACAGCTCCGCTTCCAATCGCATGAAATCGCTGGCGAGATCGGGATAAGCGCCCATTTCCTTGCACAGCGCCTCGGAATACAGGCCCCAGCCCTCGCCGAACGCGACATAGTGCGTGGTCTTGCGGAATTTCGGTCCAGCCTCCTGACGAACCTGGATGTCGCCCTGCATGACATGGCCGGGGACGCCCTCGTGGCACATCAGGT
Source organism: Sphingomonas sp. (assembly GCF_035758555.1). Lineage (GTDB taxonomy): Bacteria > Pseudomonadota > Alphaproteobacteria > Sphingomonadales > Sphingomonadaceae > Sphingomonas_B. Next base: position 1,149 of record NZ_DASTXI010000142.1, on the reverse strand, counting down.
CGACGATGGCGTCAGGCGCCGGATCGCTGGTGACGCCGAGCAGATGGACATAGACGCGGCCGGGCCGCGATCCGTCGGGGCTCGGAGCAGCGGCATGCGCCGCGCCGCCGGCGACCTCGCTGAAGGACGGCTCGCGCACGACCTCGATCCTGTACTCGGGAAGAAGGCCGAAAAATTTGGGAAGCAGCGTGCGATTGTGCGCGATCGCGGCATTCGCCTTCTGCAGATATTCGGCGCGGAGCGCGTCGGTCCACGGTTTGGGCGGATTGCGGCGCTCCCGGTCCGCATAATAGGCGATGCGGTCCTTGAAGCCGGCCTTGCGGGCGAGCGCATCCTGCTCGTCCTCGATCCGCTTCACTTCCTTCAGGCCGATCTGGTGGATCTGCTCCGCCGTCAGGTCGGTGGTGGTGTTGAGCTTCAGCGCCGCCGCATACCAGGCAGCTCCGTCCGGAAGCGTAAGCGCGCCCACCCGCCCGCTCGGCGCATTCGGCAGGTCGCTTTCCGCCCAGGCGATCACCCGCTCATAGGCGGGCTTGATCGTCAGCAGCGCCGCGCGCGTGTCCGCGAGCAGCGCGTCGGCCTCATCCGCGGTCACCTTGCCGCCGGCCTTGAGCTTGGCGATCTTGGCCTCGGCATCCGCCCACAGGGGGGATGCCGGGCCGTTGTCGAACGGCGCGCCGGTGATGATCGCGCGGCTGCCGTCGATCACGCGCTCGATCTCGAACTTAGGCGCGTGCACGCCGAACGCATCGGACGCGCGGCTTTGCGCGATCGCTTCGTCCAGCACCGCCGGCATCGCACGCAGGCGTGCCGCATAGGCCTTCATGTCCGCCGCGTCCTTTACGACATGCGTGTTGATCATGAAATTCGGCAGCCGCGAATGCACCGAATAGAGAAACGAGTAGAAGGGCGGCGAATATTGGCGGAATTTGTAGCCGAGCTCGGCGCGCTCGAGCTCCAGCGCCCAAATGTCGTAGTTTGTCTGTCCCGTGGGCGAGAGCTTGGCGCGATCGAACTGCGCCTTCATCCGCGCGACGCTGTCGCGGCGCCATTCCAGGCGGCGCAGTTCGGCCGCATCGCTGATATCGTCGAGCCGGTCTTCGCCTTCATCCAGGCCCAGCCGCGTCGCAAGCTGCGGCCGGGCGCGCC
>NZ_DASTXI010000118.1:0-2933 GCF_035758555.1 Sphingomonas sp. | reverse complement strand
GCCCAGCCACCACATCCCCACAAGCCAACCACCGCGCCAATGCACGCGCATCCAGCACCGCCTGGCTCGCGCCGTTCGATCCCACCGGATACATCGGATGGGCTGCGTCGCCCAGAAGGGAGACCCGGCCGAACGACCAGCGCGGCAACGGTTCGCGATCGCAGTTGGGATATTCGTAGAAGCCGTCCGTCGCACGGATGAGGGCCGCCGGATCGACAAAGCCGAGATGAAATCGGTCCCGCACGAAAGGCAGCACGTCCTCGGGCACGCCCGGCCGGCTCCAATCCTCCGCGCGCAACGGCGCCGCGCCGCTGTCGCCGGTCCTGGCCATCACCGCCCAGTTGGTCAGGCGAATGTCGGGCCGGCTGCTGTCTGCCTGGATCGGGTAGTAAACGAACTTGGCCATGTTGCCGCCGGCGATCGCCATCGTGCGTCCGTCGCGCCATATCGGCCATGGCGTGACCCCGCGCCACAACATGATGCCACTCCAGATCGGCGGTCCTTCGTCGGGATAGAGGGCAGCTCGGACGACCGAATGTATGCCGTCCGCGCCGATCAGCAGATCGCCATCCGCACGACGACGCGATCCGTCGTTCGCAACGAGCCGCGCCGAGACGCCGTCGGGCGTCTGCTCGAAGCCCGTCATCCGGCAGCCGGTTCGGATCGCATCCTTGCCCAGCCGGCGGATCGCGGCCCTGTGGATCAGCCCGAGGAGCTTGCCGCGATGGATGCTGATCTGCGGCACGTCGTATCCGGCATCGACTCCGCGCAGCTCCTGCCACACCGTCTGTCCGTAGCGGTTCGCATAGATCAGCTCGCGCGTGCGGATGCCCGCCGCATCGAGATCCGGCATCAGCCCCAGCGCGTCGAGCTCCCTGACCGCGTGCGGCAGCATGTTGATGCCGACGCCAAGCTCGCGAACCTCGTCTGCCCGCTCGAACACCTCGACCTCGATCCCCGCCTGGTTCAAAAAGAGAGCGGTGGTCAACCCGCCAATGCCGGCGCCCGCGATCAACGCTTTCATCCTTTGCCATTCCCTCGCCGTGGTTGCGAACTGATTGCGCGCCGGCCGGACGTCAGCGCGGCGATTGCGGCATCGTGTATTCGAGCTGCATGGCGACGAGCTCGGCGGTGCGCCTGCCGTAGCGGTCGCCGATCGCGGCGAGGGCATGATCCAATGCCTTTGCCGGCCGATCGCGAACCGCTGGAATGAGCCGTTCGACGGGCCAGTCGCCGGCGACGAGATCGGGCAGAATGCGCAGGCCGGCGCGGCCCGGTTGCGCCTCGGCCGAGGCGGAAAACGTGACGGCCCGCGACCGAAAGGTTCGCGACCAGGCATCGGCCACGAGCGCCAGCGACACCTCGTCGATGCCCGGCGTGAGCTTCATCCCGAGACGCTCGTGGCCCCAGAAGGCCAGCGTGTTGCGGATCGTTGTCAGCGCAAAGGGCCGCGTGAAGCGGAAGGCATCGCTGTCGTGACGCGCGTCCCAATGGGCGAGGCCGAGATCGCGGGCGACGTCGTCGGCCCGCTGTCGGCCGGCGATTGCGGCGATCAGAGTGAGCGCCATCGGCATCGACGCCGTGATGCCCGTCGTCGTCGCGACCCCGCGATCGACCACGAACCGGCGATCGGCCACATAGCGGATCGCGGGATGCTTCGCGCGCAACTCGTCGCGATAATACCAATGAGTGGTCGCGCGCCGGCCGTCGAGCAACCTCGTATTGGCGACGACCTTGGCGCCGGCGCAGACGCCGATGACGATGGCGCCTTTGGCCGCCTGGCTTTCGATCCACGCGAGCGCCGCCGGATCGTCGTCGCGGCTCATGGCCGGGACAATCACGTAGTCGGCGCCTTCGGGATGTTGCCCGTCGAACTCGGCTGTCGTCGCCTGCGCTTCGACCCTGAGGACCGGAAAAAGCGTCACCGGCCCCGGCTGCGTCGCCAGCGCCACGACGTCGGCCACATCGGCGCGTCGCAGGACGCCGTAGGGCATCAGGTAATCGGTGGTCTCGGTCGCATCGTTGATGCCGACGATCGCGATCAATGGCCAGCGGCGTTTGGGCGGCGTCAGCGCCGCGATCGCGCCGTCTGTTTCCTCCTGCGCAATTGGCGACGCCGCCGCGACGGCCGACGCCGCCGGCAGCGAGAGCAGCCAGCCGCCACTGGCCAACAAGCAAGACGCGGCGGCGCCCAGGCCGATCCACAAGAGAAGCCTTCTGTCCATTCTCGGTCGGCTCGATCTGTCTCGTTTCGGGACGGGGTTGACGTCCAACCTACCGACCGTAGGCTCGGCTCAAATGACGTAAATCGTGCGAAACCTGCCATGAGCCGAGCCATCGCCCTCGTCATCCATCCGGGATTCCAGCTCCTGGATGCGGCGGGCCCAACGACCGCTTTCGAGATTGCCGAGCGGCTCTGTCCCGGCAGCTACGATCTCGTGCTGCTGGCGCCCGACGGCGGCGAGATCGAGAGCTCGTCCGGGTTTCGCCTTTCAGCGAAGCCGTTGGACGAGAAGCGGTTCGATTCGATCATCGTCTCCGGCGGGGAAATCATCCGCTCGATAACGGCGGCCGAGAAGATCGTGGCCTGGTTAAGGCGGGCCAACGCGCGCCGGATCGCAAGCGTGTGCACCGGCGCGTTCCTGCTGGCCGAGGCCGGGCTGCTCGACGGTCGCCGCGCGACCACGCATTGGGCCAGCGCCGACGACTTCAGCCGCCGCTATCCGCGGGTCGAGCTCGATGCCGACCGCATCTTCATCCGGGACGGCGACATCTGGACCTCGGCGGGCGTCTCCGCCGGTGTCGATCTGGCGCTCGCCCTGATCGGGGACGATCTCGGTTCGGAAGTCGGCCGGCGGACGGCACAGCAGCTCGTCGTCCATCAGCGCCGGCCGGGCGGCCAGTCGCAGTTCTCGGCGCTGGTGGAGCTGGGC
>NZ_DASTXI010000081.1:0-5664 GCF_035758555.1 Sphingomonas sp. | reverse complement strand
CGGGATCGAGCTCTCCGGGCTGCCCCGCTACACCGCCCGCGCGCTGCCGCTGTTCGGAAAGCTCACCCGCTTCGGCCGCGTCGCCGTCGTCTCCGATCAGGCCTGGCTCCGCGCCGCGACTCGCCTCGAAAGCGCAGTCCTGCCCTTCATCAGCTACCGCGTCTTCGAACCCGCCGAGCGCGACCAGGCGCTGGCCTGGGTGAAGGGCGGCGCGGACTGAGCGTCAAGCCACGTTGTCGCGATTGAGGCCACCGGCTTGGCTGAGCTTGTCGAATGGCTGGTCGGGGTGGAAAGCGGGCATGAGAGCCGGTAGGTTTGCGGAATGTCAGGGTATCTGCCGGAGCCGGAAAAGCCGAAAGGCTCGGACGTGAAGGCCTTCAGCTTTTACGTGCTCGGCCCTGCCCTGCTGGGCGGGTTCTTGCTGTTCGACGGACTTTATTGGGGGCGCCATATCGAAGCTTCCGCTGCCGCATTGATACTATGCGCCGCTCCCTTCGTCGCTCGTTGGGCGTGGCGCGGCGGGATGTGGGACTGAACTGCCCCTTTGATCCGTTTAGTCTGATCCGCAATGGTCAGTATACGACTATCGTCACCCCTGCCCTAGCTGGATCCCGGCCCGTCGTCCTTTTCTTGGCGCTCTTCGTGTGAGATCAACTTGAGTCTCGGCTGCGCGGAAACGGCGGGAGTCCTACGGCCGCGCCGCCAGACCCCGTTGCTTCATCCGCCACAGCGCCAGCTCGATGCGGTCCTGGCCGAAGAACGGTTCGCCTTCAAAGACCAAAGTCGGCACGCCCCAATGGCCGGCTGCTTCAAGTGCGGCCTGGTTGGTGGCGATCTCTGTGTCCAGGGCGTCGGCGTCTCGCTCGGCCTCCGTTTCCAGTTCGGCAAAGTTCAGGCCGGCGCGCTCGGCGGCGCCGGTGAGGTGGTCGCCTTCGTTCCAGCCCGGCGTGCCGCCCCAGATCAGCCGCGACGCTTCGTCTGCAAAAGCGAGGCCCTTGCCCCGCCGCGCCGCCGCCTGGCCGATCCGGGTCAGGCGGAAGATGTGCGGCTGATCCGCGGCGATGCGGCGCGTCGCGATGTCCTGCACGATCGGGTCCGGCCGCGGCGGCGCGAACGGAATGCCGAGATATGCTGCGAGGCGCATCACGTCGGTCACCGTATAGCGCAGCCAGTTCGGGTGGCTGCGCTCGAAGAAATCGGGCTGGCGGATCGCGAGCGGGTAGACCGGACGCAGCGCGATCTCGAGGTCGTATGTCTCGGTCAGCGCGCGGTACCGGCGCGTGGCGAGATAGGAATAGGGGCTGCGGAACGACCAGAACAGGTCGGCCACGAGCCCCACCGTCACGCCGCCTTCTGGAGGTGGCGGCGGCCGAGCAGCTCGGCGATCTGGACGGCGTTCAACGCGGCGCCCTTGCGGAGATTGTCGGAGACGACCCACAGGGCGAGGCCGTTTTCCACGGTCGGGTCCTCGCGGATGCGGCTGACATAGGTGGCGAACTCGCCGACAGCCTCGACCGGAGTCACGTATCCGCCGTCCTCACGCTTGTCGACCAGCATCACGCCGGGGGCTTCGCGGAGCAGGCGCTGGGCTTCGGCGGCGCTGATCTCGTTCTCGAACTCGACATGCACCGCCTCGCTGTGGCCGACGAACACGGGCACGCGGACGCAGGTGGCGACCACCTTGATCTTCGGGTCGAGAATCTTCTTGGTCTCCACCACCATCTTCCATTCCTCCTTGGTGAAGCCGTCATCCAGGAAGCTGTCGATGTGCGGGATCACGTTGAACGCGATCTGCTTGGTGAATTTCTTCGGCTCTGCCTGCTCCCCGACAAAGATGTTGCGGCTCTGTTCGAACAGCTCGTCCATGCCGCTCTTTCCGGCGCCGGAGACCGACTGGTAGGTGGCGACGACGACGCGGGTGATCTTCGCCGCATCGTGCAGGGGCTTCAATGCCACCACCATCTGCGCGGTCGAGCAGTTCGGGTTCGCGATGATGTTCTTCTTGCGATAGCCGTCGATCGCGCCCGGATTCACTTCCGGTACGATCAGCGGCACGTCCGGGTCCATCCGGTACAGCGACGAATTGTCGATCACGGTGCAGCCGGCGGCGGCGAATTTGGGGGCGTAGACTTTGGTCGCTTCGGAGCCGATCGCGAACAGCGCGATGTCCCAGCCGTTGGGATCGAAATGCTCGATATTCTGGATCTTAAGCATGCGGCCAGATTCGCCGAACTCGACCTCGTCGCCCTGGCTGCGCGACGAGGCGAGCGCGGCGATGTCGTCGATCGGGAATTCGCGCTCCGCCAGGATGTTGAGCATCTCGCGCCCGACATTGCCCGTCGCCCCTGCGACCACGACCCGGTAACCCATATTCGTCTCCTTGCCGTCCGCTTCCGGACAGTTTCCGTTCGCAAGCGGACAGTTCGATCTCCGTCCGACTACATCTGTAATCGAAAATCCGCAGAAATCCGCAGGCCAACGCTTTGGCCCGTCTTTTGCGTGACTGCCAGATAGAAATCCGGAGGGTCCAATGAAACCTGCCTTGCCAATTCTCTTTCTCGCCGCATTCGGAGCGTCCGCGGACGCGCAGCCGGATGCCCGTGCGGCAGCGGCCGCCAGCGCCCGCTATGCGGTCGATGCGCCCTGGACCGCGAGCATCAGCAAGTCCGATCCGTCGAAGCTGCACATCAACATCATCGAGAACCGGCACGGCACGCTGGGCACCTCGGTCCCGATCGCCGAGCTGAACGGCCTGACGGCGGAAGAGCTGAAGGGCACCGGCCGGCCGGTGACGTTCGTGCTGCGGCGGGAATCGGGGACGATCACTTTCTCGGGCCGGTTCGCCAACGGCACTGGCCAGGGCACGCTGCATTACGACGCCGACCCGGCCTTTTTCGCGCGGCTGGCGGCGATGGGGGTGCGCAACGACCTGACGGACCGGCGCACCAACGTGCTCGCGCTGCCGATGCTCGACGTGCGCAGCGACTATATCGAGGCGCTGCGCCGGGAAGGCGCGTTCGTCGACCTGAGCGACTATATCGGCATGCGGGCGGTGAACGTGCGGCCGGAAATGGTGCACGAGCTGAAGCCGCTGATCGCGGGCACGCTGCGTGCGTCCGATATGATGGCGCTGGCCGCGCTGGGCGTCACCCCCGCCTATGTGCGGGAGATGCGGACGGCCTATCGGACGCTGACCGCGAGCGACCTGTCGTCGATGAAGGCGCTGGGCGTGAAGCCGGCCGACATCGGGCAGTTCAAGGCGATCGGGCTCGACGTGTCGCCCGAGGATGCGGCGGGGATGAAGGCGCTGGGCGTCACCCCGGATTATGTCGCTGAGATGCGCGCGGCGGGCGCCCGCATCCGCACGCCGGGCGATGCGCAGAGCTTCCGCGCGCTTGGCATTTCCCCTGCTGCCGTCAAGCGGACCGTCGCGCACGGCCGGCCCAATCCGTCGGCCTCGGACGTGATGGAAGCCAATGTCAGGTTCTGATCCCGCCGCGGCGACGTGACGGGCGGGGGCGGTTCTTAAGGGGAGAGCCGCCCCCCTTCATTTTTCGGCAGCGCATCGAACGCGATGGTAAGCCGCGGCTCGGCGCTCTCGAACCGCGACGTGCCGTGCCAGAAATAGGAAGGGAAGACGACCAGCCGGCCGACTTTCGGCGTCTCGACCCGGCATGCGGGCAGGTCGAGCCCTAGCGCCATGTCAGGGATGCCGAAGGCCAGCGCGCCCGCCTGGCCGTCGCAGACCTCGGGCGGCAGGCCGATATACAGCGCCGAACTCATCCAGCCGCGCTGGTGCATGTGGTTGATGTGGAAACCGTCGCTGCGCAGCCGCACCGACCAGGAGCCGGCGAAGTCGATATTGCCGGTATTGCGCGACAGGAACGGATGGGCGGGATCCTGCGGCAGTTCGCGAAGCCGCCGTTGCACTCCGGTCCGGACCTGCGCGATCAGCCGCTGGATCAGCGGGTCCCGTTTGTCGAACAGGTTCCCCCTGGTCTGCGTGCCGCCCCGGAGCGACTGTTCCGCGGGATGCTCGCGCATCACGTGCATCGCGTTCAGGCGATCGGCGAACTCGTCGAAGAAGCCCGGTGCGGCATCCAGATCGACGGACATCACCAGCCGCTCGTAATCGGCGAGCCAGGCCTCGCGGGGATCGCCGAGCAGCCGCCAGATCACCGTCAGTAATGCCCAAGGTGCCTGGTCGAGCGGATCGATCTCCGTCGCGCGGAGCGCATGCGCTTCCGCCGCCCGCGCATCCCCCGCGGCCAGCAGGCAGTGGGACAGATGCTGGTGTGCGGACTCGTGGTCGGGCTGATCCGCCAGCACCTGCCGCAGCATGTCGATCGCCAGCGTGTGATTGCCCAACCGCGACAATGCGCCGGCACGGGCGATCCGCACCTCCGGAAAGGCGCCGATCTGCGCTTCTGCGTCCTGCGCCCAGGCGGCCAGCTGGACATAGTCGCGCACCGCAAATGCCGTGCGAAGCGCCGATCCCCAGAGCGGGATCGATTTCGGCCGGGCTCGCAGCGCGGCGCGATAGGCATCGAGCGCCTGCGACCCGGCTCCGAGCTGGGGCAGCAGCAGCGCCAGCGTCTCATGCGCGTCGATCTGCTCGGGAACCTGGCCGACGATATTGCGGTACTCGGCAACCGCTTCTTCGTGGCGGCCGACATCGGCGAGCAGATGCGCCCGTAGCGTCGCCGTCTCGGGCGGCACCGGGCCTTGGCGCAGCGCCTGGTCGGCTTCCTCGAGCGCGTCCTCAGCCCTGTCTTCCTGCCGCAGCAAGGTCACCAGATTGTGGCGGCTGCGCAGGTCATCGGCATCGATCGCGATCGCACGGCGATAGACCTGCTCCGCGGTTTCCACATTGCCGCGCTGCCGCTCAAGCAGCCCCAGCGCCGCCCAGCCGCGCCCGACCGCCGGGGCCGCGCGGATTGCGCGGGACAGCGCAGCCTCCGCAATGTCGAACCGGCCGGCATTGGTCGCGACGATGCCCAGGTCGATCCAGCCGTCATTGTGGTCGGGCCTGAGCCCTGTCGCCTTCTGCAGCGCTTCGACCGCGCTTTCGCCTTCGCCCATATCGTCGAGCAGGGTGCCATAGCATTGCCAAAGCGCGGCATGGTCTGGCGCGAGTTGAAGCGCCGCCTCGAAGCTTTGCCGCGCTTCGGGCAGACGGCCGAAGGCTCTCAGCAGCAGTGCCTGCAGATACAGTCCGTTCGGATGGTCGCGGACATGGACCGGCAGCGCGTCGAACCGGTGGACGGCGCCGAGCGCGTCGCCGGACTGGAACTGGGCGTGAACGCCCTGGAGCGCGCGAAGATCGACGGGTGAGAGCGGACGCTGCATTTACAAGGTTGTGAAATGGCCTGCGTCCGGACGCAAGCCCATTCATATGGCGTTCATGTTCGCGCGGCGCTCAGCCCTTCCGCCGCGATCCGCTCTGCTTCAGCGAACAGCGCCGGATCGACGGTCGCGCCCGAGGCGGCGGCATTCTCCTCGAGCTGCTCGGGGCGGCTGGCGCCGACGATCGCGGAGGCGACGTTCGGCTCCTTCAGCACCCAGGCCAGCGCGAATTGGCCAAGCGTGAGCCCGGCTTCGGCGGCCAGCGGCTTCAGCTTCTGCACCGCCTCCAGCACCGGCCGTTGCATCCAGCGGTCGATA